>CAYTQP010000007.1:0-44292 GCA_964440175.1 uncultured Verrucomicrobiota bacterium
ACCTGTCCGATCTCTTTCTCATGCTCTTCCCCTGTTTTTCATGATGAATCTGTGTTAGAATAGAGTTCCCTGCTCTGGATTTGTTTCTGGTATCCATTCCTGAAACTTTTTATATAATGAATTAAGTTTGCCCTGATAATAAAGAATATTTTCGTCGCGATAATCTGGATTCCATTCCGACACGAGCTTTGCGCTTTGATAAACCGTTACGCTTTTTTTACTGCCGGTGACATAGTAGGAGATATGATCTCCGGCCTGATACTTTCGTGACGATGCCATTGCCAGCTCGTAGGCGGCATTGCGTCCGCGGCTTTTACCTTTTATCTTTTCAGCATACCTGTCCGGCGACTCTTTGAGTGTTTCGTTTTTCGCCAATTGCTGAATAGACCATTTGCGATTCTGGATAGCTCGCAGATATTCATCTCGCAATGCGACAATTTTGTCTGCCTTGTCTTCAAGCAACAGGCGCACAATTTCGGCAATGAACTTTCGCTGAAAGAGTTCAAGCCCACGTGATTTCAGTGCCGCACCGCGCATTATGATCTCGCCTTCCTTTGTCATAAGCGCGTAATTTTTCATCTTATAGCTGAACATGGCAGGATATTCACCATCGAACTCGACATTTATACCCGCAGGCAGAAACTCTTGCAACCCTTCCTCAAAAACACGCTGTTTCTGTGCGTCCGCATAATTCGGAGGGACAAAATATATTCCATCGGTATCAATCTCAACTGGTGCGCCACCGTGTTCTCTGATCCACTTTATCATGCTTTCCAGTAGCATTCGTCCTTCGGCGGCGACGCGCTCGGCGGCTTCGAAATCGGAGAAGCGGGCCTGGCTGAACCCCAGATAACCGTAGAATGAGTTGATCAGTATCTTGAACGTACCCTGGAGGGCGTTCAGATAGGTGTATTGTGCGGAATCGCCGACTGTTTTCATCTTTTGTTTGGCATTTATCCGAAAATCCCGCAGAGTGGTCAACAGTTCCAGAAAAACTCCGGTGTCATCGCTTTGTGGTGCAATTTTATTCTGTATCATCAGTGACGGATAGAGCGACTGAATATCGCAATGATGAACATTCTTGCGAACTCCGGTTATAAACACATCAGTATAACCGCCGGCAAAACCCTTACTCTTCGCCGGCAGTGGAACGGCGTGCCGCCGCCGCAGATATTCGCGCAAAAGCAAGGCATCGATCTTTGATGCATTGCCTCTCACCATCACATTCTGATAGGTCATGGGGAGCATTTGCGCTTGAGCGTAATAGATCGGAGAGAGCAGAGTGCTGATTGCGAGAGTCTCTTTTATGTCGTCACGGGCATACCGGACGACACGACGGGGGGTTTTTTCGAAGACAGTGCTTATCTCATTGCCGGGAATATAGGTGCGGTCTTCTGCGGCGACACCGAAATGAATGGCCACAGGCTTCAGTCCGTAGCTTTGCAGGCTACGATTCGAAATATCGTATAGTCTCGCCAGAAAATAGGTATCCACAATGTGGCGACCAAACACTTCGTAACGCTGATAGTTGATTGAGCGATCACCGAGGGTGACACGGCTATTGCGGCTTTTCGGCGTACTGCCGTCACGACCGAGAGCCATCTTCACCTTATGACGTTTAGCGCGTGTGAAAAGGTAGGGGAGATCGAAATTGAAAAAGTTGTGTCCCTCCAATGTGTCTGGATCGCGTTCGCACACCAGTTCAACAAAACGCATTAGAAGCTCGGATTCGGACATGTCCTCAAGAGAGAGAGTTTTAATCCAACCGCTACTGTCGGCCATGGCAATGACAATAATCCGATCGCCCTCGCGATGGGCGTTAGGGAAGTCAAAACCCGCTGTCGTGCTGGTCTCTATATCCACCTGCATACGTTTTAAAGCAGAGAAAGGTATCTGTTTAAAGAGTGTCCGTCCGCTCCACATCAAATACTGTTGAACGGGATCGTTGATGAAAAAAAATGGGGCATGGGGATCGGATGCGCTAAAGCGAGTATTCTTCTTTAAGTGCTTCAGCGCATATCTTGCATCTGCCATTGACTGCAGGCGTGCCAGCGTTCTGAGGGGTGCATTGCCGGACAGTTCCAAATACTCAACATTGAGTTCAGATTTGGCAAGTAGCTCTGGGTTTTCGATCCAGATAAACGGACTGAACTTCACGCTTTCCTCCGCAAGTTTGCCCTCCTTGTCTCTGAAAAAAAGCACAACCTCGCCGCCGCCAGTCTCTGTTTCGCGATATTCCGCCGCCAGCAGTCCTGCGGTTTCATCCGCGCCATACATCTGATGACCGCTAAAGTCGATATCTTCCCCGGAAGCACCCATTCCACATCCCGTAATTTAATAAAACTGATTAATAACTGGCATCAAAGACTTTAAGTTCCATCTGGGGGAAGGCCAGCAACCATATTTTAGCCCAGAATTGAGTGTCATCTTTTTCGCCGCCGCGTCCGGCGATGAAGCTGACACCGGTCTCCCAGCCGACACAGTCCATCTTGTGCAGGACGGAGTAGCGATGCGCTTCAAGCTCACTGTTGTCTATATTGTAGCGTATATACATACCCAATCCCCAGTCTGAAGTGGGATAATAGTTGAGATCACTGGCAATCAGATTTTTGTCATTCGCATTATTTTCGTTATCTTTATCCTCATGACGATAGCCATAGCCAACATACATGCGGGTGTTGCCATTTCCGCCCAGACGCAGGCGGGCATTGAAGTCCGTTAAAGCGGACTGATCCCAGTCATAACGGGCATCCATATCCATCCAGATAAGGTCAGTAGGTTGCAGTTCGGCATCCAGCACCAGCGGACCCATATCGTTCTCTTCGACATCTGGATCCAGGCGCAGAGAGGTGAAAACGTCCAGATCAATCAAATCCACCAGTCGTTTGTCGCGGCGGGTCTGGAGTTTATTGCGGGCTCCAAAGGTTATGTCATTGCGTTTACGAATGGAGTCTATACGATCCATCTGATAAATATCATCCGCTTTCACGCTTGGATCACTGCGGAAGAAGTAAGCGGCGTAAGGCTCGACCACGTGACGCAGACCGTGCCCGAAGACGGTCTCTTCATTGTTGATGATTTTGAACGCCTTGAACGATGTTTCCAGGCCTATCTCAACAAACGTCCGCATATCGGAGCCGGCATCTGCTGATGTTGAAGTCACTTGGTTTGTCGTGCGTGCCACACCGTTGCTGTCGGTTATTATCACGGAGTTTGTGGTGCTCGTTATCAGCGGTGTCAAATCAGAATAGTGAGTAGCTCTGGCTCCGATACTGGGAATCAGATTCAGAAAACCGAAATATTTTCCCGGATAATACAGGTTGTGATAGGTGTCGAACCTGGTGAGATCAAAATCTTCTTCGTTAAGCGAGTCGGGGAAGAGTTTCTCCATTTTTACAAAACTGTTTTCGCCTTCGTAGTAGATTCGGGAGTCGCCCAGCTCCTGCCGATAAAAGTCCAGGGTGAGTTCTGGTTTGCGATCGATGTTTTCATAAAAATCGTTAAGCCTCACGTTCATTAGAATACCGGCGGAATAGTGATCGCCACGATGATCCACGCTCACGCGGTTTTCCGGCTGGGCTTGAAGCCGGAATTCACGTTCGAAGAAATCTTCGCGAAACTTGGGGTCACTGAGATACTGCAAGTCCGCAGTTAATGAATCTCGATCGGTAATCGCCTCGTTGTGAACAAACCGAATCCGATAACGGTCGCTATCTACCTGATCTCCGAATTTCCACTCATCGTATTCGTTGTTCAGCGGATCCTGATCGTTCATGTAATAGAGTTCTAACCGCCCATTGCCGCTGTCGTCACTTCTGCGCCAATGGATGTCCTCCCCAAGTCCCAGACCGCGTTCGGCTCTCAAGTCAACATGGGTGACAGTTTCGACATTCTCGTTGAGCCGTTTTCTGTAGCCGACAAGCAGGAACGGTCCCCAGTTGCCGGTGTGCCCGAGTGAGACATCCCAGTTGCTGTAGCGTTTATCCAGATCGAGTTGCATATAGGGGAGATAGAAAAAGGGAACCGGTCCGAGATAAGAGACCATATTGTGCGCTTTCAGCAAGTGCCCGTCTTCCAGCGTTGCGCTTGATGCCCGGATCTTAAATTCCAGATCGTCCTTGTCGCAGGTTGTCACCATCACTCCTCGCATCTCATAGACACCGGACTCCAGTTGCTTTGACTCTTTGGCGCGAATATAAAACTCGCCACTGGTGCCGTCAAAGGTGCCGAAATCGCCCCGCTTAGTTTTGAAATTATAGTGCAATTCCTTGCCTGTCCACTCCCATTCGTCTCGCAAAAGAACCACATTTCCGCGTGCGAACGCATCCATTGTCTTTGCGTTCACCTGTACATAATCGGCGCGGAGAGTGTCGCCGAGCCGTTGTACCACCACATTGCCATTGCCGATAATATCTCCAGTTTCCTCTTTATACTCCAGGCTGTCCGCCCGGATATCCACGCCGGAAGGTATCACAACAGGACGTGGTCGGGGATTGGGTTCTATATTGACGGGGGGGGCGGCGGGTCGCGCATGAGCTTCGTCGGGTTTCTCAATATCTCCTGCGACGGGCAGAACGGGTCGTGACGGGCGTTCATCGGCAACAATCCGCACACACACAGGAAAGAGTAGCAACGCCACAATAATTAAAAGTGATTTTTTCGGTTCCATAATTATCTTTCTCCGAAGCCGGGGAGGTGAAAACTGCGTCGTGTATACATAATTCCGTTAAATCTGTAAAGAACTACATTAACCGCCAAAAATTTTCCCCAGTAGCCCCTTTTTCTTTTCCCGAGGCGCAAAACTGTTCTTTTGCGTCTTTTGCGCCGGTTTGTCATGTTCGTTGTCTGTCCGCTTGATCGTCACTTTTCGGGGTGGACGATAAACCGCACCGTCTTTAGGGATATACATCTTGACGGTTGCCTTCTTTTTTTCTTCCTCCGCCTCTTCTTTGGTGGGCACATTCCCCTGTTGCTCTTCAATCTCATCCGATGGGGGAGCGGGGATGGTTGACTCAGAAGGGATTTCAATCTTCGTGCCGCACGCCGGGCAGCTTATCTTCTCGCCACTCATATCTTCCGGCGCATCCAGACTCTGTTCGCAATGTTCACACAGAAAAAATATCTCACTCATGACAATACCTCGCAATTTGGTCTTACCAACGCTTTACAATTCATGTTTAAATTCATCAGCTTTGATAAAAACCCTGCGCCTCCCTTCTTCCCTCCCCTTCGCGGAAAGGAATCGAAAGAAAAAATAAAAATGCTTTGCTCATAAACGGCACGGTATCACTTTCCCGTCGGAAATTGCACTCCAAAAAGACAAAAAAATCACACTTAAAAACCAAAAAGGAGACCCTCGTATTACAGGATTAATCTTTTTCGACAAATATTATCCACAAATCGCGCCCTCAACTCCTTCTGCGCCTGCGGTGACAAGGCGCACTTGCTTTATTCGACCAACAGCGTTGTTGTCACCGGGAAATGAGGTAGGAATATAGCGTTCGGTGTAACCCCGGCAGATGGAGGCGTGTTCATCAAACGTCTCCGTCAGCACCCGTGCGGTTGTTCCAATGAAACGCGCATAGAACTTCTGCTCCAGCTCTTTCGAAAGCGTCTTTAGCCTCGCGGCTCTCGCCACTGTCTCCGCCTTTGCCTCGCCGCCGTCGAGAGACGCGGCGCGAGTGCCGGGACGTGGTGAATACTGAAAAATGTGAATACGCGCAAAGCCCACCTCGCGGCAAAGCGCGGCGGTGTCATTAAAGTCAGTCTCTGTCTCTCCTGGAAAGCCCACAATTATGTCGGTGTTGAAAGCCGGACGGTCAAGCGCGTTCACCGCACGTTCGACCGCTGCCAGAAAGTCTCTGCGAGTATATCCGCGTCCCATATCGCGTAGTACCCGATCAGACCCGGATTGAAGAGGCAGATGGATATGCGGCAGAATTTTCGGGTGCGCGGCCCACACATTAAGAAGCTCATCCGTCAACTCGGCGGGATGAAGGCTTGACAGACGCAGACGCTCAATACCGGCAATCCCCGCCAGTTTGTTGACAACACGCGCTAGCGACACACCGCTCTTCTTTCCGTACAGCCCAACGCTCACGCCGGTGATCACAATCTCTTTATGCCCGCTCGCAACCAACCCTTCGGCCTCGTCGAGTATGTTTAAAAGAGGTTTGTCGCGTGAGGGCCCCCTTAGTCGCGGGACAATACAGTATGTGCAGCAAATATCGCATCCGTCCTGTATTTTTAAAAATGCCCGATGGTGTTTGCTGAATCCTTTCAACGGCAGAAGGTCTTCATCAAACCCATCCTCTCTGACATGGTTGATGTTCAGCGGATCAAGCTCCCGGTTCAGTCTTGTCAGCCAGCCTTTGCCCGGGCGGACATAGCAATAGCCCGGGAGTTCACGTTCGACAATATCTCCCTTCGCGGCACAGCCGCTGACTATAATTTTGGCATTCGGCGAATGTTTAACGCCTCGGCGAATGAAATTGCGAACCTTGCGCACCGCCTCTGCGGTAACTGCGCATGAGTGGACAACCACCAGATCGGCTACCTCATCCGCTTCCGCCTCGACAGCACCACGTTCGTTCAAAAGCTGACGAATCTGCGCGGCCTCATACTGATTGACCTTGCAGCCTAAAACCCTCACCAAATATTTCACCATAATGCCTCTCTTTAATTCGTGACAACCCGGTTTTTTCAATTATGATCACTTTTCGTCTGAGGCAAACACAAAAACTGTCGGATGCGTTTCGAGTACGGGTCGCGCAAAGCTCATCACTTCGCCAAGAGTGAGTCCTTTCCCGGCATAGATAATGAGTATTGGTATGTCCTCTTCCAAGGCGGTTAGTTTGTTCTTAAAATCTGAAGGGTCGGTCAGTTTCGATTCCTCAATTTGTAATTTACTCTCATCCGGGGTCGTGTCATCGCCCCACACACTCTTCGCTTTTATCAAAACCCCGGTCACGCCATTCTTCGTTTTGGAGAGGCTCAGTTCGGGCGGTTGCAGGCCGCGTTCCTCACGGTTGCGCAGAGATTGATTGGGGATGAATGCCCTATAGTAGAGTTCCCCCTTCAGCGGAGGTTCAATGTTTATTCCGCGCTCACTATCTATCGACCGCAAAAACGCGCAAATCTCATTTATTCTGGATATTTTCATCTGTGCCCCGAAGTGAATCGTCAGGAATGGAATGTTTCCATGCTCTATAATTTTAGACAGTTCACTTAAGACCCCGACGAGAACAGTGTTCTTATTCAGGATTGCGCCGTTATCCGCATGCAGTTCATACAGCTCTTCGCCATTATCATCAATGGTCACATCCAGTGAAAGATCCAGCTCCCGTTGGAAACCCTTTGCGCAGGCTGGTTTCAAAATAAGTTTTATTTGGCAATCTGCCGCCAGAATGAAGTTTGTGTTTGGAACAATGTTGCCGTATTCCAGTTCTTGCGGAGCCTGTCGGGGGAGATCAATCAGTGTCCCCGGATCGTTGTAGGTGGAGATTATTGAACGGGGATCGTGAATATCCGCACTCAAAACCAGTTCTTCGCTATTTGTCGCATTCGCCACCCAGGCAGATCCAGTGAAAACAAATTCATTTATGTTGAAAGTCTTATCTGTTTGCCGATCTACCGCCATCTGTCCGGCGGGAACCTTGTGTGTCAGTTTCTTGCCATCGACATTTTCGTCCCATTGAAAGGTAATTTTCACTCTTCCACCGCGCGGCCAGAAACGCATTTGTCTGGTGTTTATCGGAGTCCCTGCAGACACCCCGATAAACTCAAGTGCTTTCCTGATGTGGCTGGGACGTGCCGATGTCAGTGCGAGCGACTCATATCCGTGTCCGCTCAGATCGTTGATCAGCAGGAACTCCAGCGTATCCCCGGCGGTCAGTCCAGTGGCCTGCGCCTCGATTTCAACCATCCTCTTTTCACGGTTGGCCAGCACGCCGGGATATCGAAGAATGGACTCGGTTTTCTCCCCGCCGGGGGCGGTCGTTGCGCCTGCCAGCGCAGTCATTAAACAAAATATTACAAATTTATCTATTCTCATCTCGTTCCACAATCCTGCATCCGGGGGTTTTTATTTCGGGTGAGAGTTTAGCAATTATCCCGCGAAAAAACAACGAATAAAGATGTGCATCCGGTTTTATTGGCACGCAAGGTTCTTGCTTTCCTCCGCTTTTCGTGGTGTTTAATGGGGTAATATGGAGTGATATGGAGTAATGTGGGGGAATGTGGTATATAATCTCCATGGAAAACAGATATGCAACTTAACCAGCGAATTAAAGAGAGAGCGGTTGAACTGGGATTCGATCTTGTCGGCATTGCCCCGGCAGGACCGTCGCCGGACACCTCCGCTTGCAGGCAATGGCTGGAATCAGGGAACCAGGCTGGGATGCAATGGCTTGAGCGTGAGCCCGAACGCAGATGCGATGTAAGGAAACTGTTGCCTGCCGCTCGCTCCGTTGTCGTGGTCGGCATCTCATACTTCACCCGTAATCCGACCGATGAGATATGGAATGATCCGTTGCGGGGAAGGATTGCACGCTTTGCGTGGGGTCACGACTACCACGATGTTATAACACCGCGCCTCCGGGAGCTGGCAAAGTTTATAGATGGCGAAACGCACACTGGCGGCACCCGCGCCTATATGGACACCGGCCCGGTTCTCGAACGCTCCATCGCGCGTCTTGCGGGAATTGGAGCCCCCGGATATAGTACCAACCTGATAGCCCCCGGATTTGGCTCCTATATATTTCTGGGCGAGATCATCACCTCGGCAGAGATAGAGCCGGATGAACCTGCTGTTTTAATAAAGGACGACTGTGCCAGTTGTTGCGAATGTCTGTCCGCCTGTCCCACCTCCGCAATTCGCAAACCCTACATTCTCGACAGCCGCCGTTGTATCTCATATCTCACAATTGAGAGCAAGGGTTCGATCCCAGTCGAATTGCGTCCCCTGATTGGGAATTGGATATTCGGATGCGATGACTGCCAGGAATGCTGTCAGCACATGAACCGTTTGATTCCTCCTCAGTCTCATCAATTTCTCGAATACAGCCCGCAAACATCCGCCCCCCTCCTCGTTGAGTTGATGGGAATGGATGAGTCGGAATTTCGCAAACGATTCAAAGGCACTCCCATAATTCGCGCAAAGCGTCGCGGACTGTTGCGTAATGTTGCCATTGCTCTCGGCAACTCACACGATCCCTCTGTTTTGCCTGCGCTGAAGGTTGCCGCGAATGATGAAGACAGGCTCATTCGCGAACATGCAGAATGGGCGTTAGAAAATATTTGACAAACTTTGCGTATACGGGTATTTTTTTGCTGTTTGTTATGTGTGTCAATCGAGATTTTTTATGGAACTGGCAATCGATAAAGATATAGATATAAATATAGAGTTCAATCGGAAGGATATGGATACTCCCGGGGTGTTACGGCTTTCGCATTGCTGTCATCTGGGCGCGGCGTTTTTATCGGAAACCCCCATTGACGAGTACAGTGAAATGGACTTTCAGATCAAATTGAATGCTTCCGGTCAGAATGGTTCTGAAATCCATTGCAAGGGTGTTGTTGTTGCCTCTGCGTTTGAAGATGAACAGGAGATGTATAAGATATACTTATTGTATACAAATATCGATATCCAGAGTCAGAAAAAGCTTAAAATTTTTGCGGAAGGGAATAAACTAACATGTCCACATTGTCGGAGCTTTTAAGATCCACAGCCGATATCGGTGCATCAGATCTGCATCTCACCTGCGGACAAAGTCCAGCATACCGAGTTTCAGGAGAACTTGTCATAGAAGACACTGTTCCGCTGGGTGACAAAGATATACGGATGATTATTGAGGAGGCCGTCCCCGACCACCTTCTCGCCAATTTCGAAGAGAGTTGCGAACTCGATTTCTCTCTCGCCAAAGAGGGAATTGGGCGCTTTCGGGTGAACGTTTTTTTAACACGCAACGGTCCGGCCATAGCGTTCAGGTATGTGAAAAGCCGAATTCCATCCACGGAGGAACTCAACCTGCCACCCATCATTGATGATTTATCAAACACAAAGCGTGGTATTGTATTTGTGACGGGAAGCACAGGAAGCGGGAAGTCATCAACCCTCGCCGCCATAATACGGCGCATCAATGAATATCAGAGCCGTCGAATAATCACTCTGGAGGATCCTGTTGAGTATATGTTTTCGGATATCAACTCCATAATCTCTCAGCGTGAAGTCGGTCTGGACACAGAAACGTTTCACGACGGACTGAAGCGTGTGTTGCGGCAGGATCCCGATATAATCATGATTGGAGAGATGCGGGATGCCGAGAGTTTTTCCGCGGCACTCAGTGCGGCGGAGACCGGGCATTTTGTGCTAAGCACTCTCCACACGGCCAGTGCTACTCAGGCTGTCGCACGTATTCTCGACTTTTCGGAACATGCCGACCGCGATCAAATTCGCAAGGCCATTGCGGATAATCTCGTGGCTATTCTTTCTCAAAGACTGCTACCCGCTATTCAGGGCGGGCTGGTTCCTGCTGTCGAGATCATGTTCAACACGCCAACAGTGGGGAAACTCATACGCATTGATGAACTCAACAAACTGCAACAGGCCGTTGCGTCGGATAACGAATCTGGCATGCAGACCTTCGATCAGTCAATTTACAACCTTATTCGCGACGGGAAGATAACCGAAACTGTCGGGCTTGCGAATGCGACCAATCCTCAGTCATTGCAAATGAACCTCAAGGGAATATTCCAGGACAGCTCCAAGGGAATTGTGTAGAGCGGAGGTTTTGGAGTTTATCCTGCCAGGAATTCCCGGAGTAAATCGGGAACTGCTGCTATGGCCTCTGCCGCTTTCTGTCCGTCTTTTCCGCCAGCCTGCGCCTTGCCGGGTTGTCCTCCACCGCCGCCGCCAGTCTTTCGCGCCACCGCGCCAACCAGTTTGCCGGCATGTAATCCGCATTCGATCATGTCGGTGGTAACGTATGCGACAAATGCCGCCTTCCCGTCTGAATTGCCGCCAATTACAATAACCCCCGACTCAATCTCTGAACGCAGTCCATCCATGATCCGCATCAGATCAGAAGGCGATTTATCATTCACGACTTCAGCGATCAGTGCGACTCCCTCAACATCCTGAACCTTGTTCGCCAGTGCCCCGGAATCGTTTACGGCGGATTGCTCCGCCAGTTGCGCAATAAGCTTCTCCAGTTCGCGATTTCTCTGTGATAACGCATCCAGCCGCTGATCAAGTTCTTCCGGCTTCACGCTAAAGCGCTGTGCTGTTCGGATCAGCATTTTGTGCTCGTCGCGCACCAGTTCGTATGCCGACCATCCGCAAACGGCCTCAATTCTTCTAATCCCCGCCGCAACAGAACTTTCAGAGACAATTCGGAATATTCCCAGCCTTCCGGTTGAGTCTGTATGAGTGCCACCGCAAAGCTCTCTACCGACACCTTCAATCTCAACAACTCGCACCCGATCACCATATTTCTCATTAAAAACAGCGATGATGTCGCTGTTTTTCACATCACTGTAGGGCATCTCCGAGGTTAGCACGGGGGTGTTCGCCATTATCTTCTCGTTCACAAAACGTTCGACATCATCCAGCTTATCCTCAGGCACGCCCTCAAAATAGTTGAAATCGAATCTCAGCCTGTCGGGAGTCACCAACGAACCCGCCTGTTTTATATTCGTTCCGAGAACGGCACGCAGAGCCGCGTTGAGCAGGTGTGTGGCGGTATGATGAGTCTCTGTGCGTTCGCGACGCAAAGTGTCGATTCGCGCACACACTTCGTCGCCTGCCGTCAGGCTACCGCTCAAGACCCTGCCCGTGTGCATAATAAGACCTTCTGCCAGCTTGCGGGTGTTATCAATCTCAAACTCGCATCCAGCGGAGCGCAAGATGCCGCAATCCCCAACCTGCCCGCCGGACTCACCATAAAAAGGGGTCTCTTCCAGCACAATACCAGCAGATTCACCTTCTGAAACCTTCTCCAGACTTCCTCCATCTCCCATTATCAGTAGAACACAGGTCTCCATCTCATGCTTATCGTAACCGCAGAATTGTGTTTGAATGCCTTGTCCGACAAGTTCCATAATCTCTTCAACTTCCGCATTTGCACCGGCTCGTGCCGCTCGCGCTCTTTTCCGTTGAGCGGTCATAAGCTCTTCGCAGGCCGTCTCGTCAATCGTGAGTCCGCGCTCCCTCGCCATCAAGCATGTGAGATCGATTGGAAATCCGTACGTGTCGTAAAGTTTAAAAGCGTCTTCGGATGGAAACACGGGGGCATTCTGTGCCTCAATCTGCACGGCAACCTCTTCAAAAAGTCTGAGACCCCGATCGAGCGTGAGCGAAAAACTCTCCTCTTCGGTCTTGAGCACCCTTAAAATCACATCCCTGTTCTCGCAAATCTCAGGGAATATGTCGCCCATCATTGTCACCAGGACAGGGTGCAGCTCGGGTAAAAACGGGGTTTTCAGACCCAGACCGCGCCCGTAACGCGCTGCCCGCCGCAGAATGCGGCGCAGAACATATCCGCGCCCCGCGTTTGACGGAAGCACTCCGTCGGCGATGGCGAAGGTGAGAGTTCTGATATGGTCGGCTATGACCCGCATTGCCACACCGTCTTCACCAGTGTATTCTCGCCCGCTCATCTCGCCAAGCTTCTCGATAAGCGGTATAAAGAGATCGGTATCATAATTTGATTTCTTTCCCTGCAACACGGCGCAGAGCCTTTCAAACCCCATTCCAGTATCGACGTGTTTGTGTGGCAGATCTTCAAGCTCTCCGCTTTCGCGGCGATTGTACTGTATAAACACCAGATTCCAAAGTTCAATAACCGATGACAGATCGGCGTTGATCATATCCGCTGTGCATCCGTCCTCGGTTAGGTCTATATGTATCTCTGAGCATGGTCCACACGGACCGGTTTCGCCCATCTCCCAGAAATTATCCTTCTCTCCGCATCTCACAATATGTTCGGGATTGATATCCGTAACCTCGCGCCACAGCTCTGCCGCCTCGTTGTCATCCAGAAAAACAGTAGCCCACAGCCGGTCTTTTGGCAGTCCCCATACATCTGTCAACAGCTCCCATGCCCAGCCTATCGCCTCGCGCTTATAATAATCGCCAAACGACCAGTTGCCGAGCATCTCGAAGAAGGTGTGATGGTATGTGTCACGTCCGACCTCTTCCAGATCATTGTGTTTTCCGCTCACGCGAATGCATTTTTGCGTATTGACAGCGCGTTTGAACTCGCTTTTGCGAACACCCAGAAATATATCCTTAAACTGGTTCATTCCCGCGTTTGCGAACAGCAATGTTGGATCTGCAGGTAGCACCAGTGGTGAACTTGGCACTATTTTGTGTTCCTTAGTCTTGAAATAATCCAGAAATGCCTGCCTTATCTCCTTTGATGTCATAAGTATCTTCCCCGTTAATTTGCCGCGTCATTGCCGGTAGAATCGGTTGCGCTACAGGCGGTTCTCTTTGAATTTTTCCATAACGGCGGCGACGAGCTCATTCTGGGCATCTTTATTTTCCAACAGAAAAGCGATTGCCGCGTCCCGCCCCTGTCCAAGTTGCTCCCCTTTGTAGGAGAACCAGGAGCCACGCTTTTCCACCAGCCCGTATTGAAGGGCTGCATCGACTATTGAACCTTCCCAGGAGATGCCTTTGGAGAAGGTGATGTCAAACTCCGCTTCGGTGAACGGTGGTGCCACCTTGTTCTTTTTCACTTTCACCTTTGTGCGGTTCGCTGTAGCGCGACCAGTGTTATCCTTTATGGTGGCTATGCGTCGTATATCGAGGCGCACAGATGCATAGAATTTTAATGCGCGTCCGCCTGGTGTTGTCTCCGGACTGCCGAACATCACACCGATTTTCTCGCGAATCTGATTAGTAAAGATGCACATTGTCTGTGTTCTATTGATTCCTGCAGTCAGTTTCCGTAGTGCTTGTGACATGAGTCGGGCTTGCAACCCGACGTGCGAGGCACCCATTTCGCCCGCCAGTTCAGCACGTGGTGCGAGGGCGGCGACAGAATCGAGAACCACAACATCCAGTGCCTTGCTCTGCACCAGTGTCTCCATAATATTCAATGCCTCCTCTGCTGAGTCCGGCTGTGATATGAGAAGCTCATCGAGATTCACCCCAATCTTCTTCGCGTATCCCGGATCAAGGGCGTGTTCCGTGTCGATAAATGCCGCAGTTCCACCCGACTTTTGGACATTTGCTATCACATGCAACACTAGAGTTGTCTTCCCCGATGATTCCGGACCGTATATTTCCACCACTCGCCCACACGGCAGTCCGCCGATGCCCAGTGCCATATCCAGAGTCAGTGCGCCTGTTGAGACACACGGGATATCCTTAATAATATTTTCATCGCCGAGTCGCATTATGGCACCCTCTCCGTACTCTTTCTGAATACGTTTGAGAACTGTCTTCAATGCCTCGGGCATCTCTTTGCCGCTCTTTTCTGTCTTCTCTTTGTCAGCCATTTTCATCTTCTCCTTACTAAGCAACCCGGTGAAATACAGTGTATTGTCAATTTTGGCATTTCGTTACTGCGTTAAGCGAATTGCTATTCGCTTTTCCGCGATTTCTCACATATATTTAATTCTGCATTGTTATGAACCCGCAAGCGATTGTCAACGGTAACGTGTCTTTAATATTGGGGGAGCGCGTGGATCAGGGCGAAAAAAAAGCCGCCCTTTCGGGCGGCTTCGGTTTTCAGGGTGGGAATACCTACATCATAAATCTGCGGCGTGCGAATGCTATTACACCCAACAGACCGAGTAACGCAAATGTTGTTGGTTCGGGGATAACATTCACAGAAAAAGTGTCAACCAAAACACGTTCCGCGCCATCGGTGTTGTAAACCTCTAAGTACAAATCATTCCCCGACGTGGCACTCAAATTAACAGTACCGGATGAAAATTGATGGTACTCCTTATCAGTCCAGCCGTTTTTGGCTGCAGCATCATAAGTTTGCAACGTGGTGTAGCTGGAACCACTATTAACGCTATAACGCACTTCAAATGTGTTATCGTCGGAAACATCCCAGTCCGCAAGATAAAGGCTGAAATTTGTAACAGTGAGTGAATCATCTGTTAAAATATAGCGAAAATACTCGCCAGCGTTATCATCAAGCCGCCAAGCGTAATCACCACCCTGTGTCTCAGTAGCTTCGCGCAAACCGGGAGACGCATCTCCACCGAGCTTAAAGCTGTCGAATAACGGGGTAGACACATTATTTGTGTAGAAAACAGGATCTGCGTAACTGCCAAGCGAACTGTCACTATACCAGTTGCCGCTAGTATCAAAATCCTCCTCGTACAGGTACGCGCTCACCGAAACGGCGACACTCAAAACCACCAATAAAACAATCAACTTCTTCATGATACCTTCTTTCTTTTTTCGTTATCCTTACTAATCCGCAACACATTTTCTTTCCAGCACGAACGCGGAACGCGAGACGATGGATGCGTTCTTCACATAACTGTCATCAAAATTACAGCAGGTATTTTAAAATTGCAACTCTATAATTTCGATTTTTTAATATTTTCAGATTCACAGTAAAGGACGGAGAATGGTGTGGCGAGGGGAACGCGGGTGTGTCGAATCCAGGTTTAATGTTTCGTTTCTCAAAAAAAACGGGTTCGGAGAAACTCCGAACCCGTTTATTCTTTAAATACGGTTCTCTATTGGAATGCGTATGAGAGTTCCAGCCGTGCGAATCCGGCAACACTGTCTTCATTGTAATAGTTGCCGGGATCAAGAAATTCGAGCACGACATGCCCCTTCACGGCATCTTTCTTGGCAAAGAGTCCTTCTTTGATCGTAAAATCATTCCGCAAAGTGGTGATGAATCCTCTTTCGCTTCCACCACCCGGTCCATTTTTTTCCGGGGCAAACATATAGCCGACAAGCAACTTGGTTTTCAGCCAGTCAGTCGGCACCAGAGAGAAGTCGATATGCGGCATGTTCACGTTTGACCAGCGGCCGGCTCCCTCGGCATCGAATGCATAGATATACAGTTCACTGTACTGCGGCCAGCGTGCCCAAAGCGGATTCCAGCCTTCATCTTTCGCCGTATTGGGATCATCTCCCGAAAGGTAGTAGAGTCCCAGCGAGACGCAAGGTTTGGTTTTGCCGTCAAGATGGTCAGTAACTGAGGCATCCAGCATGTATCCGGTCTGGTCTTCGGGACCCCTGTCGCCAAACTGTCCAGCGAGTTCGAGGTTTATGGAGACAGGCGCGTACTTCGGCATAAATCTGGCGCCGAATGTATTTACGTTGGCCGAGGGTTGCGTGCAACCTTTGCGGTTCTCCCAGTCACTTTCGTGTTTATAGAAGTAGTAGGCTTCAAACGGCACATCTTCACTGGTTTTGTTTTTGAGGTAGACACCGCCGCCACTCTCGGTCAAATCATTGTAGGCGGGATCCCATCCTGTCAGGTCGCGATCCTGGCTGCCGAGTACCAACTCGTTTTCGGGTCCGTTGTAGATTCCCAGTATATCGATAGTGGTGTCATCAAGCCCTTTATACACCATCTTGACCGCATCGCAGTAGATTGTGCGCGAGCCGTCTTTAGGCGTACCTTCCAGCAACACCTTGCCGGTACCGTATATGAGGTCCTGGCGACCCAGACGCAGATCGAATGTGTCGTTGAACAACCCCTTAACATCGACGTATAATTGATCGACAACCAGCTCGTCCCACGCATCCCAGGAGCGAGTCTGTCCGTGTTCAAAATGACGAAATTCATTAACCAGACGACCCTTGACCGCGAAGTTGTCTTCCACCTGTACGCCTCCCCACAACCGTGTGCGATAGCGGAAGAAGTGATTGGCTCCGCCCCGGGTTACGCCTGGAGGATCCGCAACTATCGGGATGTTGTCAAAATAGACCTCTCGCCAGCGGAAATCACCACCAAACGTAAAGTCCAGCGGGCTATCGGCATACTTTTCAGGCTTCACCTTCTCGGCACCCTGTACAACACTTACTAGCATAACGACACAACAAAGCATCGAAACAGTCCATATCAGCTTTCTCATACTCTCTCCTTATCCATTCTGGTTAACGTTTAATCTGTACCGTCTATTCACACTAAACACTTCCACCAACTTCCATCCGTCCGAGCAGTGATTCTTCCCGTATGCACAAGAGAGAAGCGATTTAAAGCATGAATGTCAAGCGTGAATATTGCAAATTACCAGTGCTTTCATGATGTGCTCCGTTTTGCATGAAAGTTTATGAACAACCCGAATCAAAGCGATTGTCCAGGGCATGGACAACTTTTTCGGGCGATTGTCCGAAGATTGGACGACAGCAGTGAACCTCATCACCCGGTATTTCTCCGCATAGCGCAACCTCTCAGCCGTTTCTCTTTTGGTGTCGGGGTCTCCTCCTGTTCGAGCATGTTACGCAGTTTTTCTATCGCCTGTTTTTGTATCTGCCGAACGCGTTCACGCGTTATGTCGAGACGTTCGCCCACCATTTCAAGCGTTTCCGCATCTTTGCCCAGGAGTCCGTAGCGATATTTCAATATATCCTGTTCGCGTGGAGAGAGTTTGTGCGCCAGTTCCTCAATTTCTTCCTTGAGTTGGGCATTATTCATCTCTTCATACGGGGTTTGTGCGGCGTTGTCGGGGACGAGATCTCCAAACACGCCGTTGTCGTTATCGTCGATGGGGGCATCGAGTGAGGCGGGATGGACGGCGACCGATTTGAGCTGTTGAACCTTGCGTGTGGGAATTCCGAGTTCTTCGGCTAATTCGTCAATATTTGGTTTGCGTCCCAGTTTTTCGGTGAGCGTATGTTCCGCCGTGCGCATTTTGGACACCTTTTCCACGACATGAACAGGCAGTCTGATGGTTTTCCCCTGATTTGCCAAAGCTCTTCTGATCACCTGCTTTATCCACCATGCGGCGTAAGTGCTCAGCTTTCCGCCTTTTGCAGGATCGAACCTCTCCACCGCTTTGATCAGTCCGACATTCCCCTCGGCAATTAAGTCGAGCAGGGGTAGCCCGTAGCGGGCATAATCTTTGGCTATTTTAACAACTAGGCGCAAATTGGCAGTGATCAGTTTTTGACGGGCATCTTCGTCTCCGGCCTTTATTTTCGCGGCCAGAACAATCTCCTCTTCGGGCGTAATAAGATCAATACGCCCAATCTCCTGGAGGTATATTTTTATGCCCCCTTCACTACCCATCACATTGTACTCCTTAACTAAACAAGTTCAAAGCATGTCATATGCCAAACAATCGCAGATTGTCAAGTCGGCTAGCGCCCAATTGCCGCCTGCGCCGCAGCCAGACGTGCTATTGGCACACGATATGGTGAGCAACTGACGTAATTGAGTTTGGCTTTGTGGCAGAATTTCACGCTGTCGGGATCTCCTCCATGCTCACCGCAAATACCGCACTTAAGTTTTGGATTGGTCGAACGTCCCTTTTTCACTGCCCCCAGAAGCAACTGCCCGACACCGTCAACATCGATTGTCTGAAATGGATCGGCAGGAAGTATTTTCTTATTCAGATAATCCGGCAGGAAGGTTCCGACATCATCGCGACTATATCCGAAAGTCATCTGTGTGAGGTCGTTAGTGCCGAAGCTGAAGAACTCCGCTGTTTCGGCAATCTCGTCAGCGGTGAGTGCGGCACGCGGGATTTCGATCATGGTTCCGACTTTATATTTGAGCTTCATTCCCTTTTTGGCGAGAATTCCGTCAGCCACTTCGCGAACAATCGCTTCGAGGTAGTCCAGTTCCGCTTTTGTTCCAATCAGAGGAATCATTATCTCCGGCAACACCTTGGTAATCCTCTTGAGCTTGGAGACTTTGCATGCCGCCTGAATAATTGCCTTGGTCTGCATTCGGCAAAGTTCAGGGAAGGTTATTGAGAGTCGGCAACCGCGGTGACCGAGCATGGGGTTGAACTCTTTGAGTTGCTCAACCCGTTTGGCGACGGCAGATACAGGGACATTGAGTCGTTTCGCCATCTCTTTCTGGTCTTTCGCGCTGTGCGGAACAAATTCATGCAGCGGAGGATCAAGCAACCGGATTGTTACCGGAAGCCCGTTCATGCTCTTGAATATGCCTTCAAAATCGGACTGCTGATGTTTGAGCAGTTTTGAGAGTGCTTTCTCCCGTTCTTTGGTGTCGTTGGCGAGAATGAACTCGCGTATCGCCCAGATGCGGTCGCCCTCAAAGAACATATGTTCTGTGCGGCATAGTCCGATTCCCTCGGCTCCGAAGCGGCGCGCCATCTCGGCATCCTCCGGCGTGTCGGCATTGGTACGGACATTCATCTTGCGGTACTCGTCAGCCCATTTGGAAATCTTGGCATACATCTTGTATATTGGATCCTGACGCGCCGTCTTATCGCCCCGGACTCCGAGGACAACTGGACTGACGCTTGTGGCGATTTTGTTTTCATATACGGTGCCGGTAGTGCCGTTGAGGCTGATCCAGTCACCCTCTTTCCATGTCTTTTTGCCGACAGTCACCGTCTTTTTTTTGTGATCGATATCCATGTCGCCAGCACCGCAGATGCAACATTTGCCCCAGCCGCGTGCGACCACAGCCGCATGTGATGTCATGCCACCAGTACTGGTCAGGATTCCCTGTGAGGCCCACATGCCACCAACGTCGTCCGGGCTTGTCTCCTGTCTCACCAGGATCAGTTTGGCATCTTTATTTTTGCTTACGGCGGCCTCCGCGTCCGCAGCGTTGAAAACGATTTGCCCTACAGCGGCGCCGGGACCCGCCGGCAATCCGGTTGTGATTACCTTGGCTTTGGACTCATCCCTGGCCGAGAAAATGGGGAAAAGCAACTGCTCCAGATCATTTCCTGACAATGTCTGCAGGGCCTGTCTGGGCGTGAGTATCTTCGCCTGCTTCGCACCGGTGACCATATCTTTTCCTGTCGCCATTTCAACCGCCCAGCGCACACCGGCAAGACCGGTGCGCTTGGCGTTGCGGGTTTGCAACATAAAGAGTTCGCCGTCCTGAACGGTGAATTCAACATCCTGCGGGTGTTTATAGTGTTTTTCGAGCTTACGCATGATCGCGTGAAGCTGTTTGTGCGCGTGTGCCCACACTGGATCAGATTCGGCGGCCATGTCATTAATATCTTTCGGTGTGCGAATACCGGCAACCACGTCTTCGCCCTGTGAGTTTATGAGATATTCACCCATCGGTCTGGATGCGCCTGTCCCGCCGTCACGCGTGAAGGCGACTCCGGTGCCGGAGCGGGCACCCATGTTTCCGAAAACCATAGTGCAGACGTTGACTGCGGTTCCGAGTAGACCGGTGATGCCGTTGATCTCACGATATTTGATCGCACGTTCCGAATCCCACGAACCGAAAACGGCGTGGATTGAAAGCTCAAGCTGTTCCATCGGGTTCTGGGGAAAGGCCTTTTTTACTTTTTGCCGATATATCTTTTTGTAGATACCTACTAGCTCCTTTAATTGCTCAGCTGTCAGGTCGGTGTCTTCCTTGGCCTTGTATTTCTTCTTTAGATTCCTGAGAGCCTCTTCGAAATGCTCGTGTGTCAGTCCCGTGACAGGACCCATCACAACATTGCCGAACATATCTATGAAGCGGCGATATGAATCCCATCCAAGACGTTCGTTATCCATCTTCTTGATGAGCCCCTGAACCGATTTGTCTGTCAAGCCGAGGTTCAGCACCGTGTCCATCATTCCCGGCATGGAGACTGCCGCGCCGGAGCGGACAGAGACGAGGAGTGGGTTTTTGGGATCGCCAAGTTTCTTTCCCTGTGCAGTCTCCAGCGTCTTGAGTTGCTCTTTCACCTGAGCCATCATCTCCGGCGGCTGGGTGTGATTGTGTTTGCTGTAGTAGGCGCACGCTTCAGTTGAGATTGTGAAACCTGGAGGAACTGGCAACCCGGCGTTCGCCATCTCGGCGAGGTTGGCACCCTTGCCGCCCAGTATGGCTTTCATTGTGGTGTTGCCTTCGGTCAGCTTCTTGCTGACACCGTAAAAATAAACATACTTTTTCTTTTTTGCTGCCACGGGTTGACTCCTATTCGTTACTGGTCACATTATCGATCTCTGTTTAATCATTCATTTCTCGCCACTATTTTTCAAAAACCCGTGTATATTAGCAAATATTCGTAACATGTCAACGTCTTGTTTGTGTGTGACAAAGACGGGCAGGTTGTAAAGTTAAATATCGCATGAGGTGATATTTATTCATCTATGTATGAGATTCCTTAAGTTCGTTCAGGGACAACTCGTTGGGCATCATGAACTCAAGCACCCATCCCGGATAGTCATTCAACCATCTTTCGATTTCGCTGATCCTTTCCTCCGTGAATGTTGTTAAGAATGCAATATTAGATGTATTGGTGGCACAATGGCAACACAGCTTCAGCCTGTTCCTTAAGCCATTTATTTCACCAGTTCCTTCGGGTTCTCTGGGAACAGGAATTGAACAACAGTTTTTTATAAAGCATATGAAAACAGGATTCGATCATAAACGCCTGGCGACAATAAATTCACACGTGGAAGTATGGGGCGGATTGTGCGGGAGTATGGAAGCACGAAAAGTTATACTGTCGACAGAGATCTCAACGGTCACAAAAACAGTTTGAATCTTGAGAGACCCGGCATTATCAATGTTGAATATCCGGGGTTGATTCTGTTTTTGCGGGAAAAGCTTAAAAATGACGGACTGGAGCTGAAGCTGGTATTTCTGTTTTCAAGAACGCTTATCTCGGTAGCCCGTTACGATGTACGGGGGTTGAGAACCGGGCGGCACGTATGGACTGGAGCATTATGACACATAACCTCTGGAAGCTTGCCACCACGACCGCACGGTGGTGTGTGGAATTAGGGGCAGACCAAAAAACGACCGCCTGAGTGGCGGGCTGACAATCATAAGGGTTTTACGGTTGAACGCTGTCCGAAAACGGTCAAAATGACCGCATTCGGGACAGGCTCTATTTAGCGGGAGTAGAACTCTACGACGAGCGATATTTCGCAGATTACTGGAATATCTTCTCTGTTTGGCAACTCCATCAGCTCGGCAGTGAAGCTGTCTGTATCCACCTTGAGGTATGGAGTGAAATTCGCGTTTTGGATGGCAAAGATAATGGAATCCATCTTTTTGCTTTTCTCTCTGACGGAGATCACTTCACCGATGCGAACGTTATATGAGGGGATATCTACCTTTTTGCCGTTGATGCGAATATGTCCGTGACTCACCAACTGGCGGGCGGCATAGATGCTGCGTGCAAATCCCGCACGCAACACGAGGGCATCCAGTCTGCATTCGAGCAACTGCATGAAGACATCTGCAGTGTTGCCTTTTCTGCCCGATGCCTTTTTATAGGTGTTGCGCAACTGCCGCTCGCTCATATTGTACTGTAAGCGCAGGCGTTGCTTCTCGATCAGCTGTTTGCCGTAGTCAGACTGTTTCTTGGGTCTGCGACTCTGCCCGTGCATGCCAGGAGGGCCGGGGCGTGTTTCCAGATATTTTTGCGCTTTTGGCGTGATAGCAATGCCGAGTCGCCGCGAAAGTTTTATTTTTGGTCCCGTATATTTCATAATTTTTCAGTCCTGTATCTTGTGTATTAGGGGCGCGAGTCTGGCTGAAAACGAATCGCGTCCACAATCAACGTTGCCTGCTTTTTTGCAGGTGAACGGGTATAGATGCCGAAATTTATCTAAAATGTCAAACCCGAAATCCAAATTAAATTGATTTTTTTTCAGGGCTGTGTTAATTTTGACGTTTTGTATTTTTGAACAGGCGGGTATGCCGCTGGTTATTGGACGATGAATTTTAACGGAAAGTATAGAAGTTTGAGAATGGTACCGTTTACTCAAAAGATGATGGTTGGCTGGGGCGGTCGGCGCAAGTTTGTGGAGGGGAAGGCTCTGTTTGAGCGGAGTGTTGTCTCCAAGGTGCTGTTTGAGTATCCGTATTGCTCTGGAAAGATCAGCTATGGGGAGCGGGTCACTCGCACGAAGTTCAAACTTTGTCCGGATGGTTCGGTGGATCCGATGTGTCCTTGTTATGACAGTGTGCAGCGCGGAGTGGTTTGCACACACGTGATAGCTTTGGGGTTGGCGGTGATAAGCCAGATGAGTGATCCTGAACGTGAGCGAATGGCAGAGGAGGAGAAGCGGCGGTCGCAGAGGATGGAAGAGTTTGACGAATCGCAGTATGTTCAGCGCGTGTGTGATGCCACAGAGGGGGCGGTGCCGGCGTGTATCGGCATCACGCTTGGTAGTGGATGGCGGGACGGGATATTGGAGGGGACAGTACCGGTTTGTTGCCATGTGAGTGTGAAGGGAGCCCGCTGGGCGGTGGACGCGATACCACAGGACACTGTTTTGCAGTTGTCAAAAAAGGATGACGCGGTGCTGTTTGTGCTGGAGGATATTTCAGAGGGTCCGGCGCATAGCGGGATTGACGTGTCCATGCCGGACTTTATCAATCTGCTGAATCTTCTCAAGGGCGAATCGATAGGGGAGGAGGATGGAGATCAGGAGATAATGGTTGACCTGACCGATTTGGAGAGCACTCTGCATGTTGATCTTGATCACGAGAACGGTGAGTTGATATTGAGAATTCACACCGAGATACCCTTTATGCGGGGAACGGAGTTTCCTCTCTACTGTGTTGCCGGTAGATCGGGATGGGTTTACGGTGCCGGCAACTTTTGGCCGTTGAAAAATGTGCTCCCGCCACCTCTGCGGCATATATATAAGGAAATAGTGACGGTGAAGCGTGCTGCTGTTCCGCGTTTTCTCGACAAGGAGTTGCCGGAACTTGAGAGGTTTATGCGTGTTGAGAGCGAGGTTGGCATCGATTTGTTCTCTATTGAGCCTGCGGTTCCTAAATTTTGCCTCAAGATCAAGGGTAGCCCCGCATCGTTGGCGGCGACGTTGTTTGTGGAATATGAAGATATTCGCCTGATTGCCGGCAAGGATGGCGTGAATGGCTCCTTTGCACTCCCGGACGAGTTGGATCTGTTACGCTATTATGTAAGGAATATCCCGTGTGAAGAGGATGCGCTGTGGTGTTTGAAGCAAGCGGGATTTGGGGGCGGATGCGGAGATGCGTTGCACCCCATCGTGGGATGCCGTGAGGTGCTGAACTTCATGGGTCGTGAACTTCCGGATTTAAAGAGGCGTGGCTGGAAGATTGAGATGGAGGGAGGTATTGCCGGGCACTTGGATTCGGCCAGTTTTGTGATACCAGTGGTGCATGTTGATTCTGCGGTCGGGCGTGGTTGGTTTGAGGTGCGCTATGAGTTTACGGATGACGGCGGAAGCAGTTTGTCGCAGTCCGATATATACCGGGCGTTGGAGAAGGGCGACTCCTATGTGGAGAAAAACGATCGTATTTTGCTTCTCGATGCCCGCGCAATTGAAGATATGGCGGAGGTCTTCCGCGACTGCAGTCGTGGCGAAGGAGGATTACCGGGTAGCTTCAGGGTGCCGGAGGTTTATGCCCCCTACGTTAAATCCAGTCTGGATGCGCTTGACGGCGTTGATGTTGAGGCTGTTCGAGACTGGATGATTGATGCGGAGGAGAAAAACAAAAAGATTGTTTCAACGCCGATTGTTTTGAGCGAAAAGCTGGAGAAGATGCTGAGGTCTTATCAGAAAGAGGGGATAAACTGGTTGCGGTCATTGGAACAGTGCGGGTTTTGTGGAATATTGGCCGATGAGATGGGGCTTGGGAAGACGGTGCAGACGCTGGCGTGGCTCCAGGCTGAACGCTTGCTTCCCTCCGCCCGCAATAAGCCGTCTCTGGTTATCTGTCCCACCAGTCTTGTGGAGAACTGGGCCGAGGAGGTGCAGAAGTTTATGCCGTCGATGCGGGTTTTACTGCTGACCGGCACCGACAGGCACACGCGCAGAGATCAGCTTTCGCAGGTTGACATAGCGATATCCTCATATGCGATTATGCGCCGTGACATTGAGTTCTATGCGGAGCACGAGTTTGCTGTTCTCGTTCTTGATGAGGCGCAACACATCAAAAACCATTCCACGCAGAATGCGCAGGCAGCGAAGCGTATTTGCGCGGACAATCGCATGGTGCTGACAGGCACCCCGATTGAGAATGGTGTGTCGGATATTTGGTCGATTATGGATTTTCTGATGCCCGGCTATCTGGGATCGCACGCCAAGTTTCGTGCGGCCTACGAGAGACCGATTGCTGCGGAGGGGCACGATGGCGAGATTGCGCAGAGAAAACTCAAGCGTAAACTGCGACCGTTTATACTTCGAAGAACAAAATCCAGGGTTGCCAAGGATTTACCCGAAAAGATAGAGCGGATCGCGTACTGCAAAATGACCGGGGATCAGCAGAAGGTTTACAAGGAGTTGGCGGAATCTTCCCGCCGTCGCATGAACGAGATAGTTCAGAGCAAGGGGATTCGCAACTCCCGGATGGAGATATTAAAGCTATTGTTGCAACTGAGGCAGACATGTTGTCATCTTGACCTTCTAAAGAACGAAGGATTGAAAAGTCGTTATCCGTCTGCCAAGATGGCTCTCTTTTTTGAGTTACTGGATGAAGCCGTTGACGGGGGACATCGCGTGCTGGTGTTCAGTCAGTTCGTCTCCATGCTCACCATTCTGCGGAAAGAGATTGAAGAGCGGAATATGCAATATTGCTATCTTGACGGATCGACATCCAATCGCCTGGACATAGTAAAAAGGTTTAATACCGACAGCACCATTCCCCTATTCCTTATAAGCCTGAAGGCCGGGGGAGTAGGGTTGAACCTCACGGGTGCCGATATGGTGGTGCATTTCGATCCATGGTGGAATCCTGCCGTTGAAGATCAGGCGACCGATCGTGCACACCGCATTGGGCAGAAGCGCACCGTTTACAGCATAAAGCTCATCACGAAAGGAACAGTGGAGGAGAAGGTGGTGGAGATGCAGCAGAAAAAGAGGGCGGTTATTAACTCCACGCTTAGCGAAGGTGGTGACATGATCAGTAAGCTGACATGGGACGAGATCAAAAAACTGCTTGAATAAAATATAGCTGTCTGATCTATTCATAAATATCTATATTCCTTAATACTATCCTCTCAACGAATCAACACAAGTCGCAAGGTGGCAAAGCCCAGTGTCTTTCAGCCGGGATTTGATGGCTTCTCTCAAAAGCATAAGGTTTCTATCGGAACTCACATTTGTCTCATCGAAAAAAGCAGTTATTTTTTTTGATTTCAGGGTTGTAAACGCAAGCTGATTGTAGTCTTCTTCTTTGCAAACAATTCAGACTAATGAGGTCATGTGCATTGCGTGGTCGTGTCCTCAGAAAACGTGATATCCGGTGTGGAAACGGGCGGGCAACTGACAGGCTAATAATTACGGAAATGTATAATGTCGAGCAGTATAGGAACAATATTCAGAGTGACTACCTTTGGCGAGTCGCACGGTAGTGGAGTTGGCGCGGTGGTGGACGGGTGTCCGTCGATGCTCGAATTAAGCGAAGGGGATATTCAGCCGCAGCTCGATCGGCGACGTCCCGGGCAGAGTGGCATATCGACACCGCGAGACGAGCGGGATCAGGTAAAGATTCTTTCCGGGGTTGAGTGCGGGGTGACACTGGGAACCCCGATAGCACTGTTTGTCGCAAATGGCGATCAACGTCCCGGTGACTACGGCGATATGTCTAATATTCCACGTCCATCTCATGCGGACTACACTTATCGGATGAGATACGGCATAAAAGCATCAAGTGGCGGCGGGCGAGCAAGCGCACGTGAGACTGTGGGGCGTGTCGCGGCCGGGGCTGTCGCGGAGAAGTGGTTGCGGCGTGAATATGGTGTTGAGGTAGTGGCGTGGGTGAGTTCCGTTGGAGAGATTGAGATGACGGAGAGTCCGGTATCGCAAATCGGCAGGGCGCTTGTCGACACCACCCCGATTCGTTGTCCGCAGATTAGTGTTGCGGAGAAGATGATAAAGGCGGTTGAGGATGTGCGTGACAGGGGAGATTCGCTTGGTGGAGTTGTGACATGTGAATGTCGTGGTCTTCCGGCGGGGATTGGGGAGCCTGTGTTTGGGAAGATTGAGGCATTACTGGCGCAGGCGATGATGTCGATTCCTGCCGCCAGAGGGTTTGAGATAGGTTCGGGGTTTTCCTGTGCGCATATGCGCGGATCAGAGCATAACGATCTTTTTGAGATGAGAGATGGGAGGCTTGGAACAGAGACCAACAACAGCGGCGGCGTGCAGGGAGGCATTTCGAATGGCGAGACGATTGTTTTTCGCGTGGCGTTCAAGCCGCCGGCGACCATTGGTCTTCCGCAGGCGACAGTTACGTATGATGGTGTGCCGGTCACCCTTGAGTCCAAGGGTCGGCACGATCCATGTGTGGTTCCGCGTGCGGTTCCAATTATTGAATCTATGGCATCGATAATACTGGCGGATTTGGCATTGAAAAAAAACTAAAAAAAATTGTACTTAAAGTTAATAATCTAATAAGGTGTGTTTTACGAATAGGGAAAAGTGTAAAAACGTGATTTTTTTGTGTTGACTTAAATGACTGATTTATGCGAATTTGTGTTCATTGAAGAGAAAAAGTGTCTTTCAGGGCGATTGTTATTTTAGTTTTCGCTACTGAGTTTGTTAAAGTGGAAAGGAGAATGAGTACGATGAAAAAAAGTATTGTGCTGGTTAGTTTGGTGTTGGCGATGAGTATTGTCGTCGGCGTGTGCGCACAAGACACAGGAGTTGCTGAGCCCGCTAAGTCGGAGGCTAGCAAGCCTGTCACTCAGGGTGAGTTGGCGCAGATGCTGGTAAGAGTTCTGGGTTTGTACAGATATCTTCCGGCGAATCCTACGGATATCGAGTGTTTTGCTGTCCTTATGGTCAACGAGGTGAGTCCGGTTGATGGCTGGAAGCCTGGCACAGAGGTTAACCGCGAAGATCTGGCTCGCGTCGTTGTGCTGGCTATGGGCGAGGGCAAAAATGTTGAGAACCCCGATGATCCTGCCTCCTGGGTTGCCTACCTCCAGAGTTTGGGTGTGCCGATTGAGGCCGTTGGTGAGACTGTCAGTGAGTTAGAGCCTGTGCCGGATTTCAAATCGGCGGAGTTTGCTACGCTTTCGTCTGATCCTTTGAAGCGGGACACCAAGCTTGGTGAGCCTGATGACAAGCAGTTGCAGACAGATTTAGGGCCGGTTGGATACCCTGTCACATATGGTGAATTGTTGCTGGTTTTGAAGGGTGTTGACCCCAATGATCAGAAGCCGACACCTGTGACTCCTAACTGATAATTTTCGAATTGAAATTAAACCAATGTAATGAATACAGGGGGAAGTATAGTATGAAAGTAATAAAATATTTAGTAATCTTTGCGTTGCTGTTCGCTGTTTGTTTCGGCGCGGTTGCGAAGAGCGGGTTGCCGTTCACGGTAGACAATCGTCTTCGGCTCGAATGGGATGACAACATTCGTCAGGAATGGAAAGGTGCAGAAGACGAGAGTTGGAAGATAATTGAGCAGTTGCAGATTATTGGCGATATAAGTGCTGAGAACACATTTGTCAGCGTTCGCTATCTCCCTTCTTACACGTATTGGGATAATAAGCCGGGATATGACAGCTCTGATCTGCATCACGCCCTGGATTTCATGCTGAACCAGAAATTCTCGCCGCGTCTCACGCTGGCCATAGGAGAGACATTGCGTTATTCGGAATTGTCGGAGTTGCGGGCAACCGATTCTTCGGATGTTATAATTCGTCCAGACAACACGTATCTCTATAACACGGCAAGTGCGGATCTCTCTTATAGAATGACGACGAGCATGAAGTTGCGAGCCAGCGGTGAGTACGAGATACTCTCATACGACGAGAACGATGTCTCGTATAGAGAGGATTACGACATATTTGGCGTAGGCTTTGATGTTCAGAATGTGTTCACGGAGAACACGACGGCTGGTGTGCAGTTAAGGTTGAGTGAGATTGGCTACGATGGTGGTCAGGACAGTAAGGGTATCAAGTTTGGTGATCGCAGTTCCAATGATATGCAGATTGGTGGAAACTTGCAGCAGATATTCTCCCCGCAGTTGCTCGGCAATGTGCGGGCTGGCTATATGAAGAAAGAGTTTGATGACACGGATACCGATGACACGGATGCGCCATACGGTGATGCGTCGCTTACTTATCTTCCTTCTCCGAGAACGCGGATAACGCTGGGTGGCAGTTACTCTCTGTATGAGGCGGATGTTTATCCCTATGCCAATCAGACGCGTACCAGTGTTTACGGGAGTCTGGGAACGGATGTTACCGGTAAGATTGATTTCTTTGTTTCGGGTGCCTATACAATGGGTGAGTATAAGGCGGAAGAAGCGGTGCAGACTCCGGGTTACAACAATGCAAAACTGAAGGGCGGAGATGACGACGTTATACAGGTTAGCTCTCGGTTGCGTTACAACGTTTATCATAGGAACTTTATTGAGCTTGGTTATCAGTACACGGACATCTCCTCTGATGTTCGCGTGGAATATGACCGTAATCGCTACTGGATAGGGTGGCAGACGCGTCTGTAGTGAGGTGAGGTTTTAAAAGAAGATAAAGTAGAGTATTTGAGAGAAAAGATGCGCTAGTGGGGCTTCAGTGATGAGCCTCACTAGCGTTTTATGAGGTTGCGATATGGAAATAGCAGGACAGGGACAACAGGGACAGGAACAGCAGCAGGAAGCTCTTCACTTTTTGGATTACTGGCGTGTTATTAGATCGCGCAAAGAGATTATTCTGGCGGTAACGCTGTTGGTCGTTCTAACAGGAACGGCGTATACGTTGACTTTACCCCGTATCTATATGGCACAGGCTCGCATTCAGGTACAGTCCGATGCCCTTGATGTAGAGGTTTTTCAGGTGGCAGGGTATCGTGGATACGATCCTTTTTTTCTGCGCACGCAGTACGAGCTTATTAAGTCAAAGCCTATTCTCTACAAGGTGGTTGACAACCTGAATCTGCGGCAGGAATGGGGTGAAAAGCGTAATGAGGATGGTTCGCCACTCTCTCGCGAGGATGCGAAAGAGATATTATCCCGCTCTATTGATGTTCAGCAGTATAGGGACACGAGTCTCATTGCGCTGATGGTTAGTCGCGAGAACCTCGATGAGGCGGCCCTGATCGCCAATGAGCTTGCAGCGGTTTATCGTGATCACCGATTGTCGGTCAAGCGCACAGCCCTCAAAAGAGGTCTGGACGCGATGCAGAATGAGCTTATAAAACAGAAAGAACGCGTTTCGCGAGCCGAGGATGAGGTGGAGAAGCTCAGGAAAGAACTGAACATTACCGAGATATCTCCTGACATTAAAATGGATAAGGTTCGTTTACAGAAGCTTGAGGGTGACCGCGTAGCCGCCAGAGTTGATATGTTGACGCGCAAAGCCAGAATGAGCGAGCTGGAGGGGTTGGAGGGTGATCTGCTGTTGAATGCTGTCGCATTCATTGTGAATGATCCTATTTTGTCGAATTTACGAAGTCAGTACGTGAGGTATGAGGTTAATTTAAAACAGTTGCTTCAAAAATACGGTGAGAATCATCCTGATGTAAAGGAGGCGAAGGCGGGAATTGCCGAACTCAAGGTCAGGATAGCAGACGCGCTTAATGGGTTAAAGATAGGGTTGAGGACAGACTATAAGGTCGCCAAGACCCGCTATGACACAATCGATGGAGAATTGAATGTGGCAATGGAAACGGACATAGAATCCTCGCGCAAGGACTTGCCGTTTACTAAGGCGCAGGATGAACTTTTTATTCAGAAGCAGATATTAGACATTCTCAAGGCGCGGATTATTCAGGAGGGGATTAAGATGGAGGTTCCCCGGACACCGGTGGAGCTTGTAGATCCAGCAGAAGCACCACCGGGTATGCGGCCCGTCAGTCCAAATCTATATTTGAATATTTTCCTGAGCCTCATTTTGGGGTTAGGTTCCGGGATCGGACTTGCCTACTTTATTGAGTATCTCGACACATCTGTGAAGACAGTGAATGATGTTGAGCGTTATCTTGGTCTGCCGGTTATCGGAGTTATTCCACAGAAGGTTAAACCGCTTGTCGATGAGGGTTCTGAATCGCCGCATGCGGAGGCTTACAGGGTGTTGCGCACCAATATGCAGTTTGCCAATAAGGGGCATGCCGGGGGTGCATTCGCCATCATAAGCGGTGGCATTGGAGAAGGCAAATCTACCACGCTCGCCAATTTGGCCTATGTGCTTGCGCAGATGGGTGACAAGGTGTTGATTGTGGATTCCGATCTCCGTCGTCCTGTGCAACATTCGATAATGGGTGTCTCCAACCGTTTTGGGCTCACAAACTTGCTCATGAGAGATGTGCCGATAGAAGAGACAATAAAGCCGACAAGTGTTCAAAATTTACATATTCTTCCGAGTGGTAGACTACCGAGGTCGTCACTGGGTATTCTTGACACACAGCGTATGCGTGAATTGATTAAGAGTTTGAAGGCGCGTTATGACTATGTGTTGTTTGATACGCCTCCTATTGTGGGTATAAGTGATGCTTCGATTGTTGCCGGTGAGGTTGACGGGGTTCTTTTGGTGGTGCAGTATCGCAAGTATCCAAGGGTGATCACTACACGTGCGCGGCAGATGATTGAGAATGTAGGGGGCAAAATAATTGGTGTTGTTCTGAATAACATTAATGTTATGAGGGACGACTACTACTATTACTATCACTCCTACTATTCGCACTACTATTATAACTCCGATGAGGGTGGTGATAGTGCCGGAGCGAAAACTAAAAAGAAAAAAGCATAAATTTGGATTGTTTCATTAATTTTGTAACAGGATTAGCGGTATGAAAAAAATTGCAGTTGGAGTGTTGTTGTGTCTGGGAATTATTTTTCTCATTTCGGGGTGCGGTTTGTTTAAACCCGGAGAAAAGACTCCGTCGGAAGGATATGCCTGGGAGCACTTGTTTGAGGAGGGCGACACGACCCCTGTGAAAGTCCCCCCGGAAAAAAGCGGTTCGGCTACTTCTGACTGGAATCAGGAAGGCTATCGCTTGAAGTTTGATGACACGGTTATGATAACATTTTTGGGGATATCCGAGTTCCGGAACACAATAGAGGAGCGGGTGGATGATGAGGGTGAGATAAGCCTGCCGTATGTCAATAGTATCAAGGCGGAAGGCAAGACCAGCGCGGCGCTTGAGGACGATATTGTGAAGGCGTATGTCGATGGAGGAATATACAAGAGTTTGGGAGTGAAGGTTGTTATTCCAAATCAGAATTTCTACTATATACGCGGAGAGGTGAAACATCCCGGAAGTTTCTCCTGGCGTACAGGCATAACATTGGCGCAGGCAATCGCGCAGGCAAGTGGATACACAGAATATGCTACCCGTTCCAGAAAGGTCAGTTTGACTCGCGGAGGGGAAGTACGTGAGTATAAGATGAAGGATATAGCTAAGAGACCTGAACTTGATGTGGTGTTGCGCCCCAATGATCAGATCAGGGTGCTTAGGGGTATGTTGTAAAATTGGAGAATTCCGCACCATCAGTGCCTAGGAAGCGGGATGGGATGACGGCGGGAATGTTGCCGCTTACTGTCGGGCGTGCTGTTTATGAGTGGCTCTGTATAATCCTGCTTTTTTCGGGTGCGGCAATTGGTCCGATCGCTTTTGGAGCGGTGCGTTTGTGGTCTTTTGGCGGGCTTGCTTTCATCTGCGGTGTTGGCAGTCTGTTGACGTTTCTGCTGGCGTTTCGGTCGGAGCGGAGTAACTGGCTGATTGTCCCACCGGGAGGTTTTGTCTGGCTGATTTTCCTCTTATATGTGTTAATAAGAATCCCTTTCTCCCCGATTGTCTACGAGGCGCGAATTGAGTTTCTGAAAATGGCGAGTTTATTTGCGGCGTACTGGGCTTGGATGATACTGCTTGATCGCCCTAAACGCTGGAGGATACTCACTTCGGCAGTGTTTTTGATTGGCGCGGGAATCTGTCTGTATGCCTTCATACAGCAGACACGTGACCCCATTAAGGTTTGGAATATAATCGTTGACTATGGGCGGCGGGCACGCGGGACTTATATTTGCCCCAATCATTTTGCCGCATATCTTGAGATATTGAGCTGTTTCGCGTTGGGCGTACTCCTTTCGAAGTCCAGTGGCTGGACGCTACGCTTGTTTGCGGCATACGGGCTGATGAGTTATCTTCCTGCCATCTATTTAACGCAGTCGAGAAGTGGTTGGATAGGAACGTTTACGGGTCTCTCTGTTGTGGTACTGCTGTTGTGCTGGAGAAAGAGTTCTAAACTCTTTTTTGCAATGTTGGGGCTGATTCCTGTTATCGTCATCGTGACATCTGTGGTGGCATGGAATACATCACCCATGGTCAGGGAGCGCATCAACGCATTTTTGATTCCACAGTCTCCGGAGTCGGGCAAGGCGTTCAAGGTGGAGAACAGTCGTCTTGATTTCTGGAAAGATACTATTACAATGATTAAGGACGCGCCTGTATTCGGACATGGTGGTGGTTCTTACAGGCATGTGTTTCCGAGATATATCACAAAGATTTTCCCGCGTTATCTGCGATATGCCCACAATGACTATCTTCATCATATTGCGGAGTACGGCATCCTGGGCTTTATACTCTTTGGTCTCATAATAATTGTAGGATCCATAAAATATTTAAAATGGATCAAGAGAACGGAGCGCGATAAGAGCGCATGTCTGGCGGCTGGATTAATGGGCGCATTGGCGGCAACGCTTGCGCACTGTTTTTTCGACTATAACTGGCAGTACTACTCTAATAATCATGTGCTTGTACTGATTGCCGCCATTACGGCTTCATCATTTTATGGTTCCGGTGATTTCAAGGCCAAAAAGATATCCCGCCCGGTTCTTCTTTGGATACCCATCGCGGTTATTGTTTTAATTATGACATGTAGCTGGATACCAATGCTTCTCTCTTATGCATACACATTGAAAGGACAGGATGAAAGTGAGCGGATGGAGTTGCATAAATCCATCGATTCTTTCCAAAAGGCGTTAAAGTGTGATCCAGGTAATTGGAATGCGGATATGGGGCTGGGACAGTCCTATAAAAGTCTTGGAATATGGGAGCTGAATACGGAGCTGAAAGACGAGTTTTATGCAAAGTCTCTGAAATACTATAAGAAAACTTTAGAGGGCAATCCGTATGAGGTGGCTGCGACGTACGGGATGAGTCAGGTTGTCTATAAACAGGGAGAACGCGAAAAGGCACTGGAGATGCTTGAGGATGCGACAAAAAAGGTTCCTGGATTTGTCTTTTATAAGATCAGATATGGACTCGCCCTGCGAAAGGCGGGCAGACACAAAGATGCTCTCGCCGTTTTCAAGGATGCGCGAAAACTACAGCCGTCCGACTCCGAGAGAAGAACCATAGATCTGAATATAAAATTTCTCAGAAAAAAATTGAGATAATTATTTCCGGGTTGGATTGAAAAAATATTTGCATTCAAAGAAGTTCGATTTCCTGATTTCGCTATCATTCTTATTTTCTAAAATTTACTTCTTGAAATAAATGACGAAGTAGTTCATTTTATTTTGAACTGAACGAACAGGAGTTATTTATGGGTTGTGATATTGTGAAATTGGAACTTGAGGTGGTTGAGCTTTTTGTCAGGCTTGCGGATTTGCTGAGTTTGCCGAGATCGCTGGGTGAAATTTATGGTTGTCTCTATATCTCCCCCGAACCCATGTGTATGGAGAACCTTGTGAAGAAGTTGAAGATCAGCAAGGGTTCTGCCAGTCAGGGTTTGAAGGCGTTACGAAATTTTGGGGCAATAAAGACTGTTTACAAGCCCGGCGAGAGAAGAGACTTCTATGAGGCCGAGTGCGAACTGCGCAAGCTGGTCGGCGGGTTTTTGAAAGATCAGGTCAATCCACATCTCGATAATGGCAAAGATAGAGTGCGGCGGATGAAGAGTCTGCTTGAGGATGACTCTTGTGAGGATGCGGAGTTTTTAGCGGAGCGGATAGGTCAGCTGGAAAAGTGGCGGTCGCGGGCTGAAAAGATATTGCCGTTGGCAATTATGATGATTGAGAAGTAACGATAAAATTTGTGTATGAGTGTGAAGCAGAAAGAAGAGAACTGGTACTGTGTGCGTTCGAAGACTCGGCGTGAGCATATTGCGGCAGCCTTTCTTCTGGAAACCCGGAGACTTGAGGTTTTTTGCCCCCGGTTGAGAATGCAACGCAATACAGAGCGCGGCAAAGTCTGGTTTGAAGAAGCGATGTTCCCTGGTTATTTCTTTGCAAGATTTGACTTTGAGCATGATTTCAAGATTGTCTCTTATTCGTATGGCGTTACAGGAATTGTTCATTTTGGCGACAAATATGCGGCGATACCCGATCAATCGATTGAAGAGCTCAAATTGTTGGTTGATAATTGTGGAATGCGAGAAATCTCCGATAATATTAAAGAGGGCGATGAGGTGATTATAACCGATGGTCCATTTACTGGTCTTTCTGCGATGGTGACAAAAAAAATGTCGGCAAGTGAGCGTATACGTGTTCTTTTTGATTTTCTCGGAGCGCAGGTTAATGCGGAGTTGAGTGAATCAGCGGTGGTGCGAAAGGCTTCGCAGTTGGACTGATTGTTTGATAAGACAGGGATATGCCTTGTATGAAAATAGAAACGGGATTTTTGATCCTGATGAATGAAGGGTTTTGGCAGATTTTGCCAATCGACCGGGGGCGGTAGCTTGTCAAAATTATGGTGGAATGGAGAAAGAAGGACGGTGTTTGTATGCAGATATTGATTACAGGAGCACTGGGTTTTGCGGGGCGGTATGTGGTGCGTGAGTGTGAGACCGCAGGGCACACAGTATATAGGCACGATATTGAAAATGCGGGGGGAGTGCATTCGTCTGATCTTCGAGATGCGGCGGCGGCGGACGAGTTGATAGAGAAGTTGTGTCCAGATGCCTGTATCCATTTGGCAGGAATAACATTTATTCCTGAAGGATGGCGTAATCCGGCATCAATGTACACTGCCAATTTGATGGGAACGCTAAATCTACTGGAGGCATTCCGAAGGCATTCGCCAAAGGCGCGGATTCTTTTCGTCTCTTCGTCACAGGTTTACGATGCGGTGCGGGTGTACGATGATTTTGGTGAAAAAGTTCATTTCCAGGCAGCCAATATCTACGCCATCTCCAAGCTGGCTGCTGATTTGACGGTGCTCTCCTATGCTGATAAATATGGGATGAATGCGTTTATTGCGAGACCAATCAATCACATTGGTCCGGGACAACCCCCAAGATTTGTGGTCTCTTCATTCGCCCGTCAGTTGAAGAGAATGTCACAGGGGTTGCAGGACAAGGTGATGAAGGTTGGGAATTTGGAAAGCAGAAGGGATTTTCTGGATGTAAGGGATGTTGCGTGCGCATATCGGCTGTTGATCGAAGAAGGGCGACAGGGAGAGTCGTACGATATAGCGACGGGGAGGTTGATAAAGATAAAAAAAGTGTTGAAAAAGCTGTCTGAGATTGCAGGGGTTGAGCCGAAAATAGAAGTAGATTCCGAACTTTACCGTCCAACCGATTCCTCTCCGAGAATTAACTCAGTTAGGTTGCGAAAAGAGACGGGTTGGGAGCCGGAGTTTGACATTGAAGAGACATTAAGGGATATATATGCTGGAGCGGTGGTCTAAACAGAGGGCGGAAGTTGGATAGATTGCCACATAGTAGATTGAATAAAGAGAATTAATTAAAATTGATAAAAGATGGAGATTGAAATAGATATGAAGGGAGAACTGATAGCTAAACTGAATGACAGGTCGGCGGTAATTGGTATCGCGGGACTCGGTTATGTCGGTCTGCCGTTGATGTTGCGTTATACTGAGATGGGATATCGCGTGCTTGGAATTGACGTTGATGAAGGCAAGGTTGAAAAGCTCAACAATGGGAAGACATATATAGAGTATATCTCCGACGATAAAATTGCGACGGCTGTTAGAGCGGGATTTGAGGCGACGACAGACTTTTCGCGTGCCGGCGAGGTTGACTCGTTGATCCTCTGTGTGCCCACTCCGCTGGACGAACATCTGGAGCCTGATCTCAGTTTTGTTTTGGACACGATCGAGATGTTGATCCCGTATATGCGTCCAGGGCAGGTTGTTTCACTTGAAAGCACCACCTATCCGGGAACAACGGATGAGGAGCTTAAGCCACGTATAGAATCTACGGGGTTGAAAGTGGGAGAGAACGTTTTCCTTGTCTATTCGCCTGAGCGCGAAGATCCCGGCAATCCCGATTTTTGCACACGTACTATTCCAAAAGTTTGCGGGGGTGTGACGGTGGCGTGCGGAGAGGTTGGGCAGGCACTTTACGGGCAGGTGATTGACGATGTTGTGCCAGTCAGTTCGACACGGGCTGCTGAGATGGTGAAATTACTTGAAAATATTCATCGCGCTGTTAATATAGGATTAGTTAATGAGATGAAGCTGGTTGCCGACAAGATGGATATAGACATATTCGAGGTAATAAGGGCGGCGGCGACCAAGCCGTTCGGGTTCGTTCCGTATTACCCCGGTCCCGGTTTGGGTGGGCACTGCATTCCCATCGATCCGTTCTATCTCACCTGGAAGGCGAAGGAGTATGGAGTTCGCACGCGGTTTATTGAGTTGGCCGGTGAGATCAACAGGTCGATGCCGGGTTATGTTATCAGCAGGACGATTGATGTGCTGAACTCGCAAAAAAAGGCATTGAACGGTAGTCGAGTGTTGGTGTTGGGGTTGGCGTATAAGAAGGATGTGGATGATTCGCGTGAATCACCGTCGGCGGAACTGTTGGAGTTGCTGAAGGCAAAAGGGGCATATATCGACTATTCGGATCCGCATATACCAGAATTTCCCAAAAAACGGGATTATGAGTTTGATCTAAAAAGCGTGGAACTGACTTCCGCGAATTTAAAATCTTATGATTGCGTGATTCTTGCAACCGATCACTCTTCATTTGATTATGATTTAATTAAGAAACATGCGTCTCTTATCGTGGATACGCGCGGTGTTTACAAAGAGGACAAGAGCCAGGTTTTCAGGGCATGACAAATAAAGGGAGAGAATATGCAGTTTATAGATCTTAAGACGCAGCAGGAAAGAATCAGACCACAGATAGACGCAGCGATACAGCGTGTGCTTGAACACGGTCGCTATATTATGGGGCCGGAGGTGTTTGAGCTGGAAAAAGTTCTGGCGGAGTTTGTCGGGGTTGAACACTGTGTCTCCTGCTCCAGCGGAACCGATGCTCTTCTGCTACCCCTGATGGCTTATGATTTGGGATCTACCGACGCGGTGTTTACGACACCATTCACATTTTTTGCCACACCTGAAGCTATTGCGTTGGCGGGGGGCGTGCCGGTTTTTGTGGATATTGATCCGGATACGTACAATATGAATTCCGTCAAACTTCTTGAGACCATTGAGGCTGTTGAGAGTGAGGGCAGGTTGACACCGCGTGGAGTGGTTCCTGTGGATTTGTTTGGGGTTCCGGCGGATTATGATGAGATTATACCGATTGCGAAGGAGCACGGTCTGTTTGTTCTGACGGATTCGGCTCAATCGTTTGGTGCGGAATACAAAGGACGCAGAATGCCCGGTCTTGGCGATGTCGGGGCGACCAGTTTTTTCCCTGCCAAGCCGCTTGGTTGTTACGGTGACGGTGGCGCAATATTCACAAATGATTCCGAACTTGCCGGGACAATGCGCTCAATGCGTGTGCATGGGCAGGGCGAGGATAAATACAACAATGTACACATTGGTTTAAATGGTCGCCTTGATACGCTTCAGGCCGCTATTCTTCTTGAGAAAATGAAGATATATCCGGAAGAGATAGACTTGAGGCAGAAGGTGGCGCGAATGTATATTGAGAGACTGGGGGCAATCGCGTCCTTGTCTCGCATCCCGAATATACCCGATGACTGTCGTTCGGTATTTGCGCAGTTCTGTATTGAATCGGATCGGCGCACGGTGATTCAGGCTGCACTTGAGGCGGCGGATATCCCGTCGCCAATCTATTACGCCAAACCAATGCATAAGCTGGATGCGATGCAGGGAGTTGCGTATTCCGATCCAGCCGGTTTCCCTGTTGCCGAAGGTGCGTCAGAGCGCATATTCGCATTGCCGTTCCATCCGTATCTGTCGGAGAACGATATTGACAGGATAGTGGAAGTGATAGCGGATTGCGGTTGAGTTGTTCCGGCAAGATGAATTCATGATTAAAATTCTCGTAGTTGGATCCGCAGGGCAGCTTGGAATGGACTGTGTAGATGTCTGTGGCAGTTTTTGTGTTCGCGGAATTGATTTGCCGGAGGTGGATGTCTCTGACAGGATTCAATGCATGAATATTCTGGACAGCGTGAATCCCGATGTGGTTATAAACTGCGCGGCCTGTACGGCGGTTGATGCGTGTGAGATAAATAGAGATGTTTGCTGGAAGATAAATGCGGAAGCTCCGGGAACCATGGCAGAGTGGGTTGATGCCAACAGCGCATTTCTAGTCCATATTTCAACCGACTATGTTTTTCCCGGAAACAAACCATTATTCGATGCGTTGCTGGAGGAAGATGAAGTTGGTCCCGCCTCAGAGTATGGTCGATCGAAACTGGCCGGCGAAAAAGCTGTTACGGATAAGACCGACAGATTTGCAATTCTGCGAACATCCTGGTTGTACGGATTGGGTGGCTCCAATTTTTTAAAGACAATGCTTTGTTTAACTGTCGGGAATCCATGCAGAGAGTTGAAGGTGGTAAACGATCAATACGGCACGCCGACCTGGTCGCGCACTCTAGCGCGGCAAATTCAGCGGGTAGTCGAAATGCGTGCGACGGGCATCTTTCACGCGACATCGGAGGGCTATTGTTCCCGGTATGAACTGGCCTGCGTTTTTTTGGAGAATATGGGAATAAAACATAATATTGTACCGTGCGGCACCGAAGAATATTCAGCTCCCGCGCAAAGACCCGCTAACTCTATTTTGGAGAATGCTCGCCTGAAAATGGCAGGAATCAATCTTTTCACTGACTGGAAAGAGGAGTTGATGGCATTTGTTGGCGTTATGAAGGAGTAAATCCTGCGCTCAAGCCTTTGGTGTGACGCAATCTTCCCGTTCTTTCGGTCAGGCGTAACAAAGTTTATGAATAGTTCAGGTTGAGCGTTTGCTGTCTGAAATCTGAACCATGAAACAGAAAGCGGGAGAATTGTTCTTTCAATAAGTTTTTAGAGATGGAGCAAAACAGTTACGATCGGTATATGATTGAGATATGTCAGGTGGTCGGGTTTTAGGAGTCGGGTGCGGGATACCGATGTCTCGTCTGGGGTTTTCACTAAAAGATGAATCGCAACTATGAAAATAATCGACACAACTATTTCTGATGTAAAACTTATAACGCCTGAGCGTTATGATGATGAGCGTGGATTTTTTATGCAAACATGGCACAGCGATCAATACAGAGATGCCGGCATATCGATCGATTTTGTTCAGGATAACTGGTCTCGCTCTTTTAAGGGTGCGCTACGGGGATTGCATTATCAGTTGAAATCTCCGCAGTCCAAACTTATATGGGTGACGTGCGGAGAAGTTTTTGATGTTGCGGTTGATATACGGCGTGGTTCGCCCTCATTCGGGAAGTGGGTGGGGCAAATAATATCAGAATCGAATTGCAATCAAATATTCATTCCCGAAGGTTTTGCTCATGGCTTTTTGGTGTTGAGTGATGTAGCGGATATGGTTTATAAGTGTGGATCGTTTTACATGCCGGGCGATGAATATGGTATTTGCTGGAATGATCAGGGAATAGGAATTGAATGGCCGCTTGAAGATATGGATATCCTGCTGTCTGAAAAAGATGGACAATTACCGCTTTTGGCGGATGTTAAGACTTCGCATTTGTCGGAATGGAAAGAAAAGGTGAATTGATGAGGGATGAACGAGAAAGGGTTTTGTGTCGACAAGAAGTTGTGGGGTGCCCTCTGGGATCCCTTGCTATGCGACATACCCTTTGTGCTATGCAGTATTTGAATATTGGAAAAGAGATGTGGGCAGTTGGTGGAAATTTTCCCCTGTGTGAAATGAATATTGATGATTCAGGTTGAACAACTATGAAAAACAAAAGTAAAATTTTATTGAGTGTGCCGTCGGGAATGGAGAAAAATTTTCAGGCGTGTGAACCTGCGCGGGTTAAGGAATGTTATGTCACATCAGATCCAGCCGATCGTCCGCTTGGTTCAGGAGGTGGGACGGTTAATCTGCTGATTTCCGCCTGGAAACAGCAGAATCCAGATATATCTTTCGAGGAGTGGGCGGCGCAGGAGATGCGCATACTCGTGCATGGTGGTGGGCAGAGTCGTCGACTTCCAGCGTATGCGCCGGCAGGAAAACTATTCATTCCCGTGCCTGTTTTTCGTTGGGCACTGGGAGAACGTATCGACCAATGCCTCCTGGATCTTCAAATTCCGTTGCTGCGTCGTATTGCGGATGCCGCGCCTGACAACACGAAAACTATGATTGTCAGCGGCGATGCGCTTTTGCGGTCGGAGGGGGCATTGCCGAAACTGAAAGAGGCGGATGTGATTCTGTTTGGACTCTGGGCGCAACCGGAGGAGGCTAAAAATTTCGGGGTTATGTTTTGTAATCGGGATAACCCCGAGCAACTGGTTACATTCTTGCAGAAGCCTGCTCCGGAGAGAACCCGCAAACTGGCCAAAGATTATATGTTTATGCTGGATATAGGTGTTTGGTTGCTGAGTGAGCGTGCGGTAAATCTATTGATGAACCGATGCGGCTGGGATGAGAAGAGACAGAAGTTTGAGAATGGCGAGGTTGGCAATTATGATATGTATGGTGAGTGGGGTTTGCATCTTGGCGAGAAGCCGGCAGTGCGCGATGAACAGTTCAGTGATTTAAGTGTGGCGGTTGTGCCCTTGCCCGATGGAGAGTTTTATCACTTTGGATGTAGCCGCGATATTATAGAATCTACCTACCAATTACAGAATTTAGTCAAGGATCAAACAAAACTTGGTGTTATGCGCGGGCGGATGTACGCCAGTAACTTTGTTCAGAACAGCCGTTTTGATGCCCCATTGCGTGAGTCTGAAAATCATATGCTGTGGGTGGAGAACAGTTGTATTCCGGCATCATGGTCAATTGAGGGGGAGCATGTTTTAACCGGAGTTCCCGGGAACAGTTGGAGTATAAAGTTGTCGGAAGGTGTTTGCCTGGATTTTGTTCCTGTTGGTGAGCAAAAGTATGCTGTGCGCAACTATCACATTGAGGATAGTTTCCGGGGTGAAATTGGTGTCTCAAAAACACGATGGATGGGGGACAGTGCCAAGCTCTGGTTCAGTCGGCGCGGAATTGAGATGAATGCCGTGTGTAGTTTAAAAACAGATATGCAGAACGCTCCGGTGTTTGCGGTCTGTGAATGCTCCGGTCAGGATATGGGCGAATTTGTCCAATGGCTTATTGACCGGGAGCCAGCTAAAACCGAAGAGAATACCCGGAGATGGTTGGAATGTGAACGAATGTCAGCACAGCAGTTGACGCACAACGTCAATCTAACGCGTCTCTATGCGGAACGAAAACAGAATCGGCTGGATGCGGTTTCGCACATGGCGTTAAACTCGGCGGATAATGTTTTTTACCGTCTTGATCTGGAGGCAACCGCACAGCTTTTTGTGGATGAAGAGTTAGCGTTGCCGCCATTGCTTCCGTCTGATCATTACGATCGTTTAACTTTGCTCCACAGCCGTATGTTCCGGGCGGCGGTTCTGCGCGGACGTATGGATGCGGATGCCGACAGTTTGGAGATGGGTGCTTTTGAGGTGTTGCGAGAAACAATTATATCCAGTGTCGGGAAAGATGCCGTCAAACCGGTCTGCGGCGTGATAGAAGATCAGATTGTGTGGGGTCGCTCTCCAATTCGTCTGGATTTTGCCGGTGGGTGGTCGGATACACCGCCATACTGTCTGGAATTCGGAGGATCGGTTGTCAATATTGCGGTAGATTTAAATGGGCAGCCGCCCATACAGGCGTTTGCGCGGCTTGCGGATGAGCCGGTGATTGTTGTGCGCTCTATAGATTTGGGATTGGAGGAACGGCTGAGAACCTATGAGGATATAGCTGCTTATGACAAGCTGGGCAGTGGTTTCGCAATTGCACGTGCCGCCTTGGCTCTAACAGGATTTCATCCACGATTCAATAATGGATGTCGCACCACATTGCGGGAACAGCTTAACGATTTTGGCGGAGGTATAGAGCTTTCGATGCTGGCAGCTGTTCCAAAGGGTTCAGGTTTGGGAACCAGTAGCATTTTGGCCATCACCCTGTTAGGAACATTGTCGAATATGCTGAATTTGGATTGGGATTTCTATGAGCTTGTCCGTCGCGCATCCGCATTGGAACAGATGTTGACAAGCGGTGGCGGATGGCAGGATCAGATTGGCGGAGTGTTACGCGGGGTCAAACTGATAGAAACCGATCCTGGTCTGGAGCAACGTCCATTGATCCGCTGGTTACCCGAGCAGTTTTTCGATGATCCTCTGTTTCACGACAACATGCTACTCTATTACACCGGGGTTACGCGTGTGGCGCATAGCATTCTTGGCGAGATTGTGCGCGGCATATTTTTGAACGGCAGTGATCATCTTGCGATTATAGACGAGATTCGCAGTAACGCCAAATACAGCTATGATGTGATTTTACGGCAGGATTTTGAAGGTTTCATTAAGGCGGTGAGGCGGAGCTGGGAGCTCAATATGCAATTGGACAGTGGCACTAATGTTCCTGATGTGCAGCATATAATTGACGCTTGCGGAAATGATTTGGCGGCGTGCAAACTCCTTGGAGCTGGTGGCGGCGGTTATCTACTGATTGTAACACGCGATTCCGAGGCATCTGAGCGTATCAGGAGTAAGTTGGAGAAAAATCCTCCAAACAAGAGGGCGAGATTTGTGGATTTCAGTATCTCAAACACCGGGCTACAGGTTACGAGAAGCTAAATAACCCATAGGCAATTTTCCGAACTCTTCCCGCTTTGCGGGGAGAGTTGTCGTGAAGTTTATGAACAGCGCAGGTTGAATCTATAACGGGGGCTGTTGTATGAAGACAATCAAAAGTTATTCGGATTGTATCAGTGAAATAACAGAATAATATCAGTCGGCATGATTCATTAAATATGAGCGCGTCAAAAAGAGTGGCGGTGTTGATGGATATGCGTAAACTGAATATGGATGCAAAAATAATGCTGACTGATAGCGGCGGGTTGCAGGAG
>CAYTQP010000008.1:0-41367 GCA_964440175.1 uncultured Verrucomicrobiota bacterium
GGAAGTTCTCCGCCACCATGAACACTCTTTCGGAAAAGGTGTTTATGATCGCAGTTGATGCGATCCCCCCCCCCCACTGGTTTGCGGGATAACCATCAGATTGAATCCAGATTAATGCCAATCCATGGGTCATTGCTTTTTCTCAGCCAGGGCATGAGTTCCTCTTTATAGAGGCGTGTAAAAAGTCTGGATTCTCTGGTGGCAATATTTTCCATTTGATACGGGTCTTTTATGTTGTCGTACAGCCTTCTCTCCGGGGGTTTGTTTTTGAAGGTTTGCACTACCAGTGTGTGTCGCTGAGTTCGGACTCCGCGGCGACCCGTTTCGGGACTGTCCGGGGGCGACCAGATATAGAGTTGCGATGTTGGGCGCACACCGCCTCCAGTGGTCAGTGCTTCCGCGTGACTTACGCCCTGCACGGTTCCGGGAATATCGTTTTTGAATCCCATCAGGTCGAGCAATGTGGGGTAGATGTCGGGGGTGGAGAGCATAAGGTCATTGTGTCCGGTCTTTATTCTGCCGGGGTGTCTTATCATAAACGGAACCCGCATCGACTCCTCCCAGGCGACGTTTTTGGATATGCTGTTGTGAATGCCAAGACAGTTGCCATGGTCTGAGGTAAACACAACAATTGTTTCTTCGCGCAGACCGAGTTCATCCACTGTCTTGAGTATGCGTCCAAACTGTTTATCCACACCAGAGATCATGGCGTAGTAATGGCGGATATTTTTCCGGTAGTAGCGTCCCATTTTTGTGTCGGCTCCGAGGATGCTTGGCTTGTTAATGATTTCGCTGTCAGGGATGTCTTTGTATGGTTTAAGGTATTCTGGCGGGTGTGCGGCGTAGGGCATATGCGGTGGATTCATCGACACAACCAGCGCAAACGGATTGTCTTTCACTCGATATTTCCCGTTCTCATTTCTAAGATATTTGATCGTTAAATCAGTTTCATGCTCCGGTCCCCACTGATTGACATAGCGGAAATCTTCTCGCTTTGCACTGGTTGACCAGTACATCGGGCGCATGTGGTAATCGTATGTCCCGTAAGAATGCCAGAAATCGAAACCGTGCCGCCTGTCGGGCGTGCACCATTCATTCCACTTCACGCTTCCCCGGTTGTTGGAGCAATCTATGTAGGGCGAGCGGGGTGCATCGAGATGCCATTTACCGATATATCCGAGCGAGTAACCCTTCTCTTTAAGTACATCTGACCAGCAACGATCTTGCGCCTGAAGCTCGCAACCGTATGGTTCGCTATTCGAGTTGCAGTTATCCCAAACCTTGTTACCAGCCGGCCATTTGCCGGTCATCAGCATTGCACGGTAGGGACTGCACACCGGGTAGTTGCTCGCCGCCTGCGTTAAGGTTGCCGATTCCGTTGAGAAGTTGTCCAGAACGGGCGTGATTACCGGTTCCAAATCGAGAAAACCAAGTGCCTGTCCCCGCATCTGGTCGCAGAGTACAAACAGCAGATTTGGAGATTTCCCGCGCTGCCTGTATTCTCTGGCGGTTGTTTGCGAGACAGCAAGTGTTGCCCCGCTGGCAAGTGAACCAATAAATTGACGTCTATTAATCTTCATGGCGCATGATATTCACATAAATATATGAACAGCTCCAGAAGATTGCTTTTGTTTTTTTGAGATTGGTATTTCGCGGGAATAGGGTATATATGAGCGTAGTTATGGTTATGTGTTTGGGTGCAGGGAAAGGATTGCTGAAGTGATAAAGAGAACAAATAAACGGGGGATTTCTATTTTAACAATCGGGCATGGCATGTTACCTGTCTTCGCGTTATGTATGCTATTTGGGGTGGGGGCATTTTTGCTTTGCGGGTGTAGCGGTGATCGTAACGCACAGAAAACGAAATTTATCACTATCGGGACGGGAGGAATCACGGGGGTATACTATCCGACTGGCGGTGCTATTGCGCAAATGATCAATAATAAGTATGCTGAGTATGGATTGCGTTGCACAGTAGAATCGACAGGCGGATCCGTTTTTAATGTGAACGCGGTGATGGCCACTGATCTGGACTTTGGGATTGTGCAGTCCGACCGCCAGTATCAGGCTGTTAACGGGCTGGCGGAGTGGGCGGAGAGAGGGGCGCAGACAAAACTGATGGCTGTGTTCTCGATTCATCCCGAGGCGGTGACGCTTGTGGCGGCGGTTGACACGAATATTAAGGAGATCTCAGATTTACGCGGCAAACGCATCAACATTGGCAATCCCGGTTCCGGTCAGCGTCAGAACTCCATCGATGTTCTTGCCGCCGCAGGTATCGACAGCGAAAAAGATCTGATGGCCGAGCAAGTGAAAGCATCAGAGGCTCCTGGTCTCCTTCAGGATGGTCGCATTGATGCCTTTTTCTACACAGTTGGTCATCCAAGCGGAGCCATAAAAGAGGCGACAAACGGACGGCGCAAGGTGCGGTTTATTCCCGTCACGGAGGTGGATGAGCTGATTGCGCAAAAGCCGTATTACGCAAAGACGACGATCTCCCGAAGCCTCTATCCTAATTCCGTCAATGACGACGACGTGCCAACGGTTGGCGTGAAGGCAACGCTGGTGACATCGGCCGATGTGCCAGATGAAATTGTGTATGCGATAACAAAAGAGGTTTTTGATAATTTGGATGAATTCAAGACACTGCATCCAGCGTATACGGAGTTGACGCGGGAGTCGATGCTGGAGGGGCTGAGTGCTCCGCTCCATCCTGGCGCGATCAAATACTATCGAGAGGCGGGATTGCTTAAATCCGGCGAGTGAAGCTGAGGCGAAAGCCTGAATCGCAGATACCGTTTCCCGGTGAGTTATGAAGTTAAATGTGAAAAAATATACGATAGCGTTCGTGGCCGTTTCATGGTCGCTGTTTCAGTTGTCGATTGCGAGCTGGTTGATTCTAGATTCAATCTATATACGCAGCATTCATCTCGCCTTCGCGCTGTTTATCGCATTCCTGGCAACATCCGAGATAAAGTCTATACGTGGCACGCGAAAAGAACGTTTCGGCGGGATCGGTTCCCGAATATTTCAATTCTGTCTGGCCAGTGCCGCTGCGGGCGCGGCGTTGTATATCGCGCTGGATTACGCGGGAATCGCGGCGCGTTGCGGTGTGCCAATAGGACGCGATATTGTGATCGGAGTTCTGCTTATTCTTCTGCTTTTTGAGGCATGCCGCCGCTGGACTGGTCCGGCGTTGCCAATAATTGCCGGACTTTTCTGCATATACTCATTTCTGGGACCGCATATGCCCGCAATCATCGCTTTCCGAGGTGTGTCGCTTGATAGATTTATCGGACAGATGACAATGTCAACCGAGGGCGTATACGGTGTGCCACTGAGGGTTTCCGCATCGGTGGTATTTCTGTTTGTGCTGTTTGGCGCAATGCTGAAGACCGCCGGTGGTGGTGAGTTCTTCACGAATATGGCACTGAGTATGCTTGGGCGCTATCGTGGCGGTCCTGCCAAGGCGGCTGTTCTCAGTAGCGGTCTGACAGGGATGGTTTCCGGGTCAAGCATTGCCAATGTTGTCACTACGGGCACATTCACCATTCCGCTGATGGAAAAGGTGGGCTATCCGAGGATAAAGGCGGCGGCGATTGAAGTCGCCGCCAGTACCGACGGTCAATTGGCTCCGCCAATAATGGGCGCGGCGGCGTTCATTATCGCAGAGTACGTCAATGTGCCCTACATTGCAGTTGTCAAGGCGGCGGCAATTCCCGCTTTTGCCGCTTATGTCACGCTTTTCTATATTGCGCACCTTGAAGCCTGCAAGCTGGGTCTGGAGGGAATGAAAAAGGAAGACACGCCGTGTTGGCAAACCGTTTTCACTCAAGGCTGGTATTTTCTCGTGCCACTTGTCTTTCTGATCTATCAGCTCATAATATTGAGGAAAACTCCCGAAACAGCAGCATTTCACGCAGTTGCGGTGATGACCCTGATCATGGTTGTGCAACGTCCAGTGATGGCTTTTCGTCGGCGTGAGCCACTGAGACCGGCATTAAAAAGAGGGTTTCTGGATGTGTTCGATTCTCTAGTGAGCGGGGCACGCGCCATGGTTCCTGTGGCACTTGCCACCGCCGGGGCGGGAATTATTGTGGGAGTGGTCTCAATGGGACTTGGTGGACTTATAACGCAGATCATCCACACACTTTCGGGCGGGCATATAATGACGATGCTCATTTTGACAGCCTTGGCAAGCATGGTGATCGGCATGGGGCTACCAACCACGGCGACCTACATCACAATGGCCTCGCTGACCGCACCGGTGATAGTGGCAGTGGCAGGCGCGGAGAATTTCGCTGTGCCACTGATGGCCGCCCATCTTTTCTGTTTCTATTTCGGAATTCTGGCGGATGACACTCCGCCCGTGGGTCTGGCTGCGTATGCCGCTGCGGCAATCGCGAAATCGCCTCCGATCGCGACGGGCGTGCAAGGGTTTATGTATGATCTACGCACCGCTATTCTGCCTTTCGCATTCATCTTCAACACCGACCTGATCCTTCACAATATAGATAACCTGTGGCAGGGACTACTCATCTTTGTTATGACTTGCGCGGGAACAGCCGCACTCGCCTCGGCAACTTTGGGCTGGTTTGCCACCAAAAATAGAATATTCGATATATTTGCACTGCTCATCGCGTCATTTCTCCTTCTTCTGCCCGGTATTGTCGCCCCCTGGATTGGCATTCCGCACTCCCTGCGCTACTGGGTATATCCGCTCGGCCTGATTTTACTGGTCGGTCTACACATAATTCAAAAACGACGGGTGAGATTTTCGACGTTGACATGATCGCTGTTTTCGGCTATTTTAATACTTTGTAATACCGAGATCGGGGCGACAAATGACTAAACCAAAAGATGAGATTATCAGTTTTAAAGTGGATAAGACACTGGCGCGGGTTTTACGGGCTATTCCGAACCGCTCAAAATTTTTAAGAAAGGCCGTTGCCACGGCACTGAAGAACACCTGCCCCCTTTGCAGAGGAATAGGAACGCTCACTCCTGAGCAACTAGAGCATTGGACAGTATTTTCTGAGAGGCATTTTGTTCAAGAGTGTGAAGATTGTCAGGCGGCGTATATTGTATGTGGCAACGAGGACAAAAAAAGGGAGGTGCATTCGCCATGAAGACTGTAATTGCAATTTTTCTCACAATTCTGTCTTTAGCCACAAATTCAATTGCTGCGGGCGTGGAAAAGCTGAGCGTTTTTGCGGGCATACCCCCGCAGCGTCTCTTTATTGAACGTATTGGCGGGGAAAAGGTGGATGTTCATATCATGCTTCCGCCCGGTCAGAGTCCGGCGACTTATGCACCGTCAAAACGCGAATTGGCACGGCTTTCAGGGGCACGGGTGTACTTTCGCATCGGTGTGCCTTTTGAAAATGCGCTTTTGACGAAGATTGCGAAGATGGGGATCACCCTCAAAATCGTTGACACTCGTGTGGGAATAGAGATGAGGTCGCTCAATACGCATCACCACAATCAACGTGATCACGGCAAAATAGGGACAGACCCACATATCTGGCTCGATCCTAAACTGGTTAAAATTCAGGCGCGGACAATATGCGTGGCTTTATCGAGAGAGGATCCCGATAATGCGCGGTTTTTCGCAGAGAACCTCGATGTGTTTCTGAAGGAGCTTGATGATCTCGATGCGAATCTACGTGCAGAACTCACACCGTTGAAGGGGGAGACACTGTTTGTTTTTCATCCAGCTTTCGGCTATTTCGCCGATGCTTACGGACTTCGACAGGTTGCGGTGGAGATTGGCGGACACACGCCATCAGCGCGACAACTTGCGCGTCTGATAGAAAAAGCACGTGCGGAGAAGGCGGGGGCGATATTTGTTCAACCCCGATTTTCGACCAAGAGTGCCAAGACCGTTGCAGACGCAATCGGATGCGCAGTTGTTCCCATCGATCCAATGGCGGATAATTACATCGATAATATGAAAAACATTGCCAGCAAGATCGGTGCTGCATCGAGAAGCAGGAGGGGTGAATAAGGGTGCAAACACAGATAACATTCAAAGATGTCACATTTGCTTATAACAATACTCCTATTCTGGAAAATGTGAACTTAGATCTACGGGAACACACGTTTATTGGGGTTGTCGGTCCCAACGGGGGCGGGAAAACAACAATGCTGAAGCTTATCCTCGGTCTTCTCAAACCGCAGTTCGGCAGGATTGAGGTTTTTGGACACCCGCCCTCGGCGGTATGCGGAAAGATTGGCTATGTTCCGCAGTCCACTCAATTTGATTCGCAATTTCCAGTGACGGTTTTGGATGTGGTACTCATGGGACGTGCGGGAAAAGCGTGCGTTGGACGCTACTCCTCCAGCGATATTGAAAGTGCGGATGTCGCACTGGGCGAGGCGGAGATGTCTGCATTTCGAAATCGTGGATTTTTTGAGCTTTCCGGCGGTCAGCGTCAGCGTGTTCTCATTGCGCGTGCACTTGCCGCAGATGCCGAGTTATTGCTTATGGACGAGCCTACCGCCCACATTGATCAGGTGGCAGAAAAGAATTTCTACGACATTTTGAAACGACTTCAGTCACGCCTCTCCATTCTGCTTGTCTCTCACGATGTAGGATTTATCTCCAGTTTTGTGAGCGGAGTGCTCTGCGTGAACAGGAAAGTGGCGTTTCATCCGGTCAGCGAGTTAAGCGGAGCAGTTATGTCCGAGATGTATGGCGGTAATGTTGCGATGATCCGTCATGATCACGATTGTATTCGGGAGGAATGCACGCATGATTGAGTTTTTCGCAGATGTCCTCTCTTTCCGGTTTCTGCAGTACGCATTGCTGGCCGGTCTTCTCGCGTCGATATCCGGTGGCATAGTTGGTTCTTATGTCACGGTGCGGCGCATCACTTACATGGCAGGTGCCATAGCCCATTGCACCCTGGGTGGCATGGGCGCGGCACGCTATTTCCAGAGTATGTACGGTCTGGAATGGTGTACGCCTCTGCTGGGGGCGACAATATCCGCATTACTGGCGGCGTTTATCATCGCTACGGTCACCCGTTCCGGGCAACAGCGCATGGACACGGTACTGGGCGCAGTCTGGGCACTCGGTATGGCGACAGGTCTCTTTTTCATCAGCAAAACTCCCGGCTACAGCGAAAATCTGATGAGCTATCTCTTCGGCGACATTCTGATGGTGACTGGTAGTGATCTTTGGCTTATGGGCTTGCTGGACATAGCGGTTTTGGCGGGGGTTTTTCTGTTTTACAACAAGATACTGCTAGTCTGTTTTGACAGTGAGTTTGCAAGCCTGCGCGGTATAAAAAGCAACCGCTACCAAATGGTTATGCTTTGCGTGACAGCGTTGACAGTGGTTTTGCTTGTGCAGGTGGTTGGAATTGTGCTGGTTATTGCACTGCTGACGTTGCCTGCCGCCACCGCTGCGCACCACAGCAGGCGGCTGTGGCAGATGATGGTCATAAGTGTTGCGCTTTCGATCTTCTGCACGATCGGTGGCATCGCCCTCAGCTATAAACCCGATCTTCCCGCCGGCGCAACCATCATCGCCTTGGCCGGAGTGGTATATATACTGTCACTTCTCAGTCAATCACTGTTACGTTCTGTATCAAAAAACAAAAATCCACGAGCGGGAAAATGAGCGGCGGTTGTCATCATAACGTCAAGAAAAGGTCGAAGTTCCAAAAGATTGGCGGATTGGCAACTGCAATTTTTGTGATTACTGCCATAGCCGCGCTTTTTCGCGGCATGAATGTACCAGATCAAAATCTTCTTCCGCAAATCGCAATCAATTTCACCGCCATTGTCTTTGAGGCGATGCCATTTATGCTTATTGGTTCTGTCTTCGGGGGGTTAATCGAAGTCTATGTGCCACGCGAATGGCTGGCATCCTTTCTGGCACGCGGGCAGAAACGGGTGGTGTTCGCGGCGGCGGCGATGGGGTTTCTTTTCCCAGTTTGCGAGTGCGCTGTTGTGCCAGTTGTGCGGCGGCTTGTAAAAAAGGGTGTTCCCGCACCGGCGGCAATCGCATATCTGCTGGCAGCTCCGATTGTGAACCCCATCGTCATTGCATCTACCTTTGTGGCATACAACCGCGACTGGCGCATGCCAGCGTTGCGCCTTGTTCTGGGCTATGTTGTTGCGGTGATAACAGGCCTCATAATTGGACGCTTTACAAAAGAGAAAGATATTTTACTGGATTCGATCCGACCGCAAGCGGATGCATGTTCTCTCGCGGACAGAAATGCCAGTGTTTTTCAAAAGATAACCGGCGTTTTTCAGCATGCCTGTGACGACTTTTTCGAGGTTGGACGTTATCTGATAATTGGTGCGTTCATCGCCGCGTTACTGCGAACGGTTGTCAGCATGGAGACGTTTCACTCCATCGCCAGTCAGCCATGGCTGGCGATTCTGGTTATGATGGTGATGGCGGTTGCGCTCAATCTCTGTAGCGAGGCCGATGCATTCATCGCCGCCTGTTTCCGCAACGTTTTGCCCGGCACATCGCAACTGGCGTTTCTGGTGCTGGGACCTATGCTGGATATCAAGCTGATACTCATGTACACAACCCTGTTCAAGAGGCGGGCGATCATCCTGCTGCCAATCCTGCTGTTTGTTCTGGTGTTCGCGTCAATATTTGGTGTGCATCTTCTGATTGGAGGGCGTTTTTATGCTGTCGTCCAGCCGTAAGACAATTGGCGTTCTCTATCGCCGATTATTCGTGATCGCCATTTGGGGATTCTCTCTGCTTTGGATGCTACGTAAAGAGGGAGGGGTTATGCGCCTGACCGCACTCCTGCATCCAAGCTTTTGGTGGCTGATAGTGTGCGGTGGCGTGATAATGGCGATGTTTGCCGTTGTGACACTGCTGCAAGAGAAGAGTGTACGCGACAACACCTCGACCCACCACCATCCACCATCCGCGCTGGGTGTGTTCGAGATTGGCTTGATACTATTGCCATTGCTCTATCTTCCGCTTGCGCTCGACAGTCAGCTCGGAACCGGAGCCTACCGCAACCGTTCACTGCGAGCTTCGGGGATCATCCTCCCGAAAACGCTTGACGAAAGACTGGATTTACTCTCCAGGAAAAACATCGCCGCATCGACAAACGCACCTGCCGAGGTGTTTATATACAAGATGATATCTTCGCTCGAAGATTACTATGGCAAACGTGTGAGCACAACAGGGATGTTCTACCGCAATGGGGCCACGCCTGCTGACGGATTCATCTGTTTCCGTTTTCTCATCACCTGTTGCGCCGCAGACGCCGCACCGTTCGGCATCCTCGTTAAAGCTGAAAACATTGACGGGCTGAAGATCAATGACTGGGTTCAGGTGCAGGGATTACTCGGCAGTATTGAGCTGGATGGGAAAACTCATCTGGCCATAATTGCAGAAGAGGTTAAAAAGGTGAAACGTCCAGGCTCTCCGTTTATGTATTGAGAACTCAAAGTTTTGTAGCGTGCGTTTTATAATTTGGCGTGTTCATGCGTGAAATGTGAGTTTGCAAGGATTTGAGGGCGTATTCTTATGCTTCATAGCATTGAACAACACTGTTTATATTGCCGTCCGCTCATAATATTAATTCAAGATCTCATAGCCACGAGATTGAAACTTGTCATAAAGTTAAAAAACCTCAAAATATTTTCTTGTGCGATATGTCATTAAACGCTACTGTGCGCGCCTAATATACCTTGAAATTTTTGTAAAGGTTTATTATTAGTGCTCGTACTGAAACGAGGAAGATTGTTTTTCAGGCCGTGTCCGCATTGGGCGCGGTCGTTGAACTCATGGAACAAAGGGTACAAACTATGAAGATAAAGAAAGCATTCGAATTTATGACAAAGGATGTGGTCACGGTCAAGCCGGAGACCCCCCTTGTTGAGGTCATGAACACATTGTTAGATAAGCACATCACGGGTTTACCGGTTGTTGATGATGCCGGCATGCTGATTGGCATTGTCAGTGAGATTGATCTGGTTAATCCGATGTCAAGCGGCAACGCCGACGACACGGTTGCTGGTGAGATTATGAGCACAAACCTCACAACCTTTGCCCCGGAGGCGACATGCGCGGAGATAGCGAATTGTCTGGCGGCAAACCGTATTCGCCGCGTTCCAATAGTCGATGGTGGCAAAGTCGTCGGCATTGTGAGCCGTCGCGATATTCTGCGGGAGATGCTTTCAACATATTACGATAATTAAGTCTACAATAAACATTAACACAAGGATAATAGTTATGAATGTCAAAAAGCTGGATACGGCCGCGTTCGGAGAGTGGGTTGACACCTGCACTGCAGCCGGTTGCGTATACGGAGTTCAGGCGAAGGGTGACCGTTATGTGTTCGAGGCGCTGGAGAAAGCCTCTGACCTGAGGTTGGACTACGATGTCACAATCCTGCCGCCCAAAAAATATCTTCAACCACAGAGGGAGACTTTGGTAACCTTCAGCAAGGAGAGTGGATTCAAGAGTGTTGTAAACGAGGAATCTTTCACTCTCTTTGGCATACACCCCTACGATATGATCGCTATTTCGCAGATGGATCAAATCTTCACAGAGGACAATCCCGATGTACACTACCTGACGCGCCGCGAAAACGCCACGCTGGTTGTCTGCGACATACAGAACACATCAGAGAATATTTTTGCCGGCGCAATGGGAACCGCGACGGTTGATGACGGTTTTGATATTCTGGTAACAAAGATCGGCAACGATTATCTGGTCGATGTACGCACCGAAAAGGGTGAAGTGCTGGCAAGCTCCATTGCGGATGCCCCCGATGCCAGTGAAGAGGCTCTCGCGCAGAGAGAAACCGTTCAGGAACAAAATCGGCGAGATGCCGTTAAGCACGAGCTTAAGCCGAACCTGGAAGAGCTTCCGAAACTTCTCGGCGAAGCCTATGAACACGCAGTGTGGGAAGAGAAAGCGGAACAGTGCCATTCATGCGGTTCGTGCAATCTCGTGTGCCCCACCTGCTACTGTTTTAACGTCTGCGACGAAGTCGATTGGAGTCTGAAAAACGTGCGCCGCGAGCGAGTATGGGATGGATGTATGCTCGCTGGGTTTGCGCTCACTGCTGGCGGACACAATTTCAGGCGCAATCGCGCCGACCGCTACCGTCACCGCTATCTGCGCAAAGGGAAATATATCCCGGAGAAGATAGGCGAAACGGGATGTGTCGGCTGTGGACGCTGTATAACCGCCTGTACTACCAAAATTGCCAACCCCGTTGAAATATTCAACAGAATTGCGGAGGATTCCAAATGAGCGACACCTGCACTTGCAACAATACAGACATATACCTTCCAGAGTCCGCGACACTGCTGAGAAAAGAGCAGATGACCGAACTGGAACAGTTCTATGAGTTCAAACTCGACTCCGGTAAGCCGCTGGGGCATATGCCCGGACAGTTTGTCGAAGTGTCGATGCCGGGAATAGGTGAAGCACCTATCTCTGTCTCCTCGTCACCGACAAGCGGTGACACCTTCGAGATGGTGGTGCGGAATGTCGGCAATGTCACCAATGCCATGCACAACCTTTCGGAGGGCGACAAGGTCGGAATCCGCGGACCATTTGGTACAGATTTCCCAGTGGACGGCGCGATGAAGGGCAAAGATTTGCTCTTTATATGTGGGGGCATAGGTCTGGTTCCCGTCCGTTCGGCAATTCAGTACGTTTTCAACAAGCGCGAAGATTACGGGCGTGTGGCGATTCTGTTTGGAGCCAAGGATCCATCCAACCGCCTCTTCACTGATGAACTGGCAATGTGGGCGAAAGAGAAAGACGTGACGTTGCTGGAGACCGTGGATCACCGCGATGAAAACTGGACGGGTATTGAGGGCGTTATCACCAAACTCATCCCGCTGGTGCAATTGGATGCAGAGAACACGGTGTCCGTCATTTGCGGACCTCCAATAATGTATAAATTTGTCATAACTGAGTTATTGGCCCATAAATTCGACCCCAACAGCATATTTTTGTCGCTTGAACGCAACATGAAGTGCGGGGTTGGCAAATGTGGACACTGCCAGATCAACAATCTGTACGTCTGCCAGGATGGACCAGTATTCAATTTCGCCGATGTAGAAGATATTGAGGAGGCAATATAATGTCTAAACCAAAAGTAGCCATATTTGATTTCGCATGCTGTGAAGGCTGTCAGTTGCAGATCGTCAACCTGGAGGAGGAGATACTTGATCTCATCTCGCTGGTCGAACCGGTAGAGTGGCGTGAGGCCATGTCCGAATCGAGCGAAGAGTATGACATCGCCTTTATCGAAGGCTCCATAACTCGCCCCGAAGATGAAGAACGCCTGAAAGAGATTCGCAAAAGGGCGGGAATGCTCGTTGCCCTCGGTGCCTGCGCCACAATCGGAGGGGTTAATAAAATAAAAAACAGTTTCAATATGGATGAAGTCAGAAGTTGTGTATATGGTGAGGACGGCTCCATGCCGCACCTGGACACCTATCCAACCAAGGCGGTGGATGAGGTCGTTAAAGTCGATTTCAAAATTCACGGCTGTCCGATTGAAAACAAGGAATTCGCCTACGTTGTGCGTTGCCTTGCCCTCGGCAAAACGCCGGAGACTCCAGATTATCCAGTCTGTGTCGAATGCAAGCTGAACGAAAATGTCTGCCGCTTTGAGTATGGCGAAATATGTATGGGTCCAATCACGCGGGCGGGTTGCGACTCGCAGTGCCCGTCGAGCGGAACCTACTGTTTTGGCTGTCGCGGACTGGTGGATAATCCCAATGTGAATGCGGCAAAAGATGTCTTGGATAAATATGGCAAAACTATTGAAGACCTAGAGCTTAAACTCTGTCTTTTCAACAATAATCAGGAGCAAAAATAATGGCTAAAACCGTTGATATAACTGTTCATCACGTAACTCGCGTGGAAGGTCACGGCAATATCCGCCTCAAGGCCACTGACGGAACAATCGAAAAAGTAGAGTGGCAGGTTCCCGAAGCCCCGCGCTTTTTTGAAGCGATGGTGCGCGGAAAAAGTTTTGAAGATATTCAGACAATCGTCAGCCGGATTTGCGGGATATGTTCTATCTCTCATTCCCTGACGGCCATCAAGGCCGTGGAGAAGGCACTTGGTGTTGAAGTCTCGGAACAGACCGATAAATTGCGTCTGCTCCTGCACTACAGCGAACAGCTCCAGAGTCACGTTTTGCACGTCGGCTATCTGGTTGCGCCCGATTTGCTCGGGCAGAAATCGGTTGTGCCACTGGTTGCGAGTCATCCCGATGTTGTCAAAACAATAATCCGCGCCCACCGCGTTGCCAATAAATGGTCTGAGTTGCTGGCTGGACGTATCACCCATCCGATAACCGTGAAACCCGGAGGATTTTCAGCCCTGCCAACCGAGGCCAGCCTGAAAGAGCTGAAGCAGACCCTTGTGGACGTGGTTCCCGACCTGAAAACTATCGCCGAAGTGGTTTTGAGTCTAGCTGATAAATTGCCGGATTTTGAGCGCGAGACAGAGTACATCGCCATCACCAACCCGGGTTCATACCCGTTCTATCACGGTGATATCGGCAGCACCGATGCCGACGCGCCAGTTTCCGTTCAAGACTTTGAGACCGTCACAAACGAGTACATGACCTCGCAATCGACGGCCAAGTGGACCCGTTGGCATCGTGATGCCTATGCGGTTGGCGCACTTGCGCGTTTCAACCTCAACGCTGAACACCTTCAGCCAATGGCAAAAAGCGTGGCGGAGATGCTGGGACTCAAGAAGGGTTGCTGTAATCCGTATATGAACAGTATTGCGCAAATTGTTGAGTGTGTGCAGGTCGTCGAGATTGGCATTCAGATTGTAGACGATCTTTTGACTGCCGGCATAAAACCGGAGATCCCGAAGGTTGAACCCAGAGCTGGCGAAGGTGCCGGTTGCACCGAAGCTCCACGCGGAATACTCTTCCATCGCTATGCGTTTGATGAAAAAGGACTGTGTACTTCGGCCAATATCTGTATCCCGACCAATCAGAACCATGCCAACATCCAAAAAGATTTTGAGAAGCTGGCACCTCAAATTATTGATCGGAAGCCAGAAGAGATAAGATTGCTCCTCGAAATGCTTGTGCGTTCTTATGACCCCTGCATATCGTGTTCGACCCATTATCTGGACGTTGAGTTTGTCTAAGCCACGTAACACTCTGCTTGCCGGGCTTGGCAACCCCATCATGACAGATGAGGGAGTTGGGGTATGCGTTGTTGAAACGATTAAACAACGCTACGACTTGTCCGGCAATGTAGAGGTTATGGATCTCGGCACAGGAAATATGAATGTCTTGCACGCCATTGCTGGCAGGCAAAAGGTGGTTTTTGTCGATTGTGCGCTGATGGGGGAGTCGCCGGGAACAATACGGCGGTTCAGTCTCGACGATGTTGTCTCGAAAAAAATACAGTCACACTGGTCCGCTCACGATGGGGACCTGCTGAATCTGCTGAATATATCAAAGAGTCTTGGCGAACTTCCTGAAGAAATCGTGCTGTTTGGAATCGAACCGCAGACAATCGAATTTGGCGAGCAGTTAACCCCTTGTCTTCAGGAACACATGGAAGAGTATATTGTTAAGGTTGCCGCCGCAATTGTCTGATTTGCTCTCCTTTCCCGTTCTAACGATAGTTGCTCTCATAATCTTCACTCAAATTCTCTGCCTTCAAAATGGTTTGAAATGAATACCGATTGTGCATATACTGCGATCAAAGTTAATTTGGGCTGGAGACGTGGGATATGATCGGATATAAATGCGTGGCATGCAAAACTAAGTATCCCGCAGACTATAAGCGAAATGTTTGCGCGGAATGCGGTGCCAATTTGGATGTACGTTACGACTATGGTCGTTTGCGTGATGCTGCGGAACAAAATACGCTTTTTGACAACAGCCGTCTGGATATTTTCCGCTACCGCAAGTTGTTACCCACGCTGAACCCCGTCTTTGCCACACCGCTGAGGGTCGGGTACACACCACTCTATTACGTCCGGCATCTCGCCACCGCTGTTGGACTGAACAGTGTGTATCTAAAAGACGAAGGTTGTAATCCAAGCGCATCACTCAAGGATCGAGCCAGTGCCGTTGTTCTGGCTCGCGCCCGTGAGGTTGGCGCGAAAGTTGTCGCCACTGCCACTACTGGCAACGCCGGCAGTTCTCTGGCATGTCTTGCCGCCGCCGCAGGGCAGGACTGCGTTGTCTTCGTCCCCGAAAACGCACCACCCGCAAAGCTTGTCCAGCTCCGGGCATACGGTGCCCGGGTTCTGGCGGTACGCGGAACATATGACGATGCATTTAACCTCTGTCGCAAAACCTGCATGGCAAACGGATGGTTTAACCGCAATACAGGACTAAACCCCTTCACGCGCGAAGGTAAGAAGACATGCAGTTTTGAGATATGGGAGCAACTCGACCGCAAAGTCCCCAACTGGATAATCGTTCCGTCTGGCGACGGTAATATAATCAGCGGAATATGGAAGGGCTGGCGCGATCTTTTCCGCATCGGACTGATAGAGCGCACCCCAAGGCTGGTGTGTGCGCAATCCGAAAACAGTGATGCTATAACACGCACAGTGCGAAAACAGGACGGGTATCCGAAAAGCTGGATATCGGTTAGAGTGGAGAGTGTTCAAGCGGATACACTGGCAGACTCCATATCGGTTGATCTTCCCCGCGATGGACTCGCCGCTACACGAGCAGTAATCGAGTCACGGGGTCACGCCATCACCGTCGCGGATGACGAGATAATTGCATCCGTTGGTGAACTCGCCAGCCTGAGCGGAGTATTTGCCGAACCCGCCGCCGCTACGTCTTGGAGTGTACTCAAAAAGATGGTAAATCAGAAGTTGATTACGCGTGATGAAAGCGTTGTCTGCTTGATCACCGGCAACGGTCTTAAAGATACAGAAGGTGTGAGTGCTTCCCTTCGGGAACTAAACGTTGTCGATATCAATGAAGATTTAAGTTGAACATATTTTCGATTTATGAGTCTATACACGACATGAGCTTGTTAAAGCATACAATATTGATGATTATGTTGCTAGCGGTGCTGTTGCAAAGTGGCGTGATGTTGTGTCATGAGCATGATCATAGGCATGATCATGATGTTGCTGGACTACGCTCAGTTGCTGGTGAGACATGTGGATGTCATTCGTGTACTCACGCTCCTTGCCCTAATGATGTCACGACTCCGCTCAATTCAGTGTCCGTGACAGGATCATTTGTTCAGCCGTCGGTTCCGGTGTCGCTGTTCGTTTTTCCACAGATAATGTCCGCTTTAAGTTCAGTTCCCTCCACGGCATTCAGGACTATTTCCGCAATTAAGACCGTTCAACTCCTGATTTGATCGCTCTTCGTTTCGCATTTCGAACGAAGAATAATCAATCAGGAGTTAAATATGAAAAAATATATCTTACTATTATGTGGCATTGCCGTCACTGGGCTTAGTGATCCCGGGCCGTTAACATTGGAGCAGGCGCTGGAGCTTGCAAGGAAAAACTCACCGGAACTGCGGGCTGTCCGCATGCATCTTCAGTCTGCCGAAAAAGGTGTCGCCGCCGCAGGTTTGCGTATAAATCCCGAGTTGGAATTTGAGGCTGAAGGTGTTGGACTGGATAATGATTTGTCAAACGAGGGCGAATATGCCCTCGGCATCTCACAGGAATTCCAGACAGGGGGTAAGCGAAAGAAAGCGCGGACGGTGGCACGCAAATCTGTCGGCATTGCCAGTCAGTTCGTGCGCGAAAAGGATATAGAGCTGACCGAGGCGGTGCGACACGCATTTATTGTTGTGATGGCGATGCAGGAGATCAGAGGGGTACAAGCCGAACAGATGCAACTGGGGCGGGCATTTGTCAAAGTTGCCAAAAGGCATCACAAAGCGGGTGGCGGTTCTGAGCTGGATGTAGTACAGGCAGAACTTGCTATGGAGGAGATAGTCCTTTCCCAGACCTGCTACTTTAGTGAATTGCTGGCCGCACGCATAAAACTTGCCTCATTGCTTAGGCTCCCGGTAGAAGAACTTCCTGAACTGACAGCCCCTTACTATAATCTGGAGGTCATAGAGAACGTTGTTCTTCATAATTCCCATCCGTCACTTCGAAGGCTGGAGATTGAAACCGAGAAGGTTAGAGCTGAGGCGGTGCGGGCGAAGGCGGAAGACACCGCCAATATTTCGTTGGGTGCTGGATATAAATACGAAGCTGTGGATGACAACAGCTCTCTTATTTTTTCCGCCAGCGTACCGTTAAGTTTCAGTCGGCGCGGACGTGCGGAACATGCTGCCGGACTGCTGCGTGCCACTGCCGTCGAGTCCGAAAGAACGGAAGTCCGCCGAAAACTTCAATCCGAATTAACTGAGGTTTTGGCCCTTTACAAAGGAGTGAGAGCGGAGGTGGCACTACTCAAAAACAGGCTTATTCCAAAAGCGGAGCAAGCTCACGAACTCAGCCGAACAGGTTATGATGCCGGGAGATTTTCCTGGCTGGAATTGATAGAGGCGCAGCAGAATCTCGCCGATATTCGTATCCGTTACATTGAATCACTGCGTGATGCCCATCTGGCCCGCGCGAAAATATATAAATTTATGAAAGAGGAAATTTAACTATGAAAAATTTAATTTTAACGATGGTTATGCTGACCATAATGAACTCGCGGGCGAACACACAAACCTGTGAAATCAAAGATTGCGACGATGCTTCTTGTGTTGCAGTGGCAGACAAAAAATTAACTCTACCCGAACTTCGGGGATTGGATGTGAACGCGGAACACGCAAACCACGATCACGTTGCGGAAGCGCATAGTGAAGATGACGCAGTGGATGGCATAGAATTGACTCCGAAGATGTTGAATAAAATCGGGCTGAAGGTGCGCAAAGCGGACAGCGGGAAAATCTCGAAATCGGCGGTATTCCCGGCGGAGATCAGGCTGAACCGCGACCGTGCCGCAGCGGTGTCAGCGAGCTACGCCAGTATCGTCCGTCAACTCTTTGCCGAGATAGGCGGCAGGGTGAAGAAGGGTGACGTTCTCGCGTCGCTCAAAAACCGTGAAACTCTGGCAGTCTACACAGTTTCAGCTCCTCTTGATGGCATTATAATTTCGAAAGATATATCTGTTGGTGAGTCAGCAGAGGAGGGACAGGTGATGTTTGAGATTGCTGATATATCTACGGTTTGGGCAGACATCAGCGTTTTCCCTCAATATCAGCATCGTGTCCGTAAAGGTTTGCCTGTCGAATTCACTGCGCACGACGGACATACCGCGCAAGGTGTCATTAAATACGTCAGTCCTATTGTCTCTTCTGAGACGCGCACTTTCACAGCACGCTGTGTGCTTGAGAGGAAGGACGGGGATTTCACTCCCGGCGCATTTGTCCGCGCCAGAATAGCGGTCGATACCGCCGTAGTTGCGGTGGCGGTCGAACGTGATGCCGTTCAGACAATAGAAGGCGAAACAGTGGTGTTTGTTCCCGGTGAGCACGGCTTTCAGCCGAAGACGGTAAAGACCGGTCTTGCCGATGACAGTTTTATCGAAATCAGGAGCGGTCTCAAGCCGGAAGAGAGCTACGTTTCCGCAGGCGCGTTCACCCTGAAGGCGGAGATGGTCACCAGCGGCATGGATTCCCATGCGGGGCACGGGCATTAAACTATAAAAATTATTTGAGGGTAGAAAAATGAATTCAAAATTTATTGAAACGGTATTGAAAAACCGGGGGCTGATGCTGGTGCTACTACTGGGAGTGGTCGGAATAGGAATATATGAATATCAGCAACTTGATGTTGAGGCGTTTCCCGATATCTCACCGATAATGGTTCCAATTTTCGCCGAAGCCCATGGAATGGCTCCGGAAGAGGTTGAGCAACTGGTCGCCTATCCGATTGAAACGGCTATGACCGGTTTGCCGAACGTCACACAGATCAAGGCGACATCGGCTTTTGGAATGGCGGTGGTCTATGTCTACTTTACCGATGACACCGACATCTATTTCGCTCGACAGCTCGTGGGAGAGCGGCTAAACAAAGCGGTGGCTGACATGCCGGAACTGCATGAACCGCCGGAACTGGGCCCGATCTCTACCGGACTGGGGCAAGTCTTTCTCTACTATCTTGAGATGGATGATGACGCGGACACTGGAGGTCTTGACAAACTGACCTATCTGCGTGATTTGAACGACTGGGTGGTTAAGCGGCAACTGCAAACCGTGCGGGGTGTCACCGACATTCTCAGTGCCGGTGGGCATGTACTTCAATATCAAATCGAGATGGATCCGTTTCTGTTGCACCAATACAGTCTTACGGTCGAGGACGTGGCCACGGCGGTGCAAGCGAACAACCGCAACGTCGGCGGGCAATATTTACAACTGAACTCCGAGGAGCACCTTGTGCGCGGTGTTGGGCTGGTGAGCAGTCTTGCCGATCTTCGTGGCATTACGTTGAAGACCTTCGATGGCGTTCCCGTCTCGATCGGAGACGTGGCGAAAGTTGCGCGCGGGGCGGCTCTGCGACGCGGCGTGGTCGCGCTTGGTGACGGCGAAGAGGTTGTTTCCGGGATTGTTATGAAGCTGTTCGGTTCCAACTCCACAAAGGTTATCAAAGACCTTTACGAAAAAGTGGAGCAGGTGCAAGCCGGTTTACCCAACGGAGTTCGGCTGGTTCCGTACTATGAGCAGGCCGATCTTGTTGAGAGCGCGACACGCACGGTGAAAGTGGCACTGATTCAGGGGACGGTTCTGGTGCTGCTGGTGCTATTCGCCTTTCTCGGCTGTTTCCGGGCGGCGTTGATTGTCGCATTGGCTATGCCGTTCTGCGCCCTAATCGCGGTGATAGGAATGAACCGTTTCGGGATATCAGCCAACCTTATGTCGCTTGGCGGTATTGCCATTGCACTTGGTATGCTGGTCGATGGTTCGATTGTTGTTGTGGAAAATATTCACCGTTTTCTTGGGCTTAAGCATGGCGGAAAGAAAGACCGTCTGCTACTCATCCGCAATGCGGTAAATGAGGTCGGTCGACCGATTGCTTTTGCGATAATGATAGTTATCACAGTGTTTCTGCCGATCTTGTCGTTCGAAGCTGTCGAGGGGAAAATGTTCAAGCCTTTGGCCTACACTGTCATGCTCGCGCTCGGTGGATCACTGGTTTTCGCGTTGATTATCGCCCCGGTGCTGGCAAGTTTTCTGTTGAACGAGAAGCCCTATAAGGAGTCGTTTGTATTCCAAGGTATTAAAAGCGTCTATCGCAGACTGTTGGTTGCCGCATTGAAGACCAGAGTGTTGATTTTCGCAGTCGTCGCTGTTTTGACCCTGCTGGCGGCATCTAGCCGTCGAAACACAGGAACCGAGTTTATTCCCGTGCTGGATGAGGGTTCCATCATGGCGACAATCAATATGACGCCATCCATTGCGCTGGAAGAGGCCGAAAAAACTGTAAACCGGCTGACACGTGAAATTATGAAGATAGAGACGGTGAAGGAGGTTGTTGCTCGTATCGGTCGTCCCGAGGCGGGCAGTCATCCGCACCCGGTCAATTTCGCTGAAATTCACGTTGAGCTGAAAGATATGAGCACCCGCCTGGAGACAGCCGGGAAGATGCGTGAACTGCTTGAAGATTATCCCGGTGTGCAGATCAATCTCTCCCAGCCGATTCAGAACGCTTTCGATGAACTGCTCTCGGGAGTTAAGGCTCAGCTTGCAATCAAGGTATATGGCGAAAATCTCGACCAGATACGAAGCGTAGCGGACAATGTCGGGCGTGCCATTGAGGACATAGAGGGACTGGTTGACCTCTCTGTTGAGCAGAGCTACGGTCAGCCGCAAATCAAGGTGGTTGTCAATCGTGAGGCCTGCGCGCGTTATGGTGTTCCAGGCTCTGTTGTGCTTGAACAGGTTGAGACCGCTATTGGTGGACGTGTGGTCGATACGCTCTATAAAAATACCCGTCGCTATGGAATACATCTGCGCTATGCACCCGAGTTCCGAACCACGCCCGCCGCCCTCCGACAGCTCTTCATCCGCTCGGCTGACGGCGCGTTGCTTCAGCTTGGACAGCTCGCAAATATCGAAATGGTTGTCGGCCCGCTCCAGATTAACCGCGAGAAAAATCAGCGCCGCTGGATCGTCCAAGCCAATATCAGGTCGCGGGCACTCAGCAAAGTGCTGGCAGATATTCAAGCGGCGGTCGCCGAAAAAGTCGAACTTCCATCCGGCATTTTCATCGAATATGGGGGACAGTTTGAGCAACAACGTCATGCCATGCGGCGTCTGACAGTTATTGTCCCGGTGGTTATCGCCTCCATATTTCTTTTGCTCTGGATCACCTTTCATTCCATGCGTCATGCCGCGATGATTCTGCTTAATGTCCCACTGGCAATGATTGGCGGCGTCTTCGGGTTATGGGCAACAGGGCAATATCTCTCGGTTCCCGCATCTATCGGTTTCATCGCCCTGTTCGGGATTGCGATGCAGAACGCGATGGTGCTACTAACCGATTTCAACGATCTGCGGTGTGAAGGGCAAGGCGTGCGCGATGCCGTCATCAATGGAAGCCTCATTCGCTTTCGTCCGGTTATCATGACCACGCTCACCACACTGCTGGGATTGATGCCTCTTTTGCTTTCGCATGGTGTCGGAGCGGAGGTTCAGCGACCGCTCGCCATTGTTGTGGTGTTCGGACTTACCACCTCCACATTTCTCACACTCTTCGTTCTGCCATCTATTTATGATTGGGTTGAGCTGCGACGCGAAAGAAGACGACCCGTCACATAGTTCAAGTTGAATTATAGTTGCCACACCACTAGCTCTATTGCAACACCTGATTGATTGAACGGTTATGCAGTATGTTATCGGTGTAGGGCCACGGCGCAGGGACAAGGGACAAGGGACAGGTGAATAACAGGATTCCGGATTAATACTGGCATTTCCGTGAACTCTGGTTTGCGATTTCGCGGGGATTGAGGGCAAAGTGGGATGAGTTTTATAACGCGCGGGGTCTTTGGGGTGAAAAACTCCGAATTTTGACAGACCAATCCCGCAAAGGTGATCTCAAAATATATGGATTACTGTTTTTATAACTCGCGTAGTTGCTTATAACAACACAAGTCCAGAGGTTGATTGTCCGGGGTTCGCGCTTTGGTGAACTCTCGCGGTCGCAAACTGCCCCTGGAGCGCAGAATCATCTCATGAACAAACAGTTCCGAGCCAATAACCAATCCATCCACCCAGTACCGCGTACGCCGGTCAATCCGCACCACAAAACGTCGCGTCTTGCCGTCGGACTCATCCGGGATGCCGCGTGCCCGCGCAAACGTCTCGCTCAGCGACTTGCGCAACTGTTCGGTCGATTCAAATTGATAAAGCCCGCGCAGATACGGCAGGAGTACCTCCCTCACGTTTTCTTCAAAAGAACTGCGCAGGGACAGGTGAATAGTATGGCAATATCATTGGGTCGACCAGAGGAACCCTTCTCTGGAGGAGGGATGGCATGTGTATGTTGCGAAAGAAAAAGCTTCCTTATTTGCTTTGTCTGGAATTGCTATTTGCGTTATCTTGTTCATCTGTGGTCTCTATTGTTGCTTTGTGGGGAAATGTCTGTTCTGCACGAATAGGTCGTAGAGGGCACATTGAGTTTTAACAATTTTCGGGACGCTTTCAACTTGGAGCATTACGTAATAAATAATCTTAAAAAACTACACATCATAAGATGATAAAAAGGAACCGGAGGTATTAATCATGAAACGACGCCAATTTCTTACATATACAGGAGTGGTTACTGGCTACTCGATGATTTCTCATTCTTCATTTGCGTCGACATCGAAGAAGCCCCAAATCCCCTCTTATCTTTCCGGGTACGAAAAGCTTTATGAAAAAGATCCGCGTGCGGCAGCGTTACAGTGGTTCAGGGAAGCAAAATTTGGTCTTTTTATGCACTTTGGGCTTTACTCTATTTTGAATCGAGGCGAGTGGGTTCAACTAAAAGAAAAAATTCCTGTGGCAACTTACGCCAAACTGAAAGATCGTTTTAATCCCGCTAAATTTGATCCGGATTTCATAACCGATCTGGCACTTGAAGCAGGAATGAAATACATCAACATAACCACGCGTCACCACGATAGTTTCTCTCTTTTTCGAACAAAGCAAAGCACCTTTAATAGTTTACAAAGCCCTGCAAAAAAGGATTTGGTTGGAGTCCTTGCAGAAGCTTGTCAGAAAAAGAATTTGGGGATTTGTTTTTACTATTCGCACGGGCGTGATTGGCGTCATCCACATGCTCCAAACAACGATTGCTGGGGTGGATACGCACGTCCCGAGTACGATCCGCAGGATCCTGCGTATGCCTACGGAAAAGATCACGACTTAAATAAATATGTTGCTTTCATGAAAGCTCAAATCACAGAACTACTCACCCAATACGGGCCAGTTGCCTCCATTTGGCTTGATGGAATCAGTACACCCCTTTCTAAAAAAGGGAAAAAACACAGCCTCCCCAGACAAGCTGGCAATGCTCCAGAATTTCACACTCAAGAGTTATACGACCACATCCATTCTCTTCAACCCCAAGTGCTAGTTTCATACAAACAAGGATTACTTGGCACCGAAGATTTTTTTGCTCCAGAGCACCGTGCTCACAGAGATCTTTCCGGAAAGGCTACAGAGATCTGTTCAACGCTCCAAAAGAAAAGATGGGGTTGCAACAAAAACACCACTCATATTGGAATAACAGCGGCTTGGGAAAAACTGGTAAAAGCTCGTAAAGCAGGTGCAAATTTGTTGCTCAACACGGGACCCCTTCCCGACGGGAGTATCCACCCCGAGGATATAAAAACATTAAAAACTATGGGTAAACGTATTGTGTCCGAAGGGTTTCCAGAATCTTAATTAAAAATAAATTTGTTATTTTTATCTGAAACGAGTGGCGAGAAAATCGGTGAGGCTGTAAATCAGCGGAACCAAAACCAGCGTTGGCAGTGAAAACAGAGGAGCCATACCTTGACCCAGGTTTCTCATTTGCGTGCGTAAGTCATTGGTAATCAACACAGGCATCTCCAAAGGCACTACAAAGTCGTTCCCTTTTTTCACCTCTGTCTGCACGGGACGGAATGTCTTTCCCTGTTGAATTCCCGGCGGGGAATAAACGCATGCCTGTTCAGCGTTGGGAACGTCGGGATTGCGAATGGAAACGATTCGCTCGTCCTTCAGCGGGAGGCGAGTGGTTACAATATAGTGTGTGTGTAGCCAAGCGGCGAATCGCCTTCCAGTCTCGGTTGCTACAGTCTATTTTAGTAGCGTCTGGAAGAGTAGAAAAGGCTAATTTTTCTGGCGGAATCCCAGCGCGGCGATCTTTGGGGTCAAAAGGGGGTCAGGTTTTTCAAGATGGACTGTGGTGCCGCTGAACTCGCGTCGGACGGGATAATTTTTACGCAGGCTCTGGAAGAGTTTTGCGTGTTCTTTCAGGTTTGGCATTATCTCTTGTCGCCGTAGCGCACGGTCGTCCTCCGCAATTTTGTATATCCGACGGATTAATGTCCGCAAAACATCTTCGTAACTGCCACTGTTGGGGAGAACGGTCTGTTCCGGCGCAGGGGAGGGAGGGAGAAAAGGGGCACTGTTCCAGCTGGTTGGCAATTTCATAAATTTGCAAAACGACTCATGCACCATGGCGGTGCCGCGCAGTTTTCCGTCGAATGAGTAGCCTGCGATATGGGGAGTGGCGATATCGACACGCCGCAGAAGTTCGCTGTTGCAGAACGGTTCGTCTTCCCACACATCCAGTACGGTTTGCGTGACAATGCGTGCGTCCATGGCGTTCAGCAGTGCTGCCTCGTCAACCACCTCTCCGCGTGATGCATTAACAAAGATGCAACCAGGTTTCAGTTTACTGAAAAAGATTTCGTCCACCATCTTGCGTGTTGCGAACCCGCTTTCATCCGTCAACGGTGTGTGCAGGGTGATGATATCTGCATTCGGTAGAAGGTCGTCCAGTTCCATAAACTCATCACTTGACTCCAGGATAGCGCGTGGCGGGTCATTCAACATCACGCGCATTCCGAGTGCTTTGGCGCGGACAGCCACCCGTGAGCCGACAGCGCCAACACCCACGATCCCGAGGGATTTACCCTCAAGCGAGAAGTTGTTTCGTTCTCCAAGCTCCAGCAGGGCGGCGATCAGATATTCCGCCACGCTCACTGCGTTGCAACCCGGCGCGGCGGTCCAGGCGATTCCGGCGGTGTCGAGAGCGATGGCATCGATATGGTCGAATCCGGCTGTCGCTGTTCCCGCGAAGCGCAGGGCGGTGTTGGCGGTTAGGGTGGCATCTATCACTGTTTTTGATCGGGTTATGAGTGCCTCGGCATTTTTCAAATCCAGGGCGGAAATCTCGCTGTCGGGGATAACGGTGACATCTCCGAGTGTGCGGAAGGCCTCCCTGCCGCGCAGGACACTCTGTGCGCACACAATTTTCACAGGACGTAATCCAGAACGCTGAGGATGTAGAGCGGTGCGGTGTCGGTTCGTAGGATGCGCTTGCCCAAGCTGACCGCTATGGCCCCGGCCGTGACGGCGGCGGCGTGTTCGGCATCGCTGAAATCGCCTTCCGGTCCGATCAGGATTCCGATAGAGCGTGGTTTTTTCAGTTTTTGGTCTTTCAAAACCTTGCGCAGGGGCAGGGCGGTATCGGCGAGAGAGCAGAGCAGCAGAAGATCCCAGGTATTTCCGTTCTCCAGACATTCTGTGAAACTTCGGGTGGGTTTCATGCGTGGCAGTGAGGCTACTCCGCACTGCTTGGCGGCAGCGACTACGGTCTTACTCCAGCGTTCGTGTTTTGTTATCAGTTTCTGACCGGCAAGGCGGACGATGGTGCGTTCTGTTATTATGGGCTGGATTGCTGAGACCCCCAGTTCTGTTGCTTTCTGAAGAATTATTTCCATGCGTGTTCCTTTGGGGATGGCTTGAAGAAGCTCAATCTCCACGCTCCTGGTTGTCATCGGGAGTTCGCGTATCAGTTTCAGTTCCGCTCCGCCGTTCTCCAGCGTGCCGATCAGTTCGGTCTCGGCTTCTCGTCCGGTTCCGTCGAAAACGAGCACACGGCGTCCGGGTTCGGTTCGCAACACGCGCAACAGGTGATGCGCCTCGCCGGGAGGGAGAGATATATGCCCGTTGTCGCTCCAAAGTGACGGCGGCGTGTAACAGCGTGGTATTTGAGAGCTACTGAAAGCCATCTAGCCCTCCATCTTTTTCTTTCTGGCAAAAAACCGTTTGGCGTGGGTTTTCAGCTTGCGTGTCAGCGGGAAATTGGAGTCGGAGAGAGTCTCTTCCAGTTCGCGTATCAGCTTCTTCTGTTTTTTGTTCAGACCCTCCGGCACCTCGACGATCATGCGGACATATTCATCTCCGCTTCCGTATCCGTGGATGGATTTAACGCCCTTGCCACGCAGTCGGAACTCTTTTCCGCTCTCTGAGCCGGCCGGGATTTTAAGCTTTGCGTATCCGTGAATGGTTGGTATCTGAATTTGACCGCCAAGTGTCGCGATGTGGAATGGGACAGGCATTGTGCAGTATATGTCAGCACCGTTGCGCTGGAAGAGTTTGTGTTGGCGAACGTGCAGGACGACATAGAGATCGCCGGGCGGACCACCACGTGAGCCGCCCTCGCCTTTGCCCGAAAGGCGCAGACGGGAGCCTGTTTCGACACCGGCGGGAATTTTGAGTGTCAGGTTTCTGCGGGCTTTGACTCTTCCGCTGCCGCCACATTTTGCGCATGGTTTCGTGATGACTTGTCCTGTTCCTCTGCATATCGGGCAGGTTTGCCGCATCTGGAACATTCCGCTTGAGGAGATGACGGCACCCGATCCTCCGCACTGTCGGCATGTCTCTTTCCCGGTTCCTTTCTCCGCGCCGGAGCCACCGCATGTGGCGCACTCCTTTTGCACATTTAGTGTCATTTCCCGTTTTGATCCGAGAACAGCCTCCTCAAAATCTATCTCCAGATCATAGCGTAGATCCGCACCACGGGTTCTTGTGTCGGCGGAACGCCGCCGCCCGCCGCCGAAGAAGTCGTCGAAGATGCTGTTGCCGCCACCCGCCGCGCCCATAAAGGTGCGGAGTGCCTCTTCGAGGTCGATGTCGCCAAATCCGCCGAATCCACTCCCCCCGCCACCTTTGCCGGCACCGAACGCATGATGACCGAACTGATCGTATTTTTGACGTTGGCTGGGATCGCTTAGAATCTCGTAGGCCTCCGATACCTCTTTGAAATTGTCTTCGGCGTCTTTGTCACCCGGATTTTTGTCAGGATGGTATTTAACCGCCAGTTTTCGGTATGCCTTTTTTATCTCATCCGCAGTCGCGGTTTTTGATATGCCCAGCACTTCATAATAGTCTCTTTTTTCTTTACTTCGAACCATTTATTCCTCACCTGTGTTATTGTTTTCTTTTTCAATTACTGTGTTCTCTGGAGCGGTGGGACCGCTGGAGACCACGACCTGCGCCGCCCGCAGAATGTAGTCGCCAAGCTTATAGCCGCAACGGGTTTGATTAGACGCGATCCCTTCGGCGAACTCATCGGAAGGAAGATGGGAGACGCACTCGTGCAGATGGGGGTTGAACTCTTCGCCTTCGGCATCAATGCGTGAAACTCCGACTTTTTCGAGAGCGTTTAAAAGCTGGTTTTGAACAATTTTCAGGCCGTCGTAAACGGCGGCTGGAACATTGTTTTCACGGGCGTTCTGCAACCCCATTTCGAAATGATCCAGTGCAGGTAGCAACTCCGTTATCAACTTTTCATTTGAGCGCCGGGCGATATCCTGACGTTCCTTGATGGTTCGTTTTCTGAAATTATCAAAATCGGCGCGTAACCGTAGAATACGGTTGTTAAGCTCTTCATTTTCAATTTTAAGCAACTCCGCTTCGCTCAGTTTTTCAGTTGCCTCACCGTCGCGAGTCTTGTTATTCTCTGACGCATCGTTGTGTCTTTGCGGTGACTTATTCTGTCCTTTTTTCCCTTTTGCCATTATCTCTCATCTCCTGTTTTGTTAAAACTAGTTGGTTTTCAGTGCCATCATTGTCATGTCGTCGTATTGATGTCCGTTGCCGGTGAACTCTGCGATACGCTCTGTTATATTCGCCAATATGCTTTCAGCCGGCTTGTCTGCCGTCATGCGGATGGCATCCTGAAGCGCATTCAGTCCCCATTCATTGCCGCTGGGATCCATCGCTTCCGTTATGCCGTCGGTATACGCAACAACGCAGTCGCCCGGCTCCAAAACTATTGAGCCTTCTTTCAGCATATTATTAAAGACTTTGCTGTCGGTCAAACCGATGGCAATTCCTTTTGCATCGATCTCTTTCATTTCCCCGGTCACACCTCTCAAGATTAGCGGAGGTGTGTGTCCGGCCCGGACTATTGACAAATTACGGGTTTCAACGTTCAATATCATGTAGAGCATGCTTATGAACATATCTTCGCTGATGTCTTCGCTCATTGCGTCGTTTACCTCTTTCAGGACGGCGGTTGCGTCCAGATTGTTGTGTGCCTGTGCGCGGAGAACTGCGCGGCAGCTGGACATGAGAATGGCACCGGAGATGCCCTTGCCGGATACATCTGCAATTGAGAGACCGATGTGTTTGTCGTCGATTCGTATAACGTCGTAGTAATCTCCGCCGATCGCCAGGGCGGGGCGGCTGAATCCGGCTATTTCAAAACCCTCGACCTGGGGGATATTGGCTGGAAGCAGGGAGGCCTGAATATTGCGTGCCACATTCAAGTCGTGGTCCATGCGGTGTTTTGCCTCTATTGTCTCTCGCAGGCTGATGAAGTGCGCCGAGGTGGAGGCTTGTGCGGCAAGCCCTTCGAGCAGGTCTTGATTTTCCTGACTGAACGGATTGCCGTCGGTACGGTTTATGACGACTAACACACCGAGTACACGGTTTCGGAAGCGCATGGGAATGAGGATGATGGAGTTGATTTTGAGGTATTCGAGATTATAACGCGGAACGCGTGCGTCGCGTTCAGCATCCTCAATAAGTATGGAGACACCAAAATCGGCGGTCTCTCCCAAGAGTCCTTTTCCTTTGCTGACGTGTTGTGATCTCACAAGGTTTTCCAGATATCCAGCATCGCTGGTCACCTCTTCCGGTAGAATATCTATACTTCCGGAGAGTGGTGGGAATATGCCTGCCACGGCTCGGGCACGCAGGCTTTCCGTTTCGGGCTCCACCATAAATATCGCCCCAGCGCCCGCCTTTGTGGTGCGCATCGAATAGAAGAGTATGCGTTCCAAAAACAGATCCAGGTCGATATTTTCCGCGTCGGCGAAGGCTTCGCCGACATCATGCACGTAATCCAGCATGACCTCTTTTTCGCGAAGCAGTCGGTTGCGGTGAGCCTTGTAGTGGTTACCGCGTTTAACAAGGTAGGCAATGAGCACAACCATTGTCACCTCGGCGAACGTGTTGATTATCAACAAAAAGGCGGAAAGATCCATTTTTTACCGTTCCCTCTTTTCAATTCTCTGTGCCGCGCCGCAAATCTTCCCGCAGGAAGTCGAGCACATCGCGGAATTTGCTCATATTTTCCGGCGCGATGTCAACCAGCCTTTCATGGGCATCAAGCATGGTCTCGGTTGTTTCGATCTCCGTTTCCGGACGGCGTATCAGGGTCTCATACCCATTGTCGCGCTCTAAAAGCGAGGTCACTTCGGCGGGGGTGTCACCCGCGAGATATGGCAGTATGATTTGATCCAGACCGAGTGTTTTAAGCAGTTCATCTGTCTTAGGTGAGAGGTTAAAAAGGATCACTTTCCCGTCTGAACGTTTTTTCCGCAACCGCAATGCCAGTCCGGCAATGGTTCCCATGAAGGTGCTGTCCATGCCTATGCATGCGGACATATCGAACAGAATGCGTTTTACATTCATGCCCATCGCTGCGATGCCAAACTCTTTCAGCGGGGTGCTGACCTTGAAAGATCCGCGTCCGCTCACTTTAACGAACGCGCTGTCTTTCGCCAGGGCTACAAGTATCTTATCCGTGGCTGGCTGTTCTACCGCCATTCGTCTCTCTCTCTTTTAATACCGGTGAATATTTTTATTAATCTCAATCAAACGCCGAATTCTACGCTCATTGACTGGGGAACGCAAGTTTAAGTTTAGAATATGGCGCGTTCATTTTTTTACGCCCGTCTGCCCGCTAGTGGGCGTTGCTAAAGAAGATGCAGGGATTATCTGCCAGCCCGGATGCGTCAAGCGCGTTCAGAATGCGCTCGATCTGCGCGTCCATGTGCTTGATTATTGCGCAGGATTTCTGATGGTTGAAGGTTTTTCGGCATCTTCATGCAGGTTGAGCGGATACATCTCCACGAAGCGTTTGAGATGCTGTTCACGGATTTACGGATGTCGGTTTGTTTAGGCGGGGTGGGGTTTTTCATCTCTCTCCGCCTGCGTCCTTCTTTTTTCCAGAACGAAGTCCGCGATCAGGGCGCACTCCAGTCCGAACGGGAGGTAACCGGAGTATCCCAGAATTGGCATCTCGAATATTCTGAATCTGTTCACAAACGGCAGGAGATACTCCCATTTGGACAGGCTGTGATAGTTCCAAAGCTCCCAGAAGAACCCGCAGATCAGTGCTGCCAGTGCCAGCAGGTATATTTTGCGCCAGTTGCCGCTGGCAATGCCCTCGAAAATTGTTTTTTCACCACGGATTGTTTGTGTAAACGTTATGATGAGCAGTGGCGAGAGCCAGAGAAGCGCGAACAGGTAGTCCGGCCAGATACCGATTGCCAGCAGGCTTGCGCATGAAATGAGAAGTGCCGACCATGCAAACTGTTTTGCGTGTGGAATGCGTATCTTAATGAAGTCATCCATTCCCGTGCTTATCCGCGGGAAGGTAGCCAGTAACTCATGCGTGCTGAGTACTGCCGGCAGAACGGTTGAGAAGGGGAGAGTGGCGAAAAGGAAGTACTGGAGCCTTGAGATATCGTCTATGCCCACATAAACCCAGTTCTGCACGAAGCGGTTCAGATATTCAAAATACCACCAGAAAACGGCACTTATTATGAAAAGCGTCAGCATATAACGCGGACTGTCGCGCAGTATGCAGCGACCGCCGCGCATATAAGTCAGGGCGTTGACAACAACGATATATCCCAGCCAGATCGGGGTGAAAGTGAAGTTTTGAAACTTTGCGAACCAGGCGAAACGGGTCCATGCCATGAACCACGCGACCGCTGTGAGCAGGATTCCCGCCCAACCCCACAGAGGGAAACACCGCCGCGTTTCTGCCACCGCTACCGCACGGTTTCGAGCGGTGAGAACCCGGACAATAAACGGAGTTATCACTGCCAGAATAAAGCTTGCGAGGATGATAAAAATCGTTACCGAGAAATCCGCGTGACTCACATACCGGGTCAGTGGCGGGAATTCCATATAGTCGATGATTGGCTTCTTCGCCACCGCGATACCTGTCAACGGAAGAACCGCCAGTGCCGCCAGCAAATTCAACTTCCATCCAATATGGTGTGTTTTCTCCATTATCGCCACGATTATATCTATTATCGAGATTTATTCATATCTTCAATTGAAGACCGCGCTACCGGTCGGGTTTCGAGCCGGACATTTCTCTGTCGTTGAAAAATTCGTTAAAATCCGCACTTGGTGTGCCGGATAAAGAGGCTTCTCTGCCACTTCAATATCAAGTAAGATTGGTCGTGAACAGCTTGGACGTATTGTTCGGGTTTTATCTTGGTTCTCCTTATTTTAGTCCTGTTCGCCAACGGGAGAAGTCTGTCGTGGGTTGAGTGAATATTTAAGATTGAGGTCTCGTCGCAGGCAGACGGCGGTGACGGGTTTGCCATCGACATCGAAGGAGACGGTGATATGCCGTCCGTCCGTGGTTTCAATCAGCGTGATTTTTGCTCCGGCGCACAGCAGACCCTTGAACTTATACGGTTTCCCGGCGGTGTAGACCGGGATTCTCCGTTGCGTGGTTATGATGGTGCCTGGTTCGAACGGGGGTTGAAGCACGCGGGATTTTCTGTCCCGCGCCAGGTTGTATTTCCATGCTCCCCGTCCGTTTTGACGAGCGTTTTTCTGGAGTTTTTTCAGGCGGGAGTAAACTCGTGATATCTTTGTTCCGTCGGGGCGGTCACGCTGTATGCCGTGAATTCTGGCGAGACCGTTGCTCACTAGGGTCTCTGCGAGAAAATGGTTGTCATATTCGATGAATCCGTAGTAGCGTGGTTTTTTGCTCGCGCCGAAGGATTTCTCTTTGCGGGTGTGGACGGTGAAGCCGTTTTTGAGAGCGCGTTTTGTGAATTCGGTCGCTTTTTTGCCGATACGCAGGGTCTCTTCCGGTGTTATCCCGAAATATTCGGCTTGCTCTTTGATTCTGGCAGGATAACGTTTATCGGATTCAGGACAGTCCACAAAGTAGAGGCGGATTATGTATGTTGAGCGCGGCGTACGCTGGACGTGGAAGCTGTCGCCGTCCATATATTTACTGTTGAGGAGTTTGCAGTGATCCCATCTCTGCCATTTGCCTCCCGCCGTCAGCGTTAACGCTGGCAGGAGGCAGAGCAGAGCGACCAGAATATTGCGGTATTGGTGCATGACTGGCATGTTAGCGTGAAGCGCGACAGATAGTTAGTGTTGGTGTCGTCTCATTCCGAAGCCACCGGAAAAGCTGTATTTCTGAAGGTAGGTGTCAGTCTGTTCCGGGGTCATAAATTCGTTCAACATGGATTTGTGTTCGGCTCGCAGGTTGGTGATGGTTTCTCTGATAGCGGTCGGCTCGAAGTGTCCCTCTTCGCGTACATATTTGAAGACTTCGTTCATGGTTTCGCGCATACCAGCACGTGCAATTCGCAGTTGCTCGGCTTGTTCTCCGTCGAGACCCAGCTCCTCTGCCATTCGTGCCACCCGCGCCACTTCGCGCTCTTCATAGCGAGCTTCGCGCTCTTTATTCCGTTTTTCGCGCTCTGCTTCGGCCTCGACCTTTTTACGCTCTTCGTGCGCCACTATCTCGGCGGCGGCCAGTTCTGAGAATTTCTGTTCGGTGATGCTGGCGAGTTGCTCTTCAATAATCCGCTTGATCTGGTCGTCAGCGACAGTGCCGACATCGATACCTCCGACCTTTTTGCGGGATTCCAGTTTCTCGATGGTTTTCATCAGTCTAACCTGCTTGACTTCGATCTGCTCGATACGCTCTTTTAGCTGTGAAACAAGTTTGGTCATCTTTTTTGAGTCCTCCCCGCCGGGTGATGGCTGGTCAGGCGATTGGTTATCATCACAGCCACTGAGCAGGGTTCCGAAGACAAAAATGAACGCACATGTAAAAACAGAGATAATTTCCTTTTTCATAACAACCCGCTTTCTGTAACTTTTATAGTTGATGCCGAACAATTTACAATAAAACCTTAAGATAACAACGTTTATTCAGCATAATTATTGCATTCTTTCCACATAAATAATATATTGCCGGTCATGAAATCAAAAAAATACGCATGGATTTTTATTCTCGTTCCGCTGGCAATGTCGCTGTCGGCGGGGGAGCACGCCGCCGACACGGTGAAGGCGGGGGTCAATAACAAATATGTTGGTTCTTCAAGTTGCCGGGAGTGTCACGAGTATTTTTATGAGTTGTTCACTCCTTCCAGGCATGGGAAGGCGATGCAACCGTACACGAAAGAGTTTGCCCATAAATATCTCACCGAGTTAAAAGGGGAGATTAAGATTGCGGGACACTGGTACAGCGTCAATATTGATAAAGGCTGGATATTGGAGCGTGATCCTGACGGCGAGGAGAAGAGGTATGAAATTGTGCATGTACTCGGCGGCAAGAATGTGTTTTATTTGCTGACCCCTCTGGAGCGCGGACGCATTCAGGTTCTGCCTCTCGCTTACGATACCAACAGAAAGGAGTGGTATGACACTGCGGCGAGTGCTGTTCGGCATGGCGTGGGGCATGACGACAGGGCGTTGCACTGGACTCATCGACTGTACACCTTCAATACGGCTTGTTTTGGATGTCACACCAGTCGGCATGTGGTGAATTACGATCTAAAGAAAGACTCCTATCATACGACATGGGCGGAGCCGGGGATCGCCTGTGAGACGTGTCACGGACCCGCCGGGGAGCATGTGCGCGTGTGCCGAGCTGAAGAGAAGCCGAAGGATTTGAAGATGTCCATGATCCTTCAGAAGCGCGGACACACCGCGCATGAGGCGAGTGCGGTCTGCGCGCCTTGTCACGCCAAGGCAGCTCCGATCACGGATGATTTTGAACCGGGTGAGCAGTATTTTGACCACTTCACACTTGCGACGATGGAGGATATAGATTTCTATCCTGACGCACGTGATCTCGGCGAAAATTACACCTACACGCTGTGGCGCATGAATCCCTGTGCCAAGGCTGGTAAACTGGACTGCAATCACTGTCACACCTCCAGCGGTCGCTACCGATTCAAAGGGAAGAAGGCGAATGATGCCTGTCTGCCTTGTCACCGGGAGCGGGTGGAGAACGCGCCCGCCCACACGCACCATAAGGCGGGAACCAGGGGGAACCAGTGTATCTCATGTCATATGCCGATGACGGAGTTTGCGCGAATGAAGCGCAGCGATCACTCGTTGCTTCCTCCCACACCGGCAACATCCAGGGCGTTTGGATCTCCCGATGCCTGCACCATCTGCCATGACACCAAGGATGCCGCTTGGGCAGACAAGAAAGTGCGGAAGTGGCATAAAGACGACTATCAGGCGGAGCCGCTTTACCGTGCGGGTTTGATCGCGGCTGCGCGGCGGCAGGACTGGAGTCGGCTACCGGATATTCTGGAGTATCTGAAGCGTACGGATCACGAAGAGATTTTTGCGTCTGGTTTGATCCGTTTGCTCCGCGCCTGCCCGAACGACAGCGTGGTTCCGGTATTCTGTAAGATGCTGAAAGATCCGTCTCCGCTTGTACGTTCCAGCGCGGCGGAGGCTTTGAGTGCTTATATATCACCAGGGATTGCGAGTTTGCTGGCGGTGGCGGCGGGAGACAAGTCTCGGATTGTGCGGATCAACGCGGCATACGCGCTGGCCGGGTATCCCCCCGTGCGTCTGAAAGCCGAGTTGCGGGAGAATGTGCGAAAGGCGACGGCGGAGTATCTGGCATCACTGGATGCCCGTCCCGATATGGCGACAGCTCATTACAACCGTGGCAATTTCCATATGGCTAGAAATGAGCATGAAGAAGCACTTGAGTCGTTTGATTTCGCGCTAATGATGCTCTCCAACGATGTGCCCGTGCTGGTGAACGCTTCTCTGGCGTGCAGCCGCCTGGGACGGGTGCGGGATTCCGAGCGTCATCTTTTGCGCGCTCGCTCGCAAAGCCCCACCAATTCGGTCGTCAATTTCAATCTGGGCCTCTTGTATGGTGAGCAGGAGCGCGTCGATGAGGCGGTGAAGGCGTTGAAAACAGCGTTGAAAACCGATCCGGCAATGGCGGAAGCGGCGTATAATCTGGGAATCTTGCTGTCGGCGAAGAAGTTGGACGAGGGACTTGTCTGGTCACGCAAGGCGCATGAATTGCGTCCGTGCAATGACAAATACGCCTACACTTATGCTTTCTATCAACTCCAGAGCGGTGATCGCGCCGGAGCGGTCAAGATTCTGGACGCCATTATTGCTGGTAAATCAGATTTTGTGAGCGCGTATGAGATGCTGGCTCAAATACACAAGGATGCCGGGGAGACTGAAAAACTCGCGGAGGTTTACCGCAAGGCGGTTGCCAACACGAGGCTTCCCAATCGAATACGCCACCACTTCAATATGCGACTCCGGGAAATGGAGAGCGGAAAATGATGAACGTGGACACGGGGTCTCGCGCATCCAGTTCAAAGCTCATTACTACAGCAGTTCTGTCCTCTTCACATCAGGATGCTCTGTCGCGAACAGACTTGCGTCAAGATGCTCTTTCGATCCGAGAATGACAACGACTCCGCTCTCTTTAATGGCGGCGATACGATCCCCAAAATCGTTAAAGTCGCCGGGTTTGGTGCTAAGCACCTCATTGCGTATTCGCTGAAGCTCGTCAGGGTCTTTCCCTGTCAAATGGCGAACCAGTGAGACGTAACCTTTGGCATCCGGAAGTCGATAAGCGTCGATGTCGCCGATAGCACCCACAATGGCGCGTTCCAGATCACAGCTGTCTACGGATAAATCTTTGAGGTAGCCAGCGGTTTTATCGTAGACATCCAGCGTTCGATCGACTTGCGGGTCGCGGTATGAAACCATTGAGAGGAGACCCGAATATTGACCCAGTGTGACAACAGCACCGTATGCGCCGCCCTGAACCCGCACCTGCTCCCACAGCCAGGCTGTGCGCAGGTAGCGCGTCACCACCAAGTCGCTACCCGCCACGGGCGCACCGTGTTTGCGTATGCGTGCCGCCTTGCCGACATACTGAACCTGTCCCGGCGCGGTGAGGAACTCATGGGCGGTTGAGAATGATGAATTCCAGAGCAACCGCTTTCGTTCCGATGACGGGAGATCGCCGATAAAATTATTGAGCGCGGGTCGGATCTTTTCCCAATTGGCGGAATCCAGCGTCACATTGCAGTGCATATTGTCGCGATTGACTATTTTGGACAGGACACCTTTCAGGCGTGCACTGATCTCCTGCCAGTTTTCAGAGATTGCGGGGATCACTTTCCGCAGAAACAGAAGAAATTCAATACCGCTGGTTTTCTCGACCAGTTGCCCGCTGAGCGTGAATTGCGACCGAAGGCGGTCGTTTGTCACCAGATGCCCGGAAGGAATCAGGGCAGACTCCGCTGCGGTCATTGATTCAAGGGCTATTTGGAGCATACGTTCGCGGTCGTCCAGGTTGAGGTTCAGGAGTATATCCCTGTAAATATCCAGCATCGCGGGAACCTGATCAGCCATGCATTTGCCACGCAGGTGTAAATAGGTGGCGGGTTTCTCTGGATGCCTGGTACTGGAGAGTAGCAACGAGGGGTAAATCCCTCCTGTCTTTTTGCCGATCCGCCGAATGAGGGAAGTGAAATCCTCTTTATCCGTGCCCATATCGGTGAATGCCTGGCTTAGAAGTGCCAGATAAGGGAGTTCTTCTTCGGTGAGAACGTCGAGATTGAATCCGAGGTCGAGATAGGCAATGTTATTGGTGAAGAGATCATGATATATTATTTCAAAACCGCCGTCTGCGGTTGTGTTTATGGGAATGGGTTTGTTTTTCTTCTCCATATCCACCACAGAGAGCGTGGGGATTTTTGCCAGTTCCTCCAAGGTGTCGGGTGTGTTTTGCAGTTTAATCAGCCGCTCGTTTTCGGCAGCAATTTTGGCAAGCCCGTCTTCCGTCAAGGATGCCTGGTGATTTTTAAGCCCCTCACGCTCTCTGCTCGCAACCAGTTCGGCGTGAGCCTGGTCGGGTTGCAGAATCACGGTGGAGCGGTGACGGTTTTGAATGAAGTGCCTGGTAAGCAACTTTTCGAAATAACGCTCATCTTTGGCTGTTTCAGATTTTAAATTCGCGAGAATAGATTCATAGGCGATTATGTCGAGAGGATTTCCGTCATGTAACCATGTGGTCAGCGCACGTAGCATAACAGTCAGTCCGCGCGGCGTTCTCCCTGTGTTGTTTTCGCGCAGATTGAACTCAAGGGTGTTCATTGAAGCCTCAATTAGATCGACACCGAAGCCGGTGGAGGCTGTCTCGTCAATTGTCCTCTCAATCAACGGCGCAACCTTGTGGACGTTTTTTCCTTTGACCCCCTTCAGACCAGTGGAGAAATACATTTGCCGTAGCTCCGTCTCCAGTCCGCAGCCGGTTATGTCATCGCCCAGACCAGAATCGATCAGCACCTTGCGTAGCGGGGCGGCCGGGGTACCGACCAGTAGATGTGAAAGTATATTCAGTCCCATAACAAGAGTCAAATCTGAAACCTCCGGCAACAGCCAGTTGAGGGTTATGTGGTGGTCATCTTTCTCCTCTTCCCCCGCGCTGTAGGGTCTTATCAGTTCCACCGGTTTGCTGAACGTGGTTTGCGGCGAAATTGATGAATCTATTTCGCGATGTTCAAACTCGTCTAGATACTCGGCGCTCAGCAACAGACGTTTTTCGGGGTCGTCATCGCCCCAGAAGAAAAGGCGTGCGTTTGACGGATGGTAGTATGTTTCGTGGAACGCCTTGAATCCGGCGTAGTCCAGTTCAGGAATAACTTCAGGATTGCCACCTGAATCCAGTCCATAGGTTGTGTCGGGGAAGAGGGAGTTTTGTGAACTTTCATAGAGTAGTGAGTCAGGAGACGAGTAGACCCCCTTCATCTCATTGAACACGACCCCCTTATAACTCAGTATGCCCGTCTTATCGTCAATTTCGTAATGCCAACCCTCTTGCAGAAATGTTTCGGGGGTGATGAGCGGATGCAGGACAGCGTCGAGGTAGACATCAACCAGATTGTAAAAATCGTTCAGGTTTTGACTGGCGACAGGGTAGACCGTCTTGTCCGGGTAGGTCATGGCGTTCAGGAATGTTTGCAGAGATCCCTTCAGAAGCTGGACAAACGGGTCTTTCGCCGCATACTTGCGAGAACCGCACAGGACGCTGTGTTCCAGAATGTGCGCAATACCAGTAGAGTCTTTCGGCGGTGTCTTAAAGCTTATTCCGAACACCTTGTTGGTGTCGGTGTTCGCCATGGAAAGAAGTTGCGCTCCGGTTTTTACATGACGATATAATTTAGCGTCGGAGCCAAGCTCTTCGATTCGCCGCTCCCGAATTAATTCAAATCCATATTCCATACTCTATCCTTCTATATGTGCGTAAACAATACTCATATTCTTTGCGCGATACACAGAACCACAGACAGGTGCAATCTGCGAGCTAAAAAACACTTGAAATACAGCCCTTTTTCTGCGACTTTCCCTGCGGGTGGAATCTCAGTGTTTGCGTTGTGTTGAGGAATTGTGATTACGGTATCAGATTAAACCGTATATATATGGAAAAGGGTGATGGACATACTTGAAGCGATTGATACGAGAAGAAGCATTAGAAAGTACACCGATATGCCAGTTTCTGAAGAGGTGGTGATCAAGTTGTTGCGAGCTGGTATGCAGGCACCATCGGCGGCCGATGCTCGCCCATGGCATTTTGTTGTTGTGGACGACCGCAAACTGTTGCGATTGCTGGCATCTCGAATGCCGGGTTGCGAAATGTTGGAAGAGGCGGTCTTGGGTCTACTGGTTTGCGCCGACCCGGCACTGGAGAAAATTCCCGGATTCTGGGCGCAGGATTGCGCGGTGGCGACGGAGCATATTCTACTGGCGGCGCATGCCTTGGGTCTAGGTGGTTGCTGGATAGGACTGTATCCCGTGGAGGAGCGGACAAAGGTTGTGAGCGTGGAAATTAATATCCCAGAGGGAATCATACCATTCGCGCTCTGTTCACTTGGCGTTCCCAATGAATCATTGCCGCCCGAAGACCGTTACGAAGAAAGCAAACTGCACAAAAACCGATGGGGACAAGGAATAAAAACTAATGACAGATGACCTGTTGAGAAAAGCGGAAAAGCCCGCCCGTGACGCAATGAAGTGGCATCCTTTCTACAGAGGGAAAATAGAGACTGGCATAAAATGCGTGGTTCGGAATATGGACGATTTCTCCGTTTGGTATTCACCAGGTGTCGCGGCTCCATGCAGAGACATAGTGGAGAACCCGGAAAAGGTTTATGAGCACACCGGAAAATGGAACACCGTCGCGGTCGTGAGCGATGGAACCCGCGTTCTCGGGCTTGGCGATATCGGACCGGAGGCGGGACTGCCAGTCATGGAGGGTAAGGCTTTGCTCTTTAAATATCTCGGCGGCGTCGATGCCGTTCCAATTATGCTCGACACAAAAGACCCCGACAAGATTATTGAGACCGTGCTGACCATTCAGCCCTCGTTTGGTGGAATCAACCTTGAAGACATCTCCAGTCCCAAATGTTTTCGTATTCTGGACATCTTGCGCGAACAGGCGCGTATCCCCGTCTGGCACGACGATCAGCAGGGGACGGCAACAGTCACGCTCGCGGGTCTGATAAACGCGCTCAAGGTTGTCGGGAAGAAAATAGGCGATGTGCGGATCACATTCATCGGTAGTGGCGCATCGAATGTCGCGTGTTCCCGCCTGATCTTCGAATGGGGTGCCGACCCCGCCAGATGCCTCTTTGTCGACAGCCGGGGGATTATGGGAGAATACCGTGATGACCTCAGTGCCGACAGAGAGCGTTTCCCTCAAAAATGGAATCTTTGTCAGATAACGAATTCCGAGGAGCGCGAAGGCGATACGGCCGCCGCGTTGAAAGGCGCGGATGTGGTGATCGCTCTCTCAAAGCCTGGGCCGGGAACAATCAAGCAGGAATGGATTCGCTCGATGAACGATGGTGCTGTGGTTTTCGTCTGCGCCAATCCGGTTCCCGAAATTTGGCCGTGGGAGGCCAAAGAGGCCGGCGCCGCGATTGTCGCGACTGGGCGTTCAGACTTTCCGAACCAGGTGAATAACTCAATCGGGTTTCCTGGAATATTTCGTGGTGCGCTCGATGTTGCCGCCTCCACAATCACCGATGAGATGTGTTTTGCCGCCGCCACTGCACTGGCCGGGTACATGGATGGCAATCTCAGTGCCGATAACATCCTGCCAACCATGGAGGATTGGGAGGTCTTTGCACGTGAGGCCGCAGCGGTGGGAATGAAGGCGCAGGAACAAGGTGTCGCCCGGTTTAAGCGAACCTATGATGAGCTTTACGAAAATGCACGCAAGATGATCCAGCACTCCCGCGGGATTACAGGACTTTTGATGAGAGAGGGTTTCATCGAGGAGCCCGGATAATTTGAATAGTGAGAAACCAAAATGACCGGGCTTTACACGGGCGAAAATAACAGTGAAAAAAAATAAAAAAAGTGAAAATGAGGTGTTGACAGGTTCGGGGAATAGTGTTTAAATCCGCATCAAGACAGTAAGTGTATTTCACGATATTGCGTGAAGGTTCCGTGTGCGGTTTACTCGGAGAGAAAAGTGAAGATAAATGTTGGACACAATGCGGTGTTTCGTGTAGTTTGTTGGCAAATATAAAGAACGGAGGAGATTATGAAGAAAAAGTTGTTGATTGTAAGTTTGCTTGTGGTGGCTCTCATTGCCGCTGTCGCTATTGCGGACACCGTGAATGGCAAGAACTGGGTTGGCTATGTTAAGGTGAAACTGCCGCCAGCTGGCGGATATGCTTTTGTTGGTGTGAATTTTGATGCCATCGGTGGCGGAGGTGTTCCGCTGAATGAGTTGATCAGTACTAATTCGCTGACAGGTCATGCTTTCTTTACGATGGCGGACAATGTTTACATATACGATCCGTCACTGCCGGGATA
>CAYTQP010000009.1:0-40084 GCA_964440175.1 uncultured Verrucomicrobiota bacterium
CAGCAAAATGCGCGCGAACACCCTTTATCTTTTCCAGCATCGCCTTTGTCTTTTGTGGCTGAAAATAGCTTCGGGCGTAGGAAATGATAAAAATCATAACGGACAGCAGGATGAGAATTTTAATCGTATCGTAAAAAAAGAAATGCAGACTTCCGCCCAAACGCGACTCCACCGAGATTCTAAACACACCTTCCACTAAGTGCGTTACCAAATTTTCTAACCAATTGAACATTTATTTCTCCAGCAGACAGGCCTGCTCTCTCGCATTATTTTCAAGCACGGCCTCAATGCAGTTCATAAACGCCAAAACACATGGAACCTTCAGCCGATAGAAGACCCGCTTCCCGCGTTTTTCGTCTTCCACAATGCCAGCCTGTTTAAGTACCGCCAGATGTTTTGACACCGTGGAAAAATCAACGTCAACTGCATCGGCGAACTCACAGACACAATGCTCGCCATCGGCAAGCCGCTCGGTCATCCACAGCCGTGTCGGATGAGCCAGAGCCTTGAGCACCCGCGCCTTGGCCTCATACATCATCTGTTCTTTCTTATTCATAATCACTCTTTCTATAGTTGGAAATATGGTAAAATAACCAAATATCCGGGTTTATCAACTATTATTTTTAAGTTTAAAAAATAAAAACAAAGCGTCTCAAATTTTTCGGGGTATATCTTTAATCTGAAATGTTCATAATAAATTTGTTGCGGGTACATATCTCACGCCAAAATCTTAGGGTTTGTCCCCTGAAAATCCAGAGTTTTTTTGAACCGCAAATAGATTCCGCCCGCACCGGTGTTTCAGCAGACAGACGTAAATAAACCGGGGTGTTTATCCTGTGTTGGGGATAGGTGAAATGTTCCCCTCTCTAAAAAGTTGAAACCGCTAATAAACCCAAATGAAAGGAATCTGCTGAACTGAGGATATTATTATCTCCTTATCAGCAGAATCGGCGGTTAAAACATGGGGAGGGAAACGCTTGATTTATCGGGGGGCATTTTGTATCGTCCGAGTTTTTAGTGATGGGCAGTGAGTTGAAAGAGGCGGTGGAGATATGAGCGCGTTTATTAATCCGTTCACAGATTTTGGTTTTAAGAAGCTTTTTGGCGAGGAGTCAGCACTACCACGACTCAAAAGTTTTATTGAGGACGCTTTGGAGCTGACGCGACCTATCCGCGACCTGCGCTTCATGTCCGCCGAGCAACTTGGTGTCAGCGAGGTTGAGCGGCGGGCGGTATATGATATTTACTGCACGGCGGAGGACGGAAGTCATTTTATTGTAGAGTTACAGCGAGCCAAGCAACATTTTTTCAAAGACAGAACCGTTTTTTACGCCTCTTTTCCCATTCGCGCCCAGGCTAGAAGAGGGGAGTGGAATTTTCAACTGGAGCCGGTTTACTGTCTTGGTATACTTGATTTTTCCTTTTCGGACACCGATCCGATGCGCTGGCATCACATTGTTCAGTTAAAAGATCAGGATGGCGAGGTCTTTTATGACAAGCTGACTTTCGCGTTTCTTGAGCTTGAGAAATTCACCAAAGAGATAGATGAGTGTAACAGTCATCTGGACTACTGGTGTTATATGTTGCGCAATATGGACGGGCTAGACAGCATTCCCAAATCATTGGCGGCCGATCCACTGATGAAGAGCGCGTTTGACGAGGCGTGTTTTCTCAATATGTCGAAATCTGAGCGGAGCCGCTATGAGCAATCGCTCAAGATATATCGTGATTTAACCAATGTGGTAGATACCGCCTATGATGACGGAGTCGCCTCAATGGAGAAAGAACGCAATAAAGCCGTTCGACGGGCGGAGGAAGAGAAAAGACGCGCAGTGGCATCTGACAAGCGGGCGGAGGAAGAGAAAAGACGCGCAGAAGAGGAGAAGAAACGTGCGGATAGGTTGCTTGCTGAGCTACAGAGAATAAAAAAGAATAACGGCTGATTTCCAGAGTTTTTTTTGAACCGCAAATAGATTCCGCCCGCACCGGGGTTTCAGCAGACAGACGTAAATAAACCGGGGTGTTTATCCGAATATTGGATGATAGTTCTGAAAAAGTTTCAAGTTTATTATTATCTAGCTCTGGACAACAGTGATATTCCAGATTTGCCATAAATTTTTTGCTTTTATTGATAAACGTGGTACAGTTGAAACATGTTTGCAAAACACCTTGCCAGGTGGTTTGTTTTATCGACATCAAAATATGAAAACAGGAGTATTGATATGAGTGTGTTAGTTACGAAAGAAGCGCCCGATTTCACCGCCCCGGCTGTAATGCCCGATGGGACAATCAAGGAAGATTTCCATCTAGCAGACCTGAGGGGGAAGTACATTATGCTTTTCTTCTGGCCGCTCGACTTCACCTTTGTGTGCCCCACAGAAATTATCGCCCATGATAAACGAATGGCTGAATTTGAGAAACGCGGGGTCAAGGTTGTTGGTGTCTCCATCGATTCGCAGTTCACGCATTATGCGTGGAGGGCAACCGCACCGGAAGACGGTGGCATTGGCAATGTCCAATTCCCGATGGTTGCGGACGTGAACCACGCCATCACTCAGGCATACGGCATTGAGCATCCTGCGGGTGTCGCCTTGCGGGCATCATTCCTGATCGATAAAGACGGCATTATTCAGCATCAGGTTGTCAATAATCTGCCGCTTGGCAGAAATATAGATGAGATGTTGCGTATTATTGATGCCTTGCAGTTCAACGAGGAATTTGGCGAAGTCTGCCCCGCTGGCTGGCAAAAGGGTGACGATGGGATGAAAGACACGGCGGAGGGTGTTGCGAGTTATCTCGCCTCACACACGCAAGTGCTTTGATTTTCATGATTCGACTGACGAATCAAGGTTAAACAGCTCCCGACTGTAGTCCGGGGCTGTTTTTTATGGAATCTGACAAAACATACCGTTCAGAAAGTCACGAGCGTTGATAATGTCTTTTTCGAGCAACCGCAACTCTCTGTCAATTGGTTCGGAGGCGGCAATCGGAGCGTTGAGAAGCAGGGCGGTTGTTTTCGCTTTACCCGCTGTGATCTCGCCAATTGCAACGCTTGCCACTATATCCGCCGTTGAACTTTGATGAGCGTGCATATAGAACAGCCCCGCCGTCAGTGCCAGCATAAGGGTTGCCAGAAGTGGCATCCATGCCGGAATCACACGACTGGCTCTCTCCGGCATCGTTGAACGCGCTGTTCTCACACTGGTCATAATTTTACTGTGCAGGAGAGTCGGGCAGTCCTCTTCCGGCGGCGAAGACATCCCCGTCTCAAGTTTCAGCGCGTTCTCATAGAAAGCGCGACAGGTGTCACAGTGCCTGACATGCCTGCCGGTGGCGGCATTCAGTTCGCTACCGTTGTTTAGCGTCTGTGATATCTTCCATCTATAAAGTGAACACTGCATCGTTCATTCTCCATTCGGTGACATTGCCCGTGGCATCTGTCGCCACGGGTATTATTTTGGCTAAAAGTTTTTGGCGGGCACGGTGCAAAAGCACCTTCACATGTGTCACGCTCTTCCTCATAACAGTGGCAATCTCTCTGGTTGTCATCTCTTCGCTGTATCTCAACCATAACGCGGTAAACTGGCTGTCTGAAAGGTGTCCGCGAGCGGCGGCCCATAACTGACCGGCGGCATCGTTTTCCATCATAATCACCGCCGGATCACGGATGTCGGCTTTGGGCTCAACCACGACCTCTGAGTTGTGTGTGCGATATTGCCGATAGAAACTGGCCGCCTCTCTACGCGCAATACAGAAAATCCACGTGGCGAATTTTCGGGAAGTGTTGTAACGATTGATGTTTTTGCAGGCTTTCACAAATACAGACTGTGTGAGGTCTTCAGCGTCCTCCCGGCTAAACACCTTCTGTCTTAGAAAATTCAGAATTTGTTTTTCATAGCGGAAAACCAGTTCTTCAAACGCAACGGTAGAACCCACCCGCGCTTGGCGGGCGAGTTCACAATCGCTTAAACCTTTCAGATATTGTTCCATTTCCCCTTCGTGTTGATGTGTTCCTGCACCGCCGCTTTCAACATTTCAATCATCTTGTCCACGGAACAGGCAACTTCAACTTTCACTTGAGAATCTTTGGTTTCGACCTGAAGATTCTGCGTCAGTTCAGTAAGGCGCGGGCAGTCCTGCTCGTGTAGCAGTGCCATTGCCCACATCCCCTTCACAATGGCATCGACGCGGAGCGCTGTCTCTTCATCATCGGTGTTCAAAACCAGTGTTCCGCGCAACTGATCATCTTCCTCTTTGACGCTGAATATCACATTCTTGGACTGTCTGATAATCGCGGCGTGTGCGGGAATATCTCCGTTTTCGGGAACATCAAGCGCGGCGACGAAAAACGGACTTCCGGTCTGCTCAGAGAGATCGAGCAATGAGCCGGATTCCAGCGATGGCTGGCTTCCCTCGATAACATTCAGCGCGTTTATAACTAGTTCACTGCTGTCGCCTAGAATCATAGTTCCGTCGGATGCAAAACAGCTAAACGCACGTTCGTTCACTCTGCCACATCTGTGGTGATGATGATTATCTATCCAGCTATGAATTTCAACATTCCCGAACATTGTTTTTGTGTAGGTGTCGTTGGCCTGCGCCAGGGTTATAAGACGCTCTTTATCGAAATCCGCGTCCACCAGCATAATTCCATCGTCTCCCCGCATATCAGTGCCATAGACTGTCAGCGAATGGATATCTTTGCGCGGATCAAAATTGAAGATAGCTTTGAATGCCTCGAATCTCTCCGCCGCCTTTCCTTCCGTCAATTCACCCATAACAAATTCTCCGGATTTTGTGTCTCTGGCTGTGTCAAAGTCAGCATAGGCGACCCATTTGGCACCTGCCGCCACGCGATCCGCAGAGAACGGCGCGGCCGTCGCCGCGATAGTCGTCAAAATAATAAGTCCGGCAATAATAAATCTCTTCATAATCTCATCTTCTCCCCATATAGTTGCAACTTCTGTGATTGTACACCATCAACCCACTCAACTCCAGCTCTCCCCGGCAACTATTTTTCAGAAAGACCAAACTTGAACAGATCACCCTTGTATACGCGGAAAGCTGTCAAAAGGTTACAATTTTTATAGAACCCATTGCTAATGTGCGTTATACTAGGTATTCAACGAAGCAAAAAGCGGGAGTGAGAGAGTTTTGGTATTTCCAGCGGTAAAGAATAAAAATGTATTGGTAACCGGTTGTTCATCCGGCATTGGCAGAGCGGCGGCGGAGATGTTGCGTGACCGCGGCTGGCGGGTTGTGCCCTCTGCCAGGAAGGATGAGGACATGGACGCACTACGTTGCGCCGGTTTTGAACCAGTGCATATTGAGCTGACCGATGCCGATTCAGTCGCCACCGGATTCGAAAAGGCGCAAGCGGTTTGCGGTGGTGATCTTGGCGCGGTAGTCAACAATGCTGGTTATGGACAGCCGGGCGCACTGGAGGATATTCCGCGCACAACACTGGCGTGGCAATTTGAAGTCAATGTCATCGGCATGCAACACCTAACCAACCTCTGCATTCCTGTATTCCGCGCACAGGGATATGGACGCATCGTCAATGTCAGTTCTGTGCTCGGACGCATCACAATGCCATTTATGGGCGCGTACTGCGCCAGCAAATACGCGATGGAGGCACTATCCGATGCGTTGCGTGTAGAATTGCATGGATCGGGAATTGCGGTTTCAATTATTGAACCTGGTCCCATAAACACAGATTTCGGCAAAAACTCCAGCGAAAAACTGCGTGCCCTCGACGAGGTTGCATCTATTTTCGGCAACCACTACGAGACACAGGCGCGGTGTCTCGACGACCGGAAAGGGCGGAAAGACCCCTATATGCGTCCACCATCCGCCGCAGCGGCGAAGATTGTGAAAGCCCTCGAATCACGCCGTCCGGCATCGCGATACAAGGTGACGCTTCCCGCTTACGCTGGCGCGTTCATTCGCCGGTTCGCGCCGGACAGTTTTCTGGACATGATGTTTGTTCAATTATGGAAAAAGAGAGCTGGTGAATAATGCATATCGCACGGCTTAACGCTCATACATGGCTAACTCACATGCACCGCGCACACGGCAACCGGCAAGTCTGCTACGCCATGTACTCAAGTGTTGTCGGCGGAATCACAACCGACTCCGCAGTGATGGCGGTTCCCGTTGATGACCATCTGGTGCATCGTGGCGACGGCGTTTTTGAATCGATAAAATGTGTAAACGGTGCCATATACAATGTTGATGCTCACCTCAAACGCCTCGACAAGGCGTGCCGGGCTGTGGAGCTGAACGCGCCGTGCAGCAGGGAAGAGCTTGTGGATATTCTATTACAGACAATTCGGGCCGGCACACGTAAAGACTGTCTCATCCGGATTCTAGTCTCACGCGGAATGGGAACCATGAGCGTCAATCCATATAAATGCAAACGTCCGGAACTGTACATCATGATTTATGAGATGCCCGACAAATGGTTGCGAAAAGAACGTTATCCCGCCCGTGTACGCATCAGCAAAGTTCCAATGAAAGACCCATTCTTCGCCACTATCAAAAGTTGCAACTACCTTCCAAATGTTCTTATGAAAAAAGAGGCTGTCGATTGCGGTGTCGACTTTGTGGTGGCGATAGACAAAGACGGCAATTTGGGGGAAGGCGCCACGGAAAACTTCGCCATAGTCACAACCGACCGCCAGCTCTTGACCCCGCCGCTGGACACCGTCCTCATGGGGACAACCGTGCAACGGGTTGTTGATCTAGCGTCAGCACTTGTTGAGAGCGGAGATTTGGCATGCGCCGGGTACTCCCGCGTCACTCCGCTCGATGTTGCGAGTTCGGCAGAGATGCTAATTGTGGGAACAACACGCGATATTCTGCCCGTGAGCGAATTCGAAGGTCGGAAAATCGGTCTCGGCTCGCCGGGTCCAATATACAAAAAACTGCTGAAGCTACTGCGGAATGACATGTATTTGAATCCCGGGCGGCGCTTTACTGTGTTCAATCAATAAACCGGGGAGAAAAATTGCAGAAACCGACCATTTTATTTGATTTTGACGGCACACTCGCCGAAACCATGATGCTGATCTACCGCGTTTTTAATCAGCTGTCGGGCTTCTACGGATACCGCGCTCTGCCCGAAGATGAGATTAATATCGCACGCCATCTCACCATTCATGAATTTATTGATCATGTTAAAATCCCATTATGGAAAGTTCCGATTATCGCCATCCACGCACGCCATCTCATGCACAGTGATATTCACAAAATTCATCCGCCCGGCGGGCTGGTTGAGGTGCTGACAAAAATTCACAACAGCGGTCTCTACCACATGGACATTCTAACATCAAACCGCCGTAAAAATGTTAATTCGTTTCTATCTGAACACGCCATGCCCTGGTTTGAGGATATTCACACTTCACGCAATATTCTCTGTAAAAAACGGCGCGTCAAAAAATACGTCCGGCATAGAAAAATTGACCCCCAAACACTCTATTATGTCGGAGACACCTCCGTTGATGTAGAGAGCGCACGTCTCGCCGGAACCCGGTCAGTCGCCGTTACATGGGGACTCAACACCGAGCAGGCCCTCGCAAACGCCAACCCTGACTATCTGGTTCGACAACCGGATGAGTTGCTTGATGTCTTTCCTGTCGGCAACTGATATTTCCCGCGCCGAAAGGGATTCCCACTGTCCGGCGCGGCTTGCTGCAGAATATTAATTGACTCGGATTTTGTAGAACTCCACCGCGTTTGTCGGGGAGATATCAACAACTGTGTTGGTGGAGGTGGCAGTGACATTGGTTGTTGTCAACCAGCTATCGTCTGTCAGATCAAGTGCGGAAAAAATGGTGTAGCTTTGGTTCGAAACACTCTCAAACTGTATATCCGTCTCCGTAATCGTGAGACACGGTCCAGTCGAGGGACCTGGTCCCCCGGAAGGAGCAATGAAGGTTACCTCACCGAGACCATCACGCGGACCACCGTAGTTGGTGTCAATTCTCATAGCGACGTAACGTGCCGTGGCGGTGTCAAAGCTGAACTGCTGCGCAATATTGCCGTTCACATTCCGGTTCTGCATCCTAACCGCGTTGGTGGAGAGATTGACAGGATCATTGTCAAAGTCAAAATCGCCAGCCGTTCCCCCTTGCGCCCCGGTGTGGAAGATCAGTCTGAAGTTTTTGGTATCGTTTTCACCTGCAAGAACAGTACTCCCCGCCCAATTCCCATACTGCCAGAGAACCATGGCGCTGATACTGGTGTCTGCCCCGAGATCAAAGACGAAGACGGGATTGTGGACATCCTTTGCTGTCACGAAAGATTCATTTTGTCCTGTGCCACTGTGCTCGGCGTAGACGTTGGTGACTATGGTGGCATCCATGCCATTGGTCAAAACCACGGCGACAGCATTCGTGTCATGAAGGGAGGGATTAGCATTACCCGCATTATCGCCGATCAGATAATCGACGGAGCTACCGGCATTACCGGCCAGGGTTGATGTGACACTCACCGGAACGATGATGGTGTCAGCGGAGACCAAAGAGATCACGAGTGTTAAAACAAGGAGGCAACCAACAATTATACTTTTCATAATTTAAACCTTATGTAATCTTTAACCACTTACATACCAAACCAGACAATAACCGAAAAGACGATCCGCCCAGCTTCCAATTCTGCTCACGCGCCCCATTTAAAGCATTAGACGGCTAATTTGTCAAGCGCATAAATACTGGAAATTTCATCTCCGCGCCGGGCGGTGCAAACAAATAAAAACACCCGGCGGACAATGCCGCCGAGTGTAAGCTTCAACTAAGAAAATGAAGCTATGCTTTGATGAACCGACGTCTGAAAAAGATCGCCAATCCGGTGAGACCCAGAAGACTCAGGGTCGCAGGTTCGGGGATGGCGAAACGAACCTCACCAAGACCATTGCGACTTCCACCATAGTTGCTGTCAATCGTCATGGCAACATAACGTGCAGTTGCAGTAGTGAAGCTGAAGTCCTGCGCCACGTTTCCGTTCGTCTCCCGATTCTGCATCCGAGTCGCGGTATCGTCCAGATCAGCCGTCTCAGTGCTGAAGTCAAAGGTATTTCCTTCCGCAGCTGTGTGCAAGATCATTCTGAAATCCTGAACATCATTTTCGCCAGCATGGGCAACATTCCCACCCCAGTTGCCATACTGCCAGAGAATAGCGGAGTTGATACTTTTGTCCTCTCCGAGATCAAAGACAAAGACAGGGGCTCCTGAGCTAGTAGGAGCCGTCCATGACTCATACTGCCCATCATTTCTGTGACGTGCAAGGGTGGCCATGGCAACAGTTTTATTCACACCATTGGTCAACGCCACTGCATTGCCGGCCGTATCGTGAAGTGATTCCCCCGCCCGTCCAGAATTGTCATTAAGCAGATAATTCACACTGCTACCGGCATCCCCGGCTACGGTTGATGTGACACTCACCGGCTTAACGATGACATCAGCGACAACCGCCGAGACCGCAAACACGAAAATTACAAGTAAGCATAAAGCTTTAACTTTCATAATATACCTTTCCTCTTTCTATTAACTACCCATTGACCCAGACACGCCGAACCGCTTTGTCAGCTTTTTCCGCCGACCGTTACACTCCAGCATTCAGCCTGATCACCATAACTTGCCACCAAAAATACAAAAATCTTTTTTAATCGTCAAGCACAAAAAATAAGAAACCCCAGTTTAAATGCCAGCGCCACTTTTGGTCTTGGTATGTCGCAACACTTTGATTAGCAGGTTATTACAACCGAATAATCTTGCTTTGCCATCCGCGCCCATACCGGTTAGAAAAAATTACGAGTGTTTTTTCCTCGCATTCCTGCAGGATTAATCATCGGTTTCCTCCCCCCGGATCAAGCCTCATGCGATAATAGCCGATCCTGCCAAGGGAGTTAGTGACAGGGATAACAATGGTGTCACCCACGGCCTCCAATCCTTCGATGAGCGGAGTGAATGGATGGGTGACAAGGTTGGTGGAGTAATCAACTGCGTAACAGCGTCCAGACACTGTGAGCAGGTGGAGATTGAGTCCGCCGGCAGGTGCGGGGGTCAGATCGCCTGTTCTCATTACGGAATCGGGATCGTCCGGATCGGTCCGCGCTTTCCACTCCTGCCAATCGGTCATGCTGTCGTCGTCTGTGTCGACATCCAGATTGGCGGATTGTCCGGGTCGCGGCGGCGCAGCATACCAGTTGTCGGGATCATTTCCATATTTGCTATTTTTAATTCGCTGAAGACTGGAGCCTGTTCCATCGGCATCGGCGGGCCAGGGTTCAGCAGGTTTATAGCTAACTTTATCGGTGAGGACATAGGGAACCATGGTGGCATCCGGTTTATCGGGCCATTTAAGTTTAATTGCTTCGCCACTGTTATTGAGTGTGCCGATCCACGGTCCGTAAATGGTCACGGCGGGGGACAACCCGTAGGCGGAGCGGAAAGATGCCAGTGTGGACGTGTTGGTGGGGCTGAAACCCACAACCAGAACACTCTGTCCGGCGGCGATGGTGGAACCTTGCGGAAAATCAAAATCCACAGCCTTGCGCAGATGCCAGATGTTGGTGGTGGCTAGTGGGTCGTAGAGCGGAACGCTGGCTCCGGAGATATTAGTGAGTTCGATATATTCATCGCGCACATTATTTGTGCCGGAGAGGTCGGGGGGGTGATACATGATTTCAGAGATCACAACCGGACCCACCTTCGGACCAAGATTTCCCGCACCAAATGAGAGTCCGCTCTGAGCGGGGAACTGTTCTTTCCCATCGGTGCTGACATAACGACCGAAGGAGACCCCGTTCTCCGCAGCACCAAACTCAAAGCCGTGGAGGTAGCCAGTCAGATTACCGGGGGTGTCGGCTGAGAAGAGCCAAACATCGTCGCCATGGGAGTTAAGCTGAAAACTCGTCGGGGCGTTGGTATTGGGGCGATAGAAGTCATCTTCATCATAAACCAGGTAGCCACCGGGCGCAATCTGCGTATTATTGGGAATACGGAATTTCCGAGGGGTTTTGAGGTTGTCGGTCAGAAACCATCCACCGATATTGACGGATGCGCTTTCTGGATTAAAAAGCTCAATGGTGTCGATTTCCGGAAAGTCGGTATGTGTGAGTGCCTCATTGATTAAGATTTGCCCGATGGCAGGCGGTGTCGGATCGGCGGTTCCCGGCGAACCTTTGCGGTTCGAAGAGCTACGCCAACTGGCGGACTTGCCCCAGACGCTCCAGTCCGCAGATGCGTCACGAATCACGAGCGAAAAGTCGTGTCCGTCGGTGATGGGATACCATGTGTTGTTGTATGAGAAATCCAGAACCTTTTCACCTTCGGAGTCATACAGAACAATAGTTTCACCTTTGTTATCGAGAATCCCTGAATACTGCCCGGCAAGGGGAATGGAAGCACCGTAGCGCAGTGGAAACGCCGTGGTATTGGCTGCGATGACGGCATAGCCGCCGGGAGGAATCGAATATCCAGCGGGGAAGGTGAACAACACGCCCTTCACAAACCGCGCTCCGCTCATATCGAGGGCTACGGTTCCGGTGTTGACGAGTTCGATAAATTCAAAATCGGTATTCCTGAAATAGGGATTAACGTTCAGCTCCGCCGCAGTGGGATCGGCAGGACCGTACATAATTTCGGAGATGCGCAGAGTTTGTTGTCCGATGGTTGGGTTGGATGGAATAGTCCAGGTGTCGACCACTACGCCAAGCGTGTTTTTCAGTTCAAAGGTCTCACCGCGTGCATTGAGATGACCGGAGTACGGTCCCGTCACGTGATGTTGCTCCCCTCCTTTGGGAGAGGTGGCGCGATTTCGGAATACCAGTGTGTCAGGTGATACATAGAGGTTTCCGTTGCGCTCAATGACCGTGCCGGGTGGAAAGATAAAGTTAACGCCACCTTCGATGCGCCAGCCTGAAAGATCGATCTCCGTGTTTTCGGAGTTGGAAAGTTTGATATATTCTTCATCGGGATTGGATGATGCGGGCGTAACATCAACCGCTGAAATTGTGATTACGGGGCTGGAGGGCTGGGTGGCGGGAATCAGTCCCGGATAATTATTAAAGATCGCGTTGCGCCGCGTGTTGAGAAAGTTGTTGATGGAAGAGAGATTGCTGCTCAGCGGGGGCGAAGCGGGATCTATGATCTCTGCAGCCCGGGTTTCAAGGAAACGCTCATTAAGCGGAGTGGACGCAGGTTGCAATATTGTATCCATTAATGTGCGCAAACGGCGCAGATAGATGCGCTGAAGCACCGTCTCCTCAAAAAACACGTCGTAGAGTATGTTCCATTGTCCCTTTTTTTTGTGTTCCTCATCGCAATAAAAGGGATGATTGTAGTCCCCATATGCGGAGGTGGCTCTAATGCCAAAAGTCCAGTCCTTGTCCCACGGGAAGATACGCCAGCGGTCATCGCCGTGAAGATCCAGATACATGTAAAAGTTTTTTCGTGTATCGTCGATATCGGTTATGATAGCGCGTGCAGCGAGATAGTTTGCGATTTCGGCTACATCGAGGTGATCCATCAAATAGGCTCTGCGCTGGGGCGAGGGGTCGGAGGTAAGATTAAGCCCTGCAATAAGCTGATCCATGGTGGTGAAGTCAGTTTTGTCATTCGTCTTTTTCTCCACACCTGTAAGGGTGTCGGAGAATACAGGCAGGATATTGCTACGTTGAATAAATTTGTATAGATCGCCTGTGGGATCATAGTCATATCGCTTGAGAAAATCTTCATCGACCTGCTCAATAAACACCCCCACACGGTCGGAAGAGCCATTAACGCGCATTTGCCACAATTCACTTACGCAACTGGGCACCTCTGCCTCGCGATGTGTGTCGAACGATAAAGGCTGGCGAACATAAGTATTATCCTCCCCTTTTCCATTCATGTTAATTTCACCAACGGAAGAGAGCTCTTCGTTGATGTAAAAGCTATTGCCCCGGTTAAAGTCAAATTTTTGGGAAGACCCATTGGAATATCCTCCACGTTGGCGCACAAAGATATTATCGTAAAATCGACCTCTAAACCAGACCGATGCCCGCGTTCCACTTCGTGTTCGACTGGCCGATACATTGGCACAAAACCACTGAAGCAGTGGCATATCAGAAGTTGCCCCCGATGTGACCACTCCAAAATATTCGGCGGACTGATTGGTTCCAATTTGATCTAAAAAGAGGGGGGCTCGTGAGGCATTGGCATTGAGATCGGTTGCTGTAACATACCAGCGCACCATCTCTTCAGATCCGTATGCAGAGGAGGGGATCGTGGCGACAAACCGTCCGGATCCCTGATCGGTCATCGAGACGGTAATTTCAGAGCCGTAACGAATGCGATAGTGGAGCTGCACCTGACTCACTGCTGATTGCCGTTCTGTCACGAGGGCAGTAACGACTATATTTTCGCTACTGTCTGCTTGAAGTGGCAGATGTGAAATTTTGAGTCCAGGTCCAGGATTTGCAGCTCCTGTGGTGTTTGCTGCGCCCGGAGTTGGATTAGAAAAATACCCGATTTGCAAGCCATCTTCAGCAATCGCCGTTAAGGCGGGATTCATTAAGAAATCACTGCTTGTTTTTGAGGCGTTCATTCCATGGATAGCTAAAACATTTTCGCCGTTTTGTAAGGCTGAAATAGCCACTGAAATATCGACATCTATTGTGTTTGCGTTTTCGTCGACATTGGTTGCCGTATTATTCCATGCGGGAATTTCAGGTGCATTTCGGCGGAGAATTTCGTCTCCGTTTAAATAGATGTAAAAGCCGTCGTCGTAATGAATATGCAAAAAGAGTGATTCAATATTATTCACATCGGTGAGGGTGAATGGGATACGGATGTAAGCACTTGTTTCTTTGTATCGCAGTTCGGTTTGAATATTTATGTCTATTTCGGGGTCATATCCACCGTGCGTGTCGTAGCCCACTCCTGTGCCAATGCCGTTTGTAAGCCAACCGGCACCTGGCGAAAACGAGGTTTGAATCCATGTATTACTCAACACATTGTTGGTGGGAATATAAACATCGGCATTTGAATTTTCGATGAGGTTTCCCATGAAACTGTTGGTTGAGTAATATCCGTAAGAGACATCGGTATATTGGGATGGAAATTCTGGTTTGAATTCGCTCACGATAGTGGAGTCATACTTTATCAGTGCCAGATATTCGCCGGATGAACTCAGTTTGAAATTGGTATGCAGATAACCACCGGGATCGACATAGTTGTCGATTTTTTTGTTGGAAGCGAACACAACAAGATATCCGTTTACCGGAATAATCGTATTGGCAGGAAACGCCCATTTATGAGGTTTGCTCTCTTTATCGGTCAGGAACCAGCCACTGATGTCAACTGAACCCGGACCTGCGTTGTAAAGTTCAATCCAGTCCGACGAGTTCCCGTCACCATCGTCAATGGTGGTGTCATTGCTGGCCATGAATTCATTAATCCGTACACCCGTCTGCGCTTGCGCGGCAAAGACAAGAATAAAAACACCCAGTAGCATTGAAAAAAATTTCATACCAAATCCCATGTTATGTAAGGGGCAAGCAACCCCGTTTAAAAATCTCGCATCCGGAGACCATCTCCGCCACAACACCACTTCCGATCCGCCATGCTGGAACAACTCCGCAGCGATAGCTTCTTCACAAGTTTTTCATCTTTACAACAAACACATCTTGATTTTAATAAATCTATAACTACCGTTCGACCAAAACCCGGAAGAAGAGTCTTGACGGGAAATTGCCAGAACTGGCGGTAAGGGGTCGAAGGAGAACATCCTGCACTCCACCGAAACGGTTGAAACTCTGCTCATAAAACGTATTTATCGGAATCCAGTTGGCTGGATCTTTGATGTCCGAAGATTCCTGATTGACGTATACACCGGAATTTATCAGTCGCTTATAGCTGACATTCGGGAAACCGTATTTGACACTCGTTGTCAGCTTGAGTGGGTACATGTCGGAATCGAGACTGATTTCAACGGGGGCAAAGTCGGTGATGGCCGTATCTGTCGAATAGCCAACGTGATCAATCCTGGAGGGAGGCGCGGTGAGCACGAGAGAGAGGCTGGCGGTGCCCTGGTTCAGCGTCACGGTTGAGGTTGCCGGATCCCAGACCACTTCAATATGGAAAGGTCGATTGCCGCTGAGTGCCGTGCTCGCGGTGTCCCCGCCGTGGGTGATGCTCAGGGTATTGGCATCGTCATCGATCTCGACTTGGATAAAACTGGCGGCATTAGTACCTTCGCCGAAAAGGAACGCGCCGTTGTGTTTTGTGCCACCGCTGGTGTCGATGGTGGTTTTGAAAGTGACCCTGGATGAGACCTCCTTAAAAAGTCCGTCAAGCGCGTAACCCGTTCCGTTCAGCCGACGTCCAAGCGTGCCGTAGCTGATATCCGCTTTGATGTCGGGCGAGCTATTGGGTAGCTCATCCTTGTTTCGGAAGAAGGCGTTTGACGGGGTGTGTGCGCTGTCCATCATGCGTTCTAACCTGGCAACAATAGCGGGGTTGCTGGCATACACATTAGAGGATTCAGCAGGGTCGGTTTCAAGATTGAAAAGTTCGTATTTTACTACGCCAGTATTTATGACGGTGTAACGATGCAGTTTCCAGTTTGCTTCTCGAATACTACGTGTCCAATACCAGGTGTGGTCGTGTCCGGGAAGGGCATTTTTGTCTTTAAATTCGTGGTAGACAAAAGGTTTCGATTCCTGAAACTCCGCATGTCCAAGGAGTGTTGGCAAAATTGAACGCCCTGTGGTGTCAGGGTTACACGGAGTGCCAGTGAGTTCGGCAAGGGTTGCCATAATATCGTCTAAGCTCCCTAGTAATTTCACATGACTTGTGCGTGCGGGAATATGTCCCGGCCACCAGGCGACAAAGGGAATACGAACACCTCCATCGTACACCTCTTCCTTGAGACCCCGATAATTACCCACCGAGTTAAAGTAGGTGCTGTCCACTTCGGTAATCCAAGTGGTTCCATTGTCGGAGGTGAAGAAAACAAGCGTGTCATCAGCTAAACCCAGAGATTCCAAGTGGTCCTGGATGCGCCCTACATCACGATCCATCGCCGAGATCATTGCGGCGTATTCGTGGCGTTTATCATCAGTCGGGGTGTAAGACCACGTACCATTGTGGTGGATGGGTGCGCCGAACGGACGGGTGGGATAAAACTCGTCCACACAGGTTCGCACGTTGTTGTCAATGACAATCCCATCGGCATCGGTGAGGTCATCAATATGTCCCGGAGGTTGAATAGAGGTGTGCGGGATAGGGAAGCAGAGATACATAAAGAAGGCTTCATCTTTGTGCGCCGTGATCCACTCCAGCGTCTCCTTAGTCATGGCATCCTGCGAGTGGACATTGCCGTCGTTTGATTTGATAAATCCGATTTCGTTATGTGCTCCCGGAATTTCCACAGTTGTACCCGCATTTGCAGCAAGATTTGTGGAGTAATAAACTTTATCGTGATTGCGCCAGAGATATTGGGGATAGTAGTAGTGTGCTTTTACCTGGTCAAGGTAACCAAAGAAATGGTCGAACCCCTGATTGTTTGGTGCTCCACTATTATTGGGGCTTCCAAGTCCCCATTTCCCAATACAAGAGGTGACGTACCCCGCATTTTGCATAAGATGTCCCAGTGTAAATGAATCAGGAGGAAGTGGGGTTTGATAACCTCCGACACTTTTGTTGTTGCGTATAGCCGCTTGCCCGGCGTGTTTACCGGTGAGAAGCATAGCGCGGGTGGGAGCGCAAACCGGGCATGGAGCATAAAAATCATCCAGACAGATGCCTTGTGTTGAGAGTTGATCAATCCGTGGTGTTACAATTTTTGTTTGACCGTAACAACCTAATTCGCCCACACCCAAATCGTCAGCCATAATAAAAAGGACATTGGGAAGGTCGGGGTAGTCATTGGGGTCGTTCGGATCGGTGCCATGACGCACCTCGATGCCATCCTTGATGCGGTCGCCATCGGTGTTGGGATTGTTTGGATTGGAACCCGTGTCGGTGCGTGAGCGGTAAATACCAGTGTTGGTTTCAACCACGTCGACAAGACCATCACCATCGGTGTCGAGGTTGGGATCGGACGGAACATCACCTGTAGTCCCAAAACGAACTTCACCCAGACCGTAACGCGGTCCCGGAGTGCCGCTAATGCCTTGATTGTTGTCGATGATCATGGCAACATAACGTGCCGTTATGGCATCAAAGGAGAACTGCTGAGCGGCGTTACTGCCCGTGCCTATTCCACTTCTGACCATTGATGCAGTCAGATCTATGGTTTCGGTACCAAAGTTAAAGGAACTTCCTTCCGATTCGGTGTGAAAGATCATTCTGAAATCTCTGGTATCGTTTTCGCCGATATGACCCGAACCACCTTGATTCCCGTACTGCCAAAGAATAGTGGAGTTAATGTTTGTATCCCCACCACCAGTGAGGTCAAAGACAAAGACGGGATGACCCGATTCTGTTTTCTGTGTCCAGGATTCCGCATGCGCGGTTCCGCTACGTGCGTGAAAGGTGGCAAGGGCATCGGCAATAGCAGTGCCGGATGGAAGGGTTACAGACGTTCCAACGGGTCGCTGAAGCGGTGCTTCTGTGGTGTACCCCGGATTATCACCAATCAGGTAATTAACACCACTTCCAGCATCACCGGCAATAGTTGAGGTGACACTCACCGGGGCAACAACGACGGCGGCAGAGACCAGAGAAACCGCGAAAATGGAAACTAAAAAACCAAGCATTAATACTTTATTATTATTCACAACACACTACCAGTTTGACAAAAGTACACAACAAGACCGCGCCTCGAAATCCGGATACGCACCAACACACCAACAGGTTATATCTGAATCTTCGCTAAGTGTACAGAAAAAAATAAATTTGTCAAGTGGTGTATCATTCTATACATTGCGGATAAATAGTTGATATAAATCCGCCTGCCCATCGACTGATACCAGGTGCTATCGGGGGACAAAATTACGCCGGCTCTGTCTCTTCCTCTATCAGTCCGGTTTGACGCAATTTTTCCCATGTCACTCCTGGATAGCCCGCACCACGCTCAACAAGCCGTCGCACATATTTCGCGAGTAGATCCATCTCCAGATTCACGTGAGCTCCAACAGTATCCTCGCAAAAGGCGGTCTCATTAAAGGTGTACGGTATTATATGAACGCGGAATGAGTCGTCATAAAGCTCCGCGATGGTGAGACTGACTCCGTCGATGGCAACCGAACCCTTGAACACCAAGCTGTCCAGCATCTTCTCATCACACGAGAAGCGGTAGGTCCAATCGCGACCGACAGACTCAACCTCCTCGACACGACCCACGCCGTCAACATGCCCAACCACAATATGCCCACCCATCGGCTGTCCCCAGCGGAGCGATCTTTCAAGATTAAGACGGTCGCCCACTTTCTTGTCACCGAGGTTGGTACGCTCAAATGTTTCACGCAAAACATCGTAGTGCAAAACATCCCCGTCACGCTCTGCCACTGTCAGGCAGACACCTTGTGTACAGATACTCTCACTCTTCTCCACCGGTTTTTCCCAATCCTCAATCTTAACGCCAATGCGTCCCCATTTTTCAGTAAGGTCGTGCTCAACAATTATGCCTATCTTCTCAACTATTCCGCTAAACATGATTACTCTCCATTTCCATTCTTAATTTTTGTCTCTAACGCGAATCATAACATCCGCGCCAACCCGACAGGTCTCCATAACCTCAAATTCACGCTTCTCCGCCAGCAACCACCCGTCCCCACCCACTGCCGGAACACCGTCTCCACCAATTAGACAGGGGGCGATGAAGAATATATATTCATCAATAATCCCTTCATGCACAAGAGTCCCGGCAAGCCCGCTGCCACCCTCACAGAGGACACACAGCAACCCGCATTCACCGAGACGTTTCATAAGCGCCCTTGCAGAAACCCGCCCGTGCTCCGCCGGCAACGTCCACACCTGCGCTCCCGAAGTGCGTATCTTTTCTCTCCAGATCTCCGCGCTCCCGGCGGTTGTTGCGACAATAGTCTGCTCTGCGTGCCCATCAGTGAAGATTTTCAGACTCTCCGGAAGACGACCTCGACTGTCGAGAACAATTCTGAATGGTTTGCGATCAAACGCGGGTCGGGGCAACAGAGATGGATCGTCCGCCAGCACTGTTTCCACGCCCACCATCACTGCGTCAGCGCGTCGGCGCAACGACTGAACCTCTTCACGCGCTTCGGACGACGTGATCCACTTCGATGCGCCACAACGGTCGGCAATCCGTCCATCGATGCTCATTCCCAGTTTCAGCGTCAGCCAGGGGATACCGCTTGACACCCACCTTGAAAAGGGTTCCAGCAATGTCTCCGCCTCAGCGGAGCATACTCCCTCGACAACCTCTATTCCAACGCTTCTCAATATCTCCAGTCCGCGCCCCCTGTGTTTTGGGTTTTTGTCAGATACCGCGACCGTCACTTTTTTCACACCTGCCCTGATTATTGCATCTGTACAGGGCGGTGTTCGCCCCTGTGTGGAGCAGGGTTCAAGGGTGACAAACATCTCAGCGTTTTCAGCCAGCTTCCCGGCCGCCGCCAAAGCGTTCACCTCTGCGTGCGACTCCCCGGCTTTGCGATGATATCCCTCCGCCACCTTTTCCCCGTCTTTCACAATAACCGCACCGACAGGCGGATTCGGACGTGTCATCCCCTCGCCCTTGCGTGCCAGCTCCAGCGCACGGCGCATCCACTTTTCAGCGAAACTCAAGAGGCTCCTCCCTCCACCCCTATCAATGCGTCAACAAAGCCAGCGGGATCGAAAGGCACAAGATCGCGCTCTCCCTCTCCCAACCCGGCATATCTGATCGGAATGTTCAGCTCGCTGGCGACAGAGAACACGAAGCCTGCCTTCGATGAACCATCCAGTTTTGAAATAACCGCGCCTGTAAGCGGAACCATATCGTTGAAAACACGCGCCTGCATGATTGCATTCTGCCCTTGAGTGGCATCGAGTACAATCCAGGTCTCATCGGGCTTGCCACTCAGGCACTTGTCCAGAGATCCGCAAACCTTTCTGAGCTCCTGCATCAGCGGTCCGCGTGTGTGCATGCGCCCCGCAGTGTCCACAATCAGAACATCTGCGTTGTCGGAGCGTGCGGCCTGCATGGAATCATACGCCACGGCTGCGGCATCACCACCCTGACTGCCGGTGACAACCCGGCAACCTATGCGCTCACCCCATAACCGGAGCTGTTCGGAACCGGCGGCGCGGAATGTATCGGTCGCTCCGAGAACAGGGATAAGCCCTTTCGTCATCACACGTTGCGCCAGCTTGGCGGATGTCGTCGTCTTTCCCGTACCGTTCACCCCTACCATCAGCACGGTACAGGGTTTCTCCCCTTTCTTCCATTCAACTGGTTCACGCGGAATTAACGAATTGAGTAGCGCGGTTTTCAGTGTCTCCATGGGTGAAGGTCCCTTTTTCGAGAAACTCTCCTCCAGATGACTGGTCAGATCGACTACGAGGCGAACGGGCACATCCGCGCCCAGAAGCATCTCTTCAATATCCTCAATATCCTCCCCGTCAATGGAGCTCCTGCCCAGCAGGAGGCTCGAAACCTTGCCGAAAAAACTCTTTCTTGCGCGTGTCAGCGCCTTGCCCCATGTAACCATTCCCGCTCTTCTCCCGTCTTCCTTTATAGTTTTTTATCATCACATGTCCCGTCCCAGTTGACGGGTTTCACCGTACGCAACGGACGGCTGAGGTCACGCTTGGCGCGGTCGAGTATGCCGTTCACAAAATGACCGGATTTGACACCGCTAAACTCTTTTGTAATGTCTACCGCTTCATTGATTGATACAATCGGCGGGATATCAAGGCAGAAGAACATCTCATAGAGTGCCATCCGCAGGATGTTGCGGTCCACCACGCTCATTCGCTTGATATCCCAGTTCTCTGCGTACTCTTCCAGACGTTTATCTATCTCCTCCCTACTGCCGTCAACGCCTCTGATCAGCTTTTCGGCGAATTGCCTCACTTTGCCGCTGTGTTTGCGTTCCAGCCAGAAGGTGGCCAGTGCTTCCTCGAAATCGTCATTGTTAAGATCACGCTGGAAGAGAAACTGTGTGGCAAGCATGCGGGAATGGTGTCTCGGCTTCACAGTTCATCCTCCTCATCGGACTCAAACCGCTTTCGGCACGCTTCAGAAACCGCAGCCATCTCCACCGCAGCGGTAGCGGCATACCAGCCCCGGCTTTCCTCGCCGTATTCGCAACGGATAATCGCCTGCTCCTCTGTATACGTGCCCACCACCTCGTTTATGACCGGCACACCGAAATCGCGTGCAATTTCGACAAGCTCACTCGCAACAGCTGTGTTGATCAATCCGGCGTGCGGGGTTTCGCCCTCAATCACACAACCCAGTGCTATCACTGCGTCAAACTCGCCACTCCCGGTCAGTTTATCGACTATTGCCGGAATTTCATAGGCACCCGGAACCCACACCACTTTAATATTCTCCTCCGCTGCTCCATGCTGACGCAGACAGTCAACTGCAGATTTCAGCAACTGCCCGGTCAACTCCCCGTTAAATCGGCTGACTACAATACCAAACCGGAATTCAGAGGCATTCAAACCGCCGTGAATAATCTCGATTTCGCCAATATCAATGCCGGGCATCGCGCCCTCTTCTGTCATTCCTTTTCGCATCCTCTTCTCCAAATAATTCCGCGTTTTTTAACATGGGCGGCAGTAAAAAAACTACAGCAGATGCCCAAGCCTCCGCTTTTTTGTCTCCAGATAAAACTCGTTATACTCGGTCGGCTCAATTGCTATTGCTACCCGTTTGGCTATGGTTATTCCGTACTGTTTCAAGCCTTCAACCTTTTTAGGATTATTGGTCAGCAACACCAGATTGTCGATATTCAAATCTTGCAAAATTTGAGCCGCCGCGCAGTAGTCACGTGAATCTGGCTCAAACCCCAGCTCCGTGTTGGCATCAACCGTGTCCAATCCCTGCTCCTGAAGCGCGTAAGCGTGTATCTTGTGTTTTAACCCTATTCCGCGCCCTTCCTGACGCAGATAGATAAGCACCCCGCACCCCAGCTCACCGATTTGATTCATAGCCTCGTGCAACTGCGCACCGCAGTCACAACGCCGCGAACCGAAGACATCGCCAGTGAGACACTCGCTATGCACACGCACCAGCGGGGTTTTCTCTTTTTCGGGTTCTCCCATAATCAGCGCGATATGATGTTCGTTTTCAGGGAGTGAGTGGTAGAGTCTCATCTTAAACATCCCGAACGGTGTCGGCAGATTAACCGTCGTTTCAGGTTTCACAAGCCTCTCTGTCTGTTTTCGGTAAGCGATGATATCCGCTATCGATATCATCTTCAGCTCGTGCTCCCTGCTGAATTCATCCAGCTCATCGGCACGTGCCATCATGCCGTCATCCCGCATAATCTCGCAGATCACACCAGCCGGTTTCAACCCTGCAAGCCTGGCCAGATCGACCGCCGCCTCGGTATGCCCCTCGCGTCCGAGAACCCCATTTTCCGCCGCCTCCAGAGGGAACAGATGCCCGGGACGCACAATACTGGTTGGTCCGCTCTCATCGCTCACCAACACCTCAACCGTTAACGCCCGATCATATGCGCTTATCCCGGTGGTTACTCCGTTCTTCGCATCGACAGACTCCATAAACGCCGTGTGATACGACTCCTCACGCCCGTCCGCCGTCATGTGCGAGAGCCCCAGACGCCGAAGTTGCTCGCGGTCCATCGCTACACAGATCAGACCACGTCCGAATCGCGCCATAAAGCTTATCGCTTTGGGCGTAACCCTCTCCGCCGCCACTATCAGATCCCCCTCATTCTCGCGGCGGTGATCATCTACCACAATCACAATCTCGCCATCCGCAAACGCCTTCAGCACCTCCTTCACACTGCTCTTCAACGATTTTCTAACACTCATCTCACTGCCAGCCTTTCCAAATAAAAAAACCCGGAGGGGATATCTCCAGGTGCGCGGACGACCTGCCGCCCGCATCTTCTCCCATCCAGACTTTAACTGTCGGCCACGGGACAGCCCTCTCGGACCCTCCGTGTCAGTCCCTTCTCAAAAGGGAGTCGCGGGCTTCCACCGCCGGTTAGGAATTCCCCTTGTTTCCAAGAGGTCACCCGTTCCTGAAGATTCTCTTCCTAATATTCAAATATGAGGTCAACTTACACACACTCCGTCAATTATGCAAGCCCAAATAAAAGCGGAAGTCAGCCCGTGTCCACCGTCGATCTTTTTTGTAGAATTGGTGGTTTCCGTTGTGACCAAAATGATTGTGCATATTCGCTGGATTCAACTGCCGAATTTAGGTTAAAGCCAGTATCCCACGCCTTTCACAAAGAAAAAGACTCCTATTCCGATCAGGATAACACCGCAGGAGACAATCAGCGCACGGTAGATCTTTGGTGGACATAGACGTCTGCCGGAAGCGACAGCGAAGGCGACAATGCAGTACCAGACCAGATCGGCGGAGATATGACCAAGATAGAAGCTACACAGTCCGGGCCAGCCCATACGAAGCGCGTCTGTGGCGAACCGTAAGCCTATGGTTGCCCACCACAGAATCCAATACGGGTGAGCAAGACTCGTTATAATCCCTGCTAAAATTGGTCCGCCGATTTTCGCGGCATCACTGTTGCCATGATCACCGAGAGCCCGTTCAACCGCCTTGCGGGCGGTGAGAATCATCTGCGCACCGAGCAGGCAGAGAATAATCCCACCTGCCACACCTAAAATACTGATTATCACCCCTTTCCGCAACCATACGTTCAGACCGGCAACCAGTCCCAACAAAAGGAAGAACTCAAGTATGGCGTGCCCCAGCACAATCAGTGGACCAGCGCGGAATCCGCGCTTCATACTCTCACTGATGGTAACCGTCAACACGGGTCCAGGCATGAGCGCACCCGAAAACCCAACCAGAAAAGCGGCTCCGAACAGCAGGAAGAGTGAGTTCATGGTAAAATCCTTAAAAACCCCAGACGTTTATGAGGGTGGCTGTTTGCCCAGTTTATCAAAAACGAGAAGTATGTCCTCCCAGACCTCCCAGTAGCGTTTTCCTTGATCGCCCCCGCCACGCAAAAGATAGGATGGATGGTATGTTGGCATTGTCGGGATACCCTCGTATTCAAGCCATTTGCCGCGCCGCTTCGTGATACCGGTGAAGCCGAACAGTCCGTCCATGGCAACATTGCCAAGTGTTATTATAACCTTCGGGCGAATCACTTTTATCTGCTCTTTCAAAAAATGGATGCAAGCGTTCATCTCCTCAGATGTCGGGGCCCGATCTCTCGTCATCTCATAATCAACGGTGGGACGACATTTGGCGATATTTCCGATGAAGACTTCATCGCGTGTGTAGCCCATCCTGGTTATGAGCCGTGTGAGCAGATTCCCGGCCCGACCCACGAAAGGAATGCCCTGCAGATCTTCGTCGCGACCCGGAGCCTCGCCTATAAACATGACATCCGGGTTCAAACAGCCCTGCCCCGGCACAGTGCGGTTGCGTGTTTTGCTGAGCGGACACGCCTCGCAAACCGCGATCCGTGCGTTGATGTCCTCAAGAGTTCCGCCGGACTCAAGATGGCACTCCGGCGCAGACGGTGTATCGCCGGCATCTCCTGCGACAGTCAGTTTTCCCGGGTCAACCGTTACCCCCTTTATACCACATTCTTTCATATACAGGATATGATTCCGCAAATCATCGACTGTTTTTTCAAATTCTGTTTCCATTGTAAAATCCAGTGTTCAAGGTTGTCACGTCCTGGAGAAGCTAGCAAATATAACCGTCAACCGCCAACCGCTAACATATAAATTTATCAGGCTGACATTAAGATTGGAATGCCTGGCGGGTAATTTTGGAGAATGTTTTTATCTAATCACAGATTCAGAGTTGACACTGGAACTTTCCGCGTGTACTGTTCAACGTCACTGGGTCAAATTGGAGTCAAGCTGGAATTGTGAGTGTGAAAATTTCACAGACGAGAGAAGGCGAAAAACCCGGAGGAAAAATATAGTTAAGCAACTTGCTGTCGCATAATGGGGAAGTCCTGTGAGAATCAGGCGCAGTCACGCTACGGTATTGAGTTTTAAAGCTCTAAGTCCGAGAACCATGACAGTGTGGAATCGAATTTTGTCGTGTAAACAAAAGGAGAAAAAATGACAAAAAAAACGTATGTCACCGGTTTTCCGAGAATTGGAGAACACCGTGAGCTTAAGAAGGCTCTTGAACGGTTTTGGGCAGGGAAACTCACCGCTGAACAGCTTTATGAAACTGCGGTCGCGCAGAGAGAAAAACATTGGTTGCTTCAAAGGGAGAGGGGCATTGAACACATCAGCTCCAATGACTTCTCCTATTATGACAATATGCTGGATACGGCGGTGATGCTGAATGCCGTTCCCGCAAGATTCGCGAAGATCGATGATGACCTGAATCGCTATTTCGCGATGGCTCGTGGCGCACGCGATATCCCTGCTATGGAGATGACCAAATGGTTTAACACAAACTACCATTACATAGTTCCTGAATTAAGTGAAGAGATTGAGTTCAAGCTCAATGCTGAAAAGATCATCTCCGAATACCGCGAAGCCCGGAAGCTGGGGATAAAAACCAAAATAAACATAATTGGACCCGTGACATTTTGCTCTCTCTCAAAAACCATCGGAGATGCCAGCGATGTGTTCAGATATTTTGAAGCCGTGCTTTCCATTTATAAAGAGCTTTTCGAGGAGATATCCAAACTTGATGATGAGGTGATAATTCAGCTGGAAGAACCGCTGTTTGTAAAAGACCAGCCGGAAAAAACTTTGACCATACTAAAGGACTCGGCATTAGAGCTGTGCGGGGTGAGCGACAACATCAAAATTGTGGTGGCGACATATTTTGAACACGCTGCGGAGGCTGTTAAGGTGCTTGCGGACACTCCTGTATGGGGTATCGCTCTCGATTTTATTTATGGTCCGAAGAATCTTGAGGTTCTGGATATGCTGAAAGGGAAAATGCTGATCGCCGGTGTTATCGACGGCAGAAATGTATGGAAGACCGATATGAGTTCCACAGTGGGTCTGCTACGGGCAATTACTGGAAAGATGGGGCCACAAAACGTTATTGTGTCGAGTAGCTGTTCGTTGCTACACCTGCCGTACAGCACGGATAATGAACCAGAGTCGGAGGTGAAAAATCTGCTCTCATTTGCATGTGAAAAGTTGGACGAAATAGTGGTGACGGCAAAACTTCTTGATTCTGAAGAACTTACCGGTAGAGAAAAAACGTGTTATGAAAAGTGCCTGAGTTCCAGCCGTGTTATTTCTGAGAAGAAAAGATCCGCCATTGATATTGTTCCGATGGTTCGGGAGAAAGAGTTTGCAGAAAGGACAGAGATTCAGAGGGAGAATCTCAAGCTTCCACCGATGCCAACTACGACTATCGGCAGTTTCCCGCAGACCCCGGAATTGAGAAGACTCAGACGTGATTACAGAAAAGGCGTGACGGAGGCGGAGGAATATGAGGCGGAGATAAAGAGTTACATTGAGAAATGTATCTCATTTCAAGAGAAAATCGGACTTGATGTTTTGGTTCACGGAGAACCGGAACGCAATGATATGGTTGAATATTTTGGAGAGATGCTTGATGGCTTTCATTTCACCGTCAATGGCTGGGTGCAGAGCTATGGTAGTCGTTGCGTCAAACCTCCGGTCATTTATGATGACATTGCTCGTCCCGCTCCAATGACAGTAAAATGGATAGCCTACGCGCAGAGCAAGACGAAGAAAATACTCAAGGGCATGCTGACCGGACCCGTAACGATCATAAACTGGTCGTTTGTAAGGAAAGATATTCCGCACATGGCGATAGCGATGCAGATAGCGGAGGCGTTGAAAGATGAGATCGCTGATCTACAGGCGGCAGGAATAAAGATCATACAGGTTGATGAGGCGGCGTTCAAAGAGGGTTATCCGCTGAGAAGAGAGAATATATGTGGTTATGAAGAGTGGGCAGTGACCAGCTTCAGGCACACCGTCAGTTCCGCCCTGCCCGAAACCCAGATACACACTCACATGTGCTACAGTCAGTTCAATGATATCATCAAGACCATTGAGAGCATGGATGCCGATGTTATAACTGTGGAAACCGCACGTAGCGGCAACAAGCTGTTGAATGTTTTTAAGACAACTGGATACAGTAATGAGATTGGTCCTGGAGTTTACGATATCCACTCACCCCGCGTTCCCTCCATTGATGAATTTATATCACAAATCAGGTTGCGGTTGCAGGTTGTGGATAGAAAGCAAATGTGGATAAATCCAGATTGCGGCTTAAAGACCAGAACCTGGATGGAGGTGATCCCCGCATTATCAAATATGGTCGCTGCCGCCCAGACACTTAGAAGATAAAATATTATCGTAACCTGTCGGTCTTAGCTAAAAAGAGGGGATTAAAATAATGAAAGAAGAACGGTTAAACACACGGTTTGACGGATTCCGGAAAAGGTCGGGGCTGATAGTCTCATTCAGTGAAGAGAAGATTGAGCAGGCTATCAAGCGGGCAATTGATGAGGTCGCTCGCAGGCATAGCGAACCGGGAAGAGAGGGTTTGGCCGCAAAGGTCGCGGCGCAGGTTGTTGAGCAGTTGCAAACTCCGAAAAGCGAATTCTTTGTTCGTCCCGATGAAGACGGCAAGCGCATTCCTCACATTGAGGATGTTCAGGATCTGGTTGAAATTCTTTTGGCCGAGAACGGTGAAACTTTAACGGTGGCGGTCTACAAACGCTATCGCAAGCAACGTGAGATAGCGCGGCGCAATATTAAGGTTCGCGGTAGTAACGATTCCCATGAGATTGATGTCACCGACGCGAGTTTACTGCTGGTGGAATCCTCCACGGGCGAAATACATCTCCCGTGGGATCGCAAACGCATAGTGAAACAGATTCTCGACAAGACAGATCTATCGGTTGAACTGGCCATCAATGTGGCGAAGAGCGTGGAGAACCGGATTATCGCCTCAAATATGACCACCGTGAACACAACATTGATTCGTGAACTGGTGAATAATGAACTCGCGGAGCGTGGATATTCTCATCAGCTACGGGACCTCTCTCTCTACCGTATCTCGAAAGATTTTATCGAAAACCTTATGTGCACCAAATCGACCGAGAACTCAAATATCGTGAACAACAATCCCGAAGCGGTTAATATGGGCATTGCCGAACTGGTACTGAAGCAGTGGGCCCTCGACACTATTTTCAGCCAGGAGGTTAAGAGAGCTCATGACACGGGTGCTATTCATCTTCATGATTTGGGATACCCAACTCGCGTCTACTGTTCATCACACTCCATTGAGTATGTTAAAAAATACGGTTTGACCGGATTGATCAATTTGAACACCGAGTCCAAACCCGCCCGTTCCGCATCGGTACTGACTGGACATCTCAACACTTTTCTGGCATCTATGCAAGCCAACTATGCCGGCGCTCTCGGCATTGCGTACATCAACATCTTCTATGCCCCGTTCCTGGTGGGCATGAATCACAGAGAGCTTAAGCAAATTGCTCAAGAACTGATTTTTAACGGTTCGCAGAATGCGTTTTCACGGGGGGGGCAGACGCTCTTTCTGGATTTTAACATTCACACCGGTGTGCCGGAATATCTCAAAAAAGTGCCCGCCATCGGTCCAGGCGGACACTATCAGCTTCGCTGTGTGGATGGATCGATTGTGGAACTTGAAGAGGTCTTACGGGATGATACCGATGCCGCCGGATACAAACTGATGGATTTGCATTATGATGACCCCCGTGACGGCAGACGTTTGGTGCTGAGAGAGCTTTCTGATGAGAAAGAGGGAACTGTCTTTGATCCCGTCGTGGCTGAGTGTCTCGCCGGGCGCGGGGAGAAGATTGTAACCTATGCCGATTACATTCGGGAGTCGCAGGATTTCTGTCGCGCCATGCTTGAGGTTTTTGGCGATGGTGATGCCAACGGACGTATTTTTGAGTTTCCAAAATGCGATTTTCATGTCTCGGATGAAACCTTTGAGGATCCGGAGCAGTACGCCATCTACAAGGATGCCTGCGAGCTTGCCAGCAAAAACGGATCAACATATTTCATTTTCGATCGCGATGAAGTGACCCTCTCAGCTTGTTGCCGATTGCGCACCACTATATCCGACAACAGAATGTTGCGACACCCGGAGTGTATGCGGTTCTGCGGATTCCAGAACGTTACCATCAATATTCCCCAGGCTGCCTACCGTGCGTCCCGGACGGGTGGCGACATACTTAAAAAATTCTACAGCGAACTCGATCGCACAATGGAGCTTGCAGTTGATGCCCATTTGCAAAAGAAGAAAAGATCCGCCAAGATGCTAAGCGGTCCGGGACATCCGCTCTGGCAGATTGGAATGACCGCCAATGACGGGAAACCGTATGTGAACCTCGAAGGCTGCACCTACATTCTCGGGATCATTGGTGTGAACGATGCGGTTAAATTTCTCATTGGACAAGAGTTGCATCATTCCCGTCAAGCACAGCGGCTGGGTCTTGAAATTGTGGCACACATGCACACTAAAGCGAAGGGCTTCTCCAAAAAGCACAATCTTAAGTTCACTCTTGAGGAATCCCCCGCCGAATCCGCCGCACGCCGTCTCGCTAAATCTGATATAATTTATTTTCCCGAAGAGTCCAGAGATATTGTCAAAGGATCGGAGGATGCCGAATATTACACCAACTCTATTCACCTCGCCGCTGATGCCGATGTCAGCATGGTTGACCGTATTATTGAGCAGGCCAAATATCATTCAATGATTGAGTCGGGTGCCATCACTCACTGTTTTATTGGCGAAGAGAGACCCGATTCGGAGTCTATCGCTCATCTAATGACGGAAATATTTTTTCGCACACAGTCGGCGCAGGTCTGCATCTCGCCCGAATTCACATTTTGCGGTGATTGCAATCACCAGACCAGGGGGTTACTGGAGACCTGCCCCGAATGCGGTTCCACAAATGTCGTGGGCGAGACCCGTGTGGTGGGGTATTTTAGTAAAATTCAGAATTGGAACAAATCTAAACGATATGGTGAACTACTCGCCCGGCACGCAGGACGGTATAAAATTGTCGAGGCGGGAGAATCCCCTGCTGTGGTGACAGGCAAGGAGAATCAAGAGCGTGGCGCGAAGAATGCGGCCGCAAAAATTTCACAAAAGACAGTCGGTTAGATAGAAAAGTGAGCGCAGGGAGTGGTCATGTCTAATAAAAAGTATCAAATTATGGTTTTCGGGAAGGCGGGTTGCGAAAAATGTGGCACTTTAAATCAGCGACTCGACAAGTTGCTCGCCAAAAAAGAGTATGTTGATTTTGAGAAAAAGTATTGTGATGTCGAAACCGTTGCCGGTCTAGTCAGTTTTTCAGAGGCGGAATGTGTGAATCCATCCAGAATTCCAGCCCTGCTGATCTGCCGCCGGGAAGATGAACAGGGAGAGTATGTTCCCGTCTCCAACGAAAACCCCGGCGCACACGATGCCATTTGCGGAAAATCGAAACTCTATCAATATGTGGGGCTTCAGACCGACTATTCAGGAAGCGGAGTTATCACACCAAAGATGATGCGGGCTGTTTTATCTGAGGCACTCGGGCGGTAACATCTACGCAGAAGTATGTGGTCTCATCTTTATTGGAATGTTGATAAATGAGTTTTTACGCCTATCTTGAAAAACCGTCTATGGTAGATTATCCCCGCCATTTTGCCGCCGTTTTCTTTGCGAGCGGATGTAATTTCTCCTGCGGATACTGCCATAACGTCGCGTTGACAGGCAGAAAGACGGTAGGACTCTCACGTAAAGAAATAGCAGTCGCCTGTGATGAATTCAAGCGCGGCTGGGTCAACGGAGTGGTTCTGACTGGGGGAGAACCCACACTGATGAAAGATCTGCCCGACTGGATTCGGTTTTTTAAGGAACACTGCGCTCTCGACGTTAAGCTGGACACCAACGGTTCAAACCCGGAAATGCTGGAGAGATGTCTGCCTATGCTTGATTATGTGGCAATGGATGTCAAGATCGGAGCATCATCCTATCACGAATTTACGGGATTCAATGCACTGGACAAAATAATATGCTCCATTAATCTAATCCGCGATAAAGCAAAAGATTACGAGTTCAGAACCACCGTGATAGAAACGATCCACTCAGATGAGCAGATGAGTGAGGTGGGGGAGATGATTAATGGCGCCAAACGCTACGCGCTACAGGCCTTTGTCCCTCGCGATAAACTACCCGAAGCACTCTATAGGGCTCTCCCGCGAACCAGTTCCACCCGTCTGCGTGAAATTTCGGAGCTGATGACGGGATTCGCGGACGAGATCCTGTTGCGAGGAGCTTAATTTGAAGAGGACGAGGGAAATTCCTCTGAAAATTTGTTTTATAACAGGAAAATTTTGATATACGAATGTCGTGGTTTTTGTGTGAAAAAAGGGAGCTTTGGATGAATAGATATAGTTTGATATCATTGTGTTTGATCATGATTTTCAGTGGCGCACAGGTGATATTCGCGGAGTATTCGACCAACCGGATCGAGAAAACAGAGATAGTTATGCCCGCAGTGGTTGTCACGGCTAATCGCGATAAAGGCGTGGCGAAAAATGTCTCACACGCTACCAGTCTGCTCACCGCCACATCCCTGCGCACGGAGAGGGCGATCAAAACACTTCCCAATGCCTTTGAAAATATGCCCGGCACAATGGTACAGAAGACCGGGAATGCTCAGGGCTCTCCGTACATCAGGGGGTTTACCGGATATCGCAACCTGCTTCTTATCGATGGAGTCCGCTTGAACAACTCCGTTTTCAGGGATGGTCCAAATCAGTACTGGAACACAGTGGACCCGTTCAGTATCCGCAACATTGAGGTTTTGCGCGGACCCTTTTCCGTGCTTTATGGCAGTGACGCTGCAGGAGGAAGCGTAAATGTTGTGACACGGGGAGTGGGTGATATCAGACCGAACCGCAAATGGGATAGACATCTCTACTACCGCTATGGAAGTGCGGAGAATTCACAGATCGTACGCGGCGAGACCATTAGTAGATTAACCGATAATCTGGCACTGACTCTGGGTTGCAGTGTTAAGAAGTTTGGCGAGATGAAGGGTGGCAAAGATGTCGGAACTCAAAAGAAGACAGATTACGATGAGATCGACTGGGACTTTAAGCTGGAATATTTCATCACCGATGATTCATTTCTTGTTTTTTCACATCAAAGCGTTGACATAAACGATGCCTGGCGAACACATAAAACGGTTTACGGTATTGACTGGAAAGGCTTATCCTGCGGTAGCGATCTCCGCCGTGTTTTTGATCAGAACCGGGATTTGACGTATCTGCAATATCACCGATTCAATGCCGCCGGTATTGCGAAGGAGATACACGCCGGCGTTTCTTTGCACGTTAATTCTGAAGAAAGAGACAGACTCCGCAAAAAAAACAGACATGACATTCAGGGATTTGATGTAAAAACAGTCGGCGCGTTTTTCATGCTCAAGTCCGAATTTTCACTTGGAACGGTGGCTTGCGGAACCGAGTTCTACCACGACGAGGTCGATTCCTTCAAAAAGAGCCTTAATTCCGATGGCGCGGTTGTGAGTCGTTCTATCCAGGGTCCTGTCGCCGATGATGCCACTTACGACACGTTTGGTGTTTATATTCAGGACGAGATAGCGTTCAGTAAAGCGTTTTCTCTCATCATGGGAGGAAGGTGCGAATTTGCACAGGCTGACGCTGATTCGGTTGAAAATCCGGAAACCGGCAACAAAATGTCGGTTTCGGATAAATGGGATGATATTGTAGGCAACGCACGGATATTGTATTCGCTCAATGACAGTGGATCATGGAACATCTTCACCGGTGTATCGCAAGGTTTCCGCACCCCGAATTTGTCAGATCTCACCCGCTTTGATTCTGCCAGAAGCGATGAGGTCGAGACCCCATCGTCCAGTCTTGACCCGGAACACTTTGTCTCATACGAGATAGGACTGAAGGGTGGAGTTCCGGGTTTCTCGGCTCAACTGGTCTGTTTCCACACGGATATCGACGGAATGATCGTAAGGGTGCCGACAGGTCGTGAGATTGACGGTGAATTTGAAGTGACCAAGAAAAACGCCGGTGACGGTTATATTCAAGGGGTTGAAGTTGATGGAAGCAGCCGTCTCTGGCGAGAGTTCTCTATCTTTGGCGCATTCACATGGATAGATGGCCGGGTTGAGACATATCCAACTTCAGATGCCAAACTCACCACAGAGTACATAGACCGTTTAATGCCGCCCAGCGGACGGTTTGGTTTGCGCTGGGAACGCGGTGGACGATATTGGGCCGAGTGCTCATGCCGTGTTGCCGCAAAGGCCGACAAACTCTCTTCCAGAGATAAGGCGGATCGTAGCCGCATCCCGCCTGGGGGCACTCCCGGATACAAGGTATATGACATTCGCGCCGGATGGAACCACTCCGCAAACCTCTCGCTCTCCATCGCTCTGGAGAATGTTGCCAACGCGGATTACCGCATCCATGGATCAGGTGTGAATGAACCCGGGCGAAATATTGTTGCGGCAGTCGATTTAACTTTTTGATAAACCTCGACGATATGCGAACTTGCGGTTTGTTTTTATGCGTGTATAGTGTTTGCGTATGAGAAATGCTGGAATAGTGCGTAAAGTGTGGCGAAAATTGATATCACTCCCATTTGCTGTGGGGGTGATGGTCATTTTGGTTGTTTTGATGCTGGCAGGGGTGATTCCCGCACGCGGCGGTGGACAAGGAGTGGTTTTTGTTGCACCGATATTCATTCTTGTAATGGGTGTTCTGTTCATCAGCCTGCTGTTCTGCTGTTTGAGTCCCCGCGTCGTAAAAATCCAGCGGGCATCGTTTATTCTCACTCATCTTGGTGTGGCTATGGTTCTGCTGGGGGGATTTATAGGATTTGGCTGGGAAAAGATGGGAACGCTGGATCTCGCGTTTAGTGATTCGTCACCTCTTCAATATATTCAAATGTCGGATGGCGAAATAATCAATCTTGGGTTCCAGATGAAACTGTGTGATTTCAAGATCGATTATTATCCGCCCGATTTTGAACTCTATAAGGACGGAAAGCTCGTTAAAACACTGCGTATCTCAGGGGGGGAAAATGTTTTATCGAGCAGAGAGACTGGAACTTTTGAGGTGCAGAAGGTGTCGCATACTGCACGGATAACAGATTATTCGCTCGATGGTCGCCGCGAACTCATGATTCAAATAAACAGCAACGAGTGGCAACGCATCGATCTCGATAATCCGCCAGAGGAGACAACCCTGCCGGATGGCAGAAAAATAAGAGTCGTGCGCATCTACAACAACCTTCCGCAGATGATGAAAAACGAACGCTACGCCGAAAGCCACCTCCCCTTGCGTCCAGGCATCATTCTGCGCATCTCCACCAGTTCCGGGAAGGCGCTACTCTCACTACCCGCCAACGAAAAAGGCTCAATTTTAAACTCCTCAAGCAAAGAGATTGCCAATGAAATTCCTGATATGCTCTACTCGTTTCCAGTGGTTAAGGGGTTCAATGTCGATATGGATTCCGGGTTTGGACACTACACTGCCGTTCGCCTCATTGACAAAAATGGCATGCAAATTGATCTCTCCGATGCCGCGCCATGGTCCGGGCAGAGAGAGTTGTCCAATGGATACTCTATTAAACTTCTTCCACCGGTTATACGTCAGTATTTCGCAGAGATGGAGATCTCCGACAAAGATGCGGGCAAGACGATAAAGACGCTCTCCATCAATCACCCTTTCGTTCTCAACGGCTGGCGCGTTTATCTCAACTCATACGATAGAAGAACCAAGTCCTCCGTAACCCTCACCATTCGCCGTGATCCAGGCAACAACCTCGCCGTTGCCGGATTCTACACCATCATCATTGGCACAGCCTTTCTTTTCTACGTTCGAAAAGGAGGGGTGTAATATGAGCTTCTTCGTCATAACCGCAATAATTCTCTATTTTACCGCCGCCGTGTTGTATTTTTTGCGCAGGCGGAAACTCTTTATTCCGTTCTTTGTCGTCGCGTGGGTCATAAACTGCGCGTTGGTCGGGCAGGAATGGGTCTCCTCCGGACAACCCCCATTCAAGAGCATGTATCACGTGTTTGTCTTCATGGGTTGCGTCTCTATGCCACTCTACGGAGTGCTGGCGGGGAGACACAGACTACGCTGGCTGACCCCACTTTTGCCACTGGCTGGCGGAATGCCTCTGGGTGCTGCGCTTCTTTTTAAAACCAATACTCTCTGGCGTCTGGCACCGGCACTCCAGTCGCCCTGGTTCGTTCCGCATGTGGCAGCGTATATGATCTCATATTCACTCGCCCTGATCGCCTTCATTCTGTTGCTGATGACGTTTGCCACAAGGCTAACCGCAAAGTGGAGTGCGCACACCGTAAAATTTGAAAAGGGTAGCTACGAACTCATAAGTCTCGCCTTCCCGCTTATGACTTTCGGACTTTTCTCCGGCGCCCTCTGGGCCAATCAGGCATGGGGCGACTACTGGTCGTGGGATCCTAAGGAGGTCTGGGCACTGATAACCTGGACACTCTACCTGATATATTTCCATTGCAGAAAAAGTTCTAAACTCCGTGGTTATGTAAATCTTGTCCACCTGCTGGCGTTTACAGCCCTGCTCGCAACCTTCCTGATCGTTAATCTGTACCCGAAACTCTCCAGCGCACTGCACAGCTATGTATGAGAAACAAGTAGCGACAACCTGCCTCGTTAGTACGTTCGCGACGATAAAAACATTTCAAACGCACTTGCAATCCCTGGAAAAATCTGCGACATTGTCCCCGCTTTTCAATGAAAGAGCGAGCGTAGCTCAGCGGTAGAGCTCCACCTTGCCAAGGTGGCTGTCGAGGGTTCGAATCCCTTCGCTCGCTCCATTTTTTTATCGCAGTCGAATTACTCTCTTGCAAAATAGGTTTTGTTGCTGTAGATTTCGTTCCCGATGTTCAGGTTCTTTTAAGTTTCATAGCGCGCGCAAACCCGGAACGTTAGAAATTCACTCTCAGAGAGCTGAAGAAATCGAAAAGCGTGTTTGTCAGCGCGTACTAACGCACGGAGAAAGTATTATGAAGAGATATATATCGAGCTCAATTTTTGTTCTGTTTATTTCGAGTCTGTTCGCCAGTGCCCAGATGTGGCCACTGACCGAGGGTACTCAGGAGCTTCAGATTAGCGGATCACTGGAATGGGGCGGTCCTGCCGGAGACACCAAAGAACTCACTCTTGGTTATGGATATTTCACGGTTGAGGGACTTGAACTCGGACCCCGGATATCGGTTTTTGACATGGAAGATAGCACCCAGTATGAGATTACCGCCTTTTCAGAGTATCACTTTATGGCAGCGGAAAATGTCACCCCGTATGTCGGGGTTGAATTTGGATACTACAACAACGACGCTGCCGAAAACAGTGCTGCGGGAACACTGGGTTTCGCGCTCGGATGCAAGTTTTTTATTCTGGAGGATATCGCCATTGACACCTCCCTCAACTACACTCTCGCAACAGCAGATGTGTTCTTTTCGGACAGCAAATACGAAAGCGAGCGTGCATCTCTGGAGGTGGGACTGCGTTTCTTCTATTAATCGCGTGTCAGGTTATGACCAAAAAACGGCGGAAATATCATAAAGAGTTCACAATTGGAGATGTCTGGATGGCGGCTATGAATGAAGATGTACGGATTGACGGACGCAAACCCGATGAGTTGCGACCCGTGGAGTGGAGCAATTCACCTGCACCCTCGGCGGCGGCTTCTGTCACAATTAAGGTGGGGAACACCCACGTTGTGTGCGTAGCAAACATAGAAGAACGCGTACCACGCTGGATGTATGTACAGAAAGTCGCAGGCGGCTGGTTGACAGCCGAATACCGAATGCTCCCTTACGCCGGCACAGAACGGAGAACACGCGAGTCCTCTATAGGGAAAATCGGTGGTCGCACCCACGAAATCCAGCGACTCATTGGACGTTCTCTGCGTGCTGTTGTCGATCTCGCGGCACTTGGAAAAAATACCGTCTGGATAGACTGCGATGTGCTCCAGTCCGACGGCGGCACCAGAACCGCGTCCATCACCGGCGCATACGTTGCGTTGCGAATAGCGGTGAACCGCTGGCTCAAGGCGGGAATACTCAAAAAAGACCCCTTCACCGATTCACTCGCCGCGATAAGCGTGGGGTTGCGCGATAATACGGCTCTTCTCGACCTCTGCTATGAAGAGGACTCCGCTGCTGACGTGGATATGAATGTGGTGATGACTGGTTCTGGAAAATTTATTGAAATTCAGGGAACCGCCGAAGAGACACCTTTTTCACGTGAGCAGATGCAGGATATGCTCGCCCTCGCAGAGAAAGGCGTGACAGAACTCCTTGAAGAGCAAAACCGCTTTATCGAAAGCGTAACGTAATTTTGAGAAATAGACAGCAAACAACCGCAAACGTCGCATCCCCCTTGGCTCAAGTTTCTCGCTTGCGTACGTAAGTCATTGGTAATCAACAACGGCATCTCCAAAGGCTCTACCGTCCAAAGGTGCTCAACATTCATCTCACATTTGAGAAAGCCCTAAAACTCAATATTGCCGTAGACGAATGTATTCGGAAGCTGAATTCCTACAAGAAGAGCACCGCTACCGGTAAGCAGGCATCACTTAACCTAACGATCCATCTGGATCCGGGGCGAGTCGCTGTGAATGAGGGAAAGCTGTAATCGATTTCCGAACAAAGCGCATGAATCCTACTCAGTAAACACGGTTCGGCAAAATCAACGGTTGGCTCCCGAGCAGGTCATACGTAGACATTCGGGGACTCAAGGTGCTTGTTACAAAACAACGAAAACTCAGGTCGAAGAAACGAAACCAAACCGGGCGACCAAATTAATTAACCACGAAATACACGAAAAAATTTCCAGATCTTTTTGACTTTAGCGAAGCGAGGGTTTAAATTGTCACCTTATGAATTAATTAACTATTTACGAACCAGAGGGTGGGCTTTACGGTAAAACGCTGGTCAATGAGCTCAAAGTTATGCGTACCGAAAGTCACCCGATAATCGTTAACAAGAAATAATTATGAAAACACTCACGCTTCTATATGCTAGTTTAAGTTTGTTGATAGCAAACAATGCTTTCCCCGAAATAATTACAGATTGGGCAACAGCATCTATTCCAATTTTTCTTGATTATGGCTCTAATTTTAATTCAAGAAGTGAATTCAAACTGGATCTAAATAATGATGGAAGTGATAACATCACCTTTACTTCGGATTTTGGAGGTGCTGGATTTTTCATATCTGAAGGAACCAGAATTTTGGGTTATAATTATGGTCGCAGTAAAAATCTATTTACTTCATCAGATTTACTAAAAGATGCTGTTATTGGTGAATCTGATCAAGTTTGGGGGAGTGGAGGTTATTATTCAATTGTGACAATGATGGTGTCAAACGGTACCATTTCAACACCCGATCCCTCCTATTCACACGAATATTATATTGGTCTTGAAATATCGATAGACAATCAGCCTCATTATGGATGGTTGCGCATTCGATCCCCAGATTCCCCTAGTAATTATGCATTAGTCGCAGGTTGGGCTTATGAAGATGAACCTTACACGCCGTTAACGGCCGGAGTTATTCCTGAAGCATCATCAATTATTTTACTCACTGTCGGTGCTGTTGGAATATGGACATTAAGAAAAAGAAAATACTGCTAACAAAAAAATCCAAGTGATGCCGTACCGTCGCACCTGATTTAAACGTTATGTGTAAAAAATAAAATAGGAGTCTCTTTTGAAAAATTATGGTCTCAGCTTTATTAGCAATGAGGATTTGTATAGTCATACTAAGGAAACGGTAGAAAAATATAGGTTTCAGGTTGATTTAGCTAAATTCAACAAAAACCTTATTGATCCGATAAAATTGACTTTTGATTCAAAGGTGTACAGAAAAGACATAAAGGACGTAATTGAAGGTGAAATTGTTAGACAAATGGACAAGTCTAATACCAATCATATTGGATATTTCCACCAAAATATTTTTAATTATATTGGCGATGGTTGGAGTGTGCCAGATAAAGGATATGATATTGTCAACTTAGAAAAACACTATTATGTGGAAATGAAAAACAAGCATAACACTATGAATTCATCATCTTCTCAAAAAACTTATATGAGAATGCAAGCTACACTCTTAAAAGACCCTGCTGCAACTTGTATGCTGGTCGAAGTTATTGCTAGAAATAGCCAAAATATTAGCTGGAATATTAGCTTAGATGGCAACCCTGTTTCCAATAACAAAATAAGGCGTGTTTCGATTGATAAATTTTATGAACTTGTAACAGGTAAAAGGTCAGCATTTAAAGAGCTTTGCGAACAATTACCAAAAGTTATAGAGGATATTGTATCTGATATAGAACTTGATGATGACTCAAATACTGTATTTACCGAATTGGAGCAAATATCCCCAAATTTACTTAAAAGCCTCTACTTACTGTCCTTTGAAAAATATGAAGGTTTTGGTGATTTTAATGTCTAAAGGATTTATTTCTGAATCATTATTAGCAGATATTATGTCTGTATCTAAAAGAACGGTTGAAACTTGGAAAAGGAATGGAAAAATAAAGCCATTAAAAAATGGGCTATATGCCTTATCAGATTTAGTTAATTTTCCCCAGGTAAAGGCAATGATCGAGTCTAAGTGGGATGAAGATCAAAAAATAATACCAATAAAACAATACAGATCTATTGAATTATTTGCGGGTGCAGGTGGATTGGCAATAGGTCTGGAAAAAGCAGGTTTTAATGCTGTTGCATTGAATGAAATAGATAAAGATGCTTGTGAAACCTTAAGAAAAAACAGACCAGAATGGAATGTTATTGAAGGAGATATAAGTAAAATAGATTTTAGTGTATATAAAAATATCGATTTTTTATCAGGTGGCTTCCCATGCCAAGCATTTTCGTATGCTGGAAATAAATTAGGGTTTGAAGAT
>CAYTQP010000010.1:0-38905 GCA_964440175.1 uncultured Verrucomicrobiota bacterium
TCTTTTGGCGGCGGTAGAGACCGGTGCTGCCCGCGAGGCTCTTCGGGATGTGTTTAAATTTTCTAAAGACCCGGTTTTGCTCAAACAAGCTGACTATCAGCTCGCGTTGATACACAGAGCGGCGGGAAATTCAAAGCAGGCACTGGGTGCGTTCTATCGCATAATTCTCTCCATAAGTCCTGATACGAAGGATGAGATTTTGCGCGGATTACTGGAAAAAAGTCTGTTTGAGAGCATAGAGTTGTACGTTGAACTCGGCAGGAATGAAGATGTTGTGGAGACGTGTAGTCAATACCTGCATGATTTCCCGAAAGGCGAGAGGGTTAACGCTGTTAGAGATATACGTAAAAAGGCGAAATTACAATAAGGTGCTGTTGAAGAGGTGACGGTGTATTTGAGAGTGCGGGAGATATGAGATGACGAGAAGAGTGGTTGATGTGAAATGTCTGACGGCGTTTGTTCTATTGCTGGTGTTGATTTCCAGTTGGGCGTTCGCGGCCCCCTATGTTATATTAAAGAAAAGTAACAAGCGGTATGTGGGCACCGGTATTAAAAAAATGCGTAACGGCGATATTGTGCTTACCAAAGACAGCAATAAGATGACGTTCACAAAAGATCAGGTGAAACTTGCCGTAGCGGATAAACCGCAGGCTTTTGATGTAGCGGTACGTGCCGTTAATGCCGGTAAATATGATTCGGCAATAGGAACTATGGAGAAAATAGTCAAAAATTATTCAGGATTGAGCTGGGACATCAAGATCATGCCGTATCTCGCGAAAGCCTATAAAGAGCAGGGGCATCCCCGGAAGGCGATAGGTACGTATGAGGATATGTATGCGCGGAGTCCCGACATGAAGAATAACGACAAGATTAGTGCGGCTTATTGTGCGTTGTTGCTTCAGACCAAAGAGATGGGCAAGCTGAAGAAGAAGCTCGACGAGATGATAAAGACCGGGGGTCGTGAATCGGCGGCGCGAGCGCAAGTGATGCGCGGCGATATTAAGATGTCGGAGAAAAGCTACAAGGATGCCGCCAAGGATTATCTGCGAACAGTCTATTTTTTCAAAAAAGTAGACGCAGTTCTGCCGGAGGCGACGTATAAAGTTGCGGTTTCGTTGGAGAAATTGAGGGACAAGCGTGCGAAGATTTGGTACAAGACAGTGGTGGAGCAGTTTCCCGGTAGCGTTTATGCGGCGAAGGCGAGAAAGAAACTTTAATTATTTTTACACAGATATTGAAGATTAACAAAAAATGATAGTAGAAAGGGAGTATAATTATGATCTTGAGAGCGTTGAAATGGATGTTGCTGATTGCGATAGTGTTTACGGCGCTGGGTGTCCCTCTTGCGGCGATAGCGCAAGAAGACAAGGCGAATGCCGGCAAAGGAGGAATGGAACTCAGCGATGAGGCGAAGAAGGCTGCTGCAGATGTAGAAAAGGATCAGACCTTTATTGGCGTTGTTCTGAAATCGGGACCGTTAGGCATTATTTTGTGGTTGGCGATTCTGGCAAGTTCTATTGCGTGCGTCGCGCTGGTGGTTGACTCGTTTATAACTATCCGCCAGACAAAAATATCGCCGGTTTCACTGGAGAACGATGTACAGACCGCGATGGAGGAGGGCGATATTATGAAGGCCCTTGAATATTGCGAAGAAGATGTCTCTCCGCTGGCCAGTATACTTTCAGCGGGATTCTCCAATGTGCAGGAAGGTTTTGAGGCCATTCAGGACGCTGTTGGTGTGGCTGCGGATATGGAGAGCGAACGTCTTTTGCAACGCGTTACCTATCTGAACGTGGTTGGCAACCTTGCGCCTATGCTCGGTCTGCTGGGAACGGTGCAGGGTATGATTCTGGCGTTTGCGACATTGGCGACTCAGCAGGCGGGTGCCGGTCAGACCGCCGCCCTGGCCCTGAATATTTCACAGGCACTTTACACGACGGCCGCAGGATTGACCGTTGCGGTTCCTGCTGTGGGATTTTTCTACTTTTTCAAAAATAGAGCCACTACGATCATTCTCGGAATGGAAGGGATGACAATGGATCTTATAAAGAACCTGCGCAATGTCGAGGTTGTCGAAGAGTAATAGGGCTTCGAACTGTCTGAGAGGAACTGAAAATGTCTAAAAAACGGAGAACATTCGGAGCGGAAGAAGGTGGCATCAATATGACACCGATGATTGATATCGTCTTCCAGATGATCATTTTCTTTGTATGCACCATTGATCTGGACAAAAAACAGTTCGATGAGCGCATAAAATTGACCATGGCGCCGCACGGCAAGGCCGTTGAAGAGAAGGATCCGCGCACAATAATAGTTGAAGTGAACAGTCGTGGCGATATTCGCATGGGCAACGCCTATATGTCCGAAGGGACATTTGCGGCGATAATGAAAAAGACGGTGGCGGCCTATGGTCCGATGCCTGTGGTTATTCGCGGCGACGGGAAAACACGGCATGTGCATATCAAAAGAGTGATGGAGATATGCTCGAAGTTTGGCATTTGGAAGGTGCAGTTTGCGGCCATCAAGGATAAAGCCAAGCCAGCCAAGTAAAAAGAAAGTGGGAGCTGATTATGAGCTTTAAACGAAGAAGAAAAATGATAGCGCAGGAAGATGCGGCGGAGATACCAATGACACCCATGATTGATGTGGTGTTTCAGTTGCTGATCTATTTTCTTGTCACGCTCAAGCCGGAAGATATTCAAACCCATCTTGAAGTCTATCGTCCAGATCCCGACAAGAAGTTGAAAGAGCCACCGCAGGAAAAGATAGATCTTCTCAGAATAGCTATTTTCTATGATGGGTACACGATTAACGACAGACCGTTAAGCCTGGAGGCTCTGACAAAGGCTCTGACAAAGCTGGCATCGTATGATGTGAATCAGACGGTTTTAATATTCTGTTCATCTTCGTCACAGCATGAGCGTTTGGTGAAAGTATTGGATCGTTGCGCACAGGCTGGATTGAAAAATCTTTCTGTTATGAGTACGAAATAATTGGAGTTCAGTAAACACGGGAGACAGTTATGGAGATTGATAAACATATGCGTAAGGTGATTGATCACCTTTGGGGACCGACAGGTTCGGTGATTCTACATATCATCATAGTAATTCTGCTGATAAAATTGCTGGTGTTCAAACATCAGAGCGATGCCAACGTTACTGTTCAGATGGTGGAGATGGAGATGGTCGATATTGACAAGCTCGACGAGGTGCTTGATGAGCTTGAAGATGTTAACGAAATGGAGGATATTGAGCCACCTTTAGAAGATGCGCCTCCTGATCCCAGCCAGTTTGAGGATACCCCGGAGATGGATATAACTGAACTTGAGGTCGACACCAATTTTGACGGTCCGCTGGTTCTGAAAGATTTGTTTGCCAGTCGTTCCAGCAGTGGTCGTCGTGATGGTCTAAACAAATATTCCGACAAATGGGGGCGATATACGGAGCCGGCGGTGCTTCTGGCACTTGACTGGTTGAAGGAACATCAGATTAAGGATGGAAACAGAGCTGGTTCCTGGAAGCCTGAGGGTAAGTTTAAAAACGAGGAGCATTATGTCGCGATGGCGGGCATAGGTCTATTGGCGTTTTTGGCACATGGTGAGACTACCGGGTCTGAAAAGTACGGGGAAACTGTTGAGCTGGCGATAAAGTATCTCCGCACCCGTCAGGAAGAAACGGGTTCCAATGGGGCTTTTTGCCGACTGAATCAGCATGGTGTGTATGCCCACGGGATAGCAACTTACGCGATGAGCGAGGCTTATGCGTTGACGCGTATCCCCTATCTGGAAGAGGTCATGAATGGTGCGGTGCGGAAGATAGTGCGAGGGCAGCAGGCGGGTGGCGGTTGGGATTACAAATACAGCAAGGGTGGCCGGCGTGACACCTCGGTTGCCAGTTGGCAGATTCAGGCTCTGAAGGCCGCGTTTATGGCTGGTTGTGAGGTGGATGGATTGAAGAATGCAATCAAGAAGGCATCCAAAGACCTGAAGACTAATTATATGGAGAGCGGTGATTTTAGATATTCGAATTCCAGAAAATCACAATGCTCCACCTCGATGGGGGCTCTTTGTCTTCAGTTGATTGGGCACGGTCGCGACGATCAGGTTCTCGGTGCCATAAAAAATATGAAGGATGAGCAGTGCAAGTGGGAACCGAATCAGGGTACCTGGGCAATGTATAAGTGGTACTACCTCACACAGGCCAAGTTTCATTCTGGTGGGAATACATGGAAACAATGGAACAATGATTTTGCTCCGGCTTATATAGAGAATCAAAGTAAAGACGGGCATTGGGATCCGCCGACGATGGTAAAAAAAGGTCATTCCGAGAGGGTAGTGGGGCCGGCGTTCACAACATCTCTGGGAGCACTGACTTTGCAGGTCTATTATCGGTTTTTGCCGACGTACAAAGAAGGTGCCCTCAAAAAAATCGAAATAGATGTCGATGAGGATGTTATCGATGAGGACATTATAATTGATATCATTTAGTGTGCCCGGTTTCATCCATGGGAGATGGTCATCGCGTTGATGTGTTTGGTTGTTTTTCAAGATTGATGAAATACTGAGGCTTCTTCGATCATCATTGCGAGTGACAACGAGATGGTTTCCTCGTGTCGCACCTCGTGAAGACGGCTTCCAGGCGGATTTCCTGCCGACTGAGTCGGCATGGGGTGTATGCCTGCGGGATGGCAACTTGTGTCGCGAGTAAGCGTGTCTCCGAACCGGAAGATGTCATGAATAGCGTGTTATGACTGGTTGCGAGAAGAACGCAATCAAAAAGGTATTTAAACATTTGAAGGATAATTGTATTTCGGGCGTTGATTTCAGATACACGCTGGGCGACAAACCGATGAATGACGATGATCCTTTTTATGCTTTTCTCCGCCAAATTCGCATCAAACTTGCGCTACTCAACCTTGACCGCCCTCTTCGCTTCTGTTAAATTGATGATTCGCGGAATTTAATGGGTGAATGGTTGCCTGCAAATGGAGCGAAGCGAAGGCTTGAGATGAGAATGCGTATAAATAAGAGATTTGAAAAGTTGCGGGAGCGGAAAGAGAAAGGGTTTATAGCCTATATCACGGCTGGTGATCCGTCATTGTCAGGAACGGTGGAGATGGTTAAGCGTCTAGCGGATGTTGGAGTTGATCTGATTGAACTGGGCATTCCGTTTTCGGATCCTATCGCAGACGGACGGGTTAATCAGGCGGCGGCGGAGCGGGCATTAGCGGCTGGCGCGAACTGGCGAGGAATACTCGATACGGTTCAGGAAATCCGTGAAAACGTGGATCTGCCGATAATATTTTTCAGCTATCTGAATCCGCTTTATGCCGTTGGTTTTGACAAGGCGATGAAGGCTGCCGCCAGGGCGGGGATTGATGGATTGTTGTTACTGGATCTGCCCATCGAGGAGGCGGAACCGTTTGATGCCGCATTTAGCGAAAACATGCTCGATAAGATAAGCCTGATAACGCCGACAACGCCACCGGAGAGGATGGATCGGATACTGAAAACAGCGAGCGGGTTTGTCTACTGTGTTTCACGAACGGGCGTGACAGGAGTGCAGGCGAGCATTGCCGGCGGAGCCAAAGATGTTTTGATCGAGACTCGCCGCCACACCGATTTGCCGATAGCGTTGGGTTTCGGTATATCTACACCCGCTCAGGCTGCCGATGCCGCCACAATGGCAGATGCTGTTATTGTCGGTAGCGCGATAGTTAAACGATTTGATGAAGAACGTCACAATAGCAATGGTCGCAGGGCTGTTGCCAAATGGGTGGGCACTCTGGTGCGTGCGGTTAAGGAGGTATAGTTGTGAAGTCGCATATGTATGCAGTTATTTTGGCTGGTGGGCAGGGGAAGCGTTTCTGGCCGATCAGTACCGCTGCGCATCCTAAACAGCTACTTAATTTACTGGGCGAGAAAACGTTGCTCGAAATGGCAGTTGAGCGTGTTATGGATATAATTCCGCTTGAGAATATCCTGGTGCTGACAAATCGGTCGCTGGTGGATGCTTCGCGATTGGCGGCTCCCTCTCTTCCACCCGAAAATATAATTGGCGAGCCCATGGGGCGCGACACCGCGCCGGCAGTGGCGTTGAGCTGTCTGCTGGTTGAACACCGCGACCCTGAAGGGGTCTTCTGTATATTGACCGCCGATCAGGTCATGGAAAATCTGCCACTCTTCAGAAAAACCCTGATTGAAGCCGCTGAAATTGCCTCTCGCGAAGAGCTTATTGTAACCATTGGCATCAATCCCGCAGAGCCAAGCACCTCTTTCGGATATATCGAAACAGACGGCGTGTATGAAAAACGGGATAATGTTGAATTCTTCAAGGTTAAACGCTTTGTCGAGAAACCGAACATAGATAAGGCACGCGAGTATGTGGCGAATGGAGGTTACCTTTGGAATGCAGGAATGTTTATTTGGTCGGCAAATACAGTGCGAAACGGTCTAAATCGATATACACCGCATTTGGTGGAGATGATGGATCGCTTGGCACCGCACATAGAGACGGATAATTTTATTGAACATATCCGAATTGAATATGAGCGTCTAGAGAAGATATCCATCGACTACGCACTGATGGAGAAAGCTGATAATATCGTCGTTGCCAGGGGGATGTTTGCATGGAGTGATTTGGGATCATGGTCGGCAGTTGCCGACCATTTAGACGAAGATGTCAATGGGAATGTCACGATTGGTGATGTACAGAGCATCGACTCGCACGGAAATATCGTCGTGTCGAAGAATCGCCTGACAGCCCTGATAGGCATCAACGATCTCGTTGTGATTCAGGCCGACGGCGTGACACTGGTATGCCCGAAAGACCGCGCCCAGGACATAAAAGAGATGGTGCGAAAACTAACTGATGATGGTGGATATGGCGGGGTGCTTTAGTTATGGGCAGAGTTCTCGGTGTCGATTATGGCGACAAGCGTATTGGGCTGGCGATAAGTGATGAGCTTGAGATAGTGGCGACTCCGCTGATTGTGCATACCCGTCAGCGTGCAGGTGACGATGTGGAGGTGGTGTTGCAACTTTGCAAAAAATGGAATGTGAAAAAGATTGTTTTAGGACTCCCCTTAAATATGGACGGCAGTAGCGGTCCGGCAGTTGAGAAGGTTGAAAAGTTTGCCCGTAAACTGTGTGAAAATATTGATATTGAGATAGAGATGTGGGACGAGAGAATGAGTACGATGTCTGCTGAACGAGTATTAATTGAGGGTGATATGCGACGTGAGCGCAGAAAAAAGGTGATCGATAAGCTCGCCGCCCAAATTATTTTGCAAAACTGTTTGGATGCGGAATGACACAACGTTACAAGGCGACAATAGCCTACGATGGTGCGGCCTATGCGGGATGGCAGGTGCAACCAGGTCAGTGTACGGTTCAGGGTGAGTGTGAACGAGTGTTGCACGAAATAACCCGCGAGTCAATCCGCGTCCATTCAAGTGGGCGCACAGATAGCGGGGTGCATGCGCGTGCGCAGGTGGCGCATTTTGACCTCTCATCAAAAGTGACTCCGGGAAAATTTAAACTTAGTCTGAACGCATTGCTGGACGATGATATCCGCGTGACATCACTCGCGCCTGTCAGTTCCAGTTTTCATGCCCGCTTCAGCGCAGTCAAAAAAGAGTATCGTTATTTTATCTGGAACAATCGTATCGTTCCTCCCCACTTGCGCCGCTATCGCCTGCAATTCTCGCGAGGGCTGGATATAGACAAAATGCGCCGCGCCGCCGCCCGGCTTGTCGGACATCACGACTTTGAGTCGTTCTGTTCACATCGTGGCAAGGCTGATGAGAATACCGTGCGCAATCTTCTTGAACTCAATGTCAGAAAGAAGGGTAACGAATTCACAATAATTGCAGTGAGCGAAGGTTTTCTCTACAAGATGGTGCGCAGTCTGGCCGGCTTCCTGCTTCGTGTTGGCTCCGGTCGTATTCCGGTCGAAGAGACGGATGATATTCTAAATGCGCGGGTGAGAAACGAGCTTATTCCGTCTGCAAAACCACATGGTCTTTTTTTGTGGAAAGTGTCATATCGGTGAAAATATTAATAATTCATACAGAATAAGAATGGATGACAGATGAAAAATGCAGTGTTGATTGTGCTAATGCTGATGATTGCATGTTCCGTATTCGCTAAAGATGAAATTTCACCGGGCAGGATAGTGACGTACAAAAGGAAAGACGGGGTTGAACTGAAGCTTCACGTCTTCAATCCCGAAAACCACAAACCGACTGACAGCCGCCCGGCGATAGTTTTCTTTTTTGGTGGTGGCTGGATGACCGGCACTCCGAGACAATTCTATCAGCAAGCTAAGGGTTTTGCGAATCTTGGTTTTGTGGCATTGTCAGCGGAATATAGAGTGACAGGGACGCATAAAACGACCCCCTTTGAATGCGTTAAGGATGGCAAATCGGCTGTTCGCTGGATAAGGAGTCACGCCCATGAACTGGGTGTCGACCCCGCCCGCATTGTCGCTGCTGGCGGGTCTGCTGGCGGGCATATTGCCGCTTGTACTGGTGTTATTCAGGGGTTCGAGGAAGATTGGGAGGATTTATCTGTCAGTGCCTTGCCCAACGCTATAATACTTTATAATCCGGTAATCGATACCACGGAGAACGGGTATGGAATGAAAAAAGTGGGACAGGATCGAAAAACCGAGATATCGCCATGCCAGCATGTCCACCCGGGCATACCGCCCACGCTCATTTTCCACGGCACAGCCGATACGACTGTACCGTTCGAGAATGTGAAACGTTTTACAAAACTTATGAAAGAGGAGGGGAACATCTGTCTGCTCATTCCCTTTGATGGTAAAAATCACGGATTTTTCAACGGTTCGTTCTTTCGTCCCGAAAATGGAGATGGCGATTTTGATTTTATAATGGAGAAGAGTATAGATTTTTTGACAAAAATCGGACTCTTAAGACCTGGTAAATAAACAGAATCTTGCGGTTTTCGATGAGTTGGAGGTGAGTTCCGGCGAATTCATTTAGCTTTTGAAGTTTTTCGCATCCGGCTTCAGTGCCTTGTTGAGCTTGATGCAGCTTCCTGAAAAGACGGAAAAGCTCTGCGTAATCCCTATAGGAAAAATAGGGTTCAGGTTAAAGTAATTGCGGAATATTAGTGAAACGAGCGAGTTTTGCTGAAAAATCACTCTGAAAAACACAAATTCATGCGAAAAACGATTAAAAATAATAAATCTCAATGTTTTAACGCTTGGGTAATCAGTTTTAAAATTGTCCAACATTCGGATAAATGCGGGGGAATAGTATCCAATGTTCGGAGATATGATTTTTGGCGATGAGGCAGGGAACGTGCGGGGTTCCTGGTTATCTCGCGACAAGAATCATATCTTTGGCAGCCTTAACTTCGTTGAGGCGACCGACTGGTGTTGTTTCCGGCATGCATTTAAAGGCGGCGGGGTTTGTCTTTGCGAGGTTAGCAAGTTCTCCCATTATTTCGGCAAACTGGTCGAGGGTTTCGCGGGTCTCTGTCTCGGTGGGTTCGATCATGATGGCTTCGTCCACATTTAGCGGGAAGTAGATAGTTGGTGCGTGAATACCGCGATCAAGCAGACCTTTTGCAATGTCGAGTGTGTGAACGCCGTATTTTTCGAGGGGCTTGCCGCTGAAGACGCATTCGTGCATGCAACGTCCGGTTGTGGTTGACTGATAGGCATCGCCGTATGCACGCAATTTTTCCTGGAGGTAGTTGGCGTTCAGTACGGCCATCTCCGAAGCCTCTTTCAGGCCGTTACCACCGAGCATCAGGATGTATGCGTAGGCACGGACGAGGACCCCGAAATTTCCGTAGAACGGAGCGATGTAGCCAATCGATTCGGGTTGATCGTAGTCGAGCGAAAATTCACCGGTGTCTGTCCTGACGACGCGTGAGATTGGGAGGAAGCGGCGCAGTTTTTCGCATACTCCGACCGGACCGGATCCTGGTCCGCCGCAACCATGTGGTGTCGAGAATGTTTTGTGCAGATTGAGGTGGCAGAGGTCGAAACCCATATCGCCGGGTTTGCAACGTCCCATTATCGCGTTGAGGTTTGCCCCATCGTAGTACATCAGACCGTCAATGTCGTGGATAATCTTTGCCACTTCGCGGATGGATGAATTGAACACGCCCATTGTGTTGGGGCATGTGAGCATGAGTCCGGCGGTTTCGTTGTTGACGGCGGTTCGGAATGCGTTGATATCCATAACCCCGTTTTGGTCGGAGGGGACGGTGACGACGTTGTAGCCAGCGAGGGCGACGCTGGCGGGGTTTGTGCCGTGCGATGAGTCGGGCACAATGATATGGGTTTTCTTGTTGCCACGCATGCGGTGGTAGGCGGCCATAATGGCGGTTCCTGTGAATTCGCCGTTTGAGCCGGCGAGGGGCTGGAGGGTGCATTCCGCCATACCTGTTATTTCGGAGAGCGCACGCTCAAGATTGTACAGGAGTTCGAGAGCGCCCCGAGTCAGGTGTTCACCGCCGGGAAGCTGCGGCCAGAGCGGGTGCAAGTTGACGAATCCCGGTGACGTGGCGACCTTTTCGCAGGCACGCGGGTTGTGTTTCATTGTGCAGGAGCCGAGCGGATAGAAGTGGGTGTCCACAGAGAAGTTTTTTCTGGAGAGGTTGGTGAAGTGACGGACAACCTCGGATTCGGGGACTTCCGGGAGTTCAGCGGGGGTGGCACGCAGGAGGTGTTTATCCAGTTTGGTCCGCGCATCTTCGGTTACGGAGTGGAATCGCACTCCGCGTCTGCCTTTCACACTTTTTTCAAAAATCAGTTTCATTGATACTCCAGTCTCTTTCATTATACTAAAGCGGTTTCAATTTTTGCCGCTAGAACATTTATCTCTTCTTTGGTCCTCTTTTCCGTGAATGCGAGGAGGAGAATATTTTCCATATCTTTGTAGTAGCGGGAGGGGGGGAATCCCGCAGCGACACCTTGATCGAGCAAGGCACTCACGACACCGTTGGCGTTGGTGGGCAGAGAGATGGCAAACTCGTTGAAAAACGGCTGTTTGAAGGCGGGTTCGACACCGGGGATTGCGGTGAGGAGTTCGAATGCGCAGGCAGCGTTGGCGGCGCAGAGTTCCGCAACCTCCACCAGTCCATCTTTGCCTAGCAGCGAGAGGTAGATGATGGCACGCAATGCGCAGTGAGCCTGATTTGTGCATATATTGGAAGTGGCCTTTTCGCGGCGGATGTGTTGCTCCCTGGTTTGGAGCGTTAGCACAAAACCGCGTTTTCCGTTCTGATCTTCAGTCATACCGGCGACGCGACCGGGCATTTTACGCGCCAATTTTTTGCGAACGGCCATGAATCCGAGGTAAGGGCCGCCGAATAAGAGCGGCATACCAAGCGACTGACCTTCGCCAGTGACAATGTCCGCACCCATTTCGCCGGGTGTTTTCAGGAGTCCCAGCGAGAGGGGATATACGGAGACGATTGCCAGAGCCTTGACGGCGTGTGCGTTTTCGATGATGTCGGAGAGGTCATCGGTGCATCCGAAGAAATTGGGGTTTTGCAACACCACTGCGGCGGTATTGCTGTTTAGGGCTTGTTTGATGACCTGGCGGTCGGCCAGTCCGCCGCTCATGGGAATTTCCTCACAGTCAATTTTGAGGTTGCCGGCATAGCTTTTGATCATGGCGCGATAGATTGGGTTGACACCTTCATCGATGATTATGCGATTTTTACGAGTTTGGCGCAGTGCCAGCAGTATGGCTTCAAACATGGCTGTGCCACCGTCGTAGAGGGAGGCGTTGGAGACATCCATGTCCGTCAATCGCGTTATGGCGGTTTGATATTCGAATATGCTTTGGAGTGAACCTTGCGCGGCTTCGGGCTGATAGGGTGTGTAGGCGGTCAGGAATTCGCCACGCGAAGTGATGGCATCAATTGCCGCAGGAATAAAATGGTCGTAGAAACCCGCGCCGCAGAAGTTTATCAGGTCGCACGTGTGATTTTTTTCCAGTTTGCTGATTTTTTGCAACATCTCCAGTTCGGAGAGTCCTTCAGGGAGGTTCAGGGGTGAGCTTATGAGATCGTCGGGAATGTCTTTGTAGAGGCCGTCGAATGATGACAGCCCGAGGGTTGCCATCATCTCCTTTCGTTCTTTCGCGCCCGCGCAACAGAAAGATGTAGAATTCATATTTGTATCCTTTTAAAAATGATTTGTTTCTTTTATCATAGAAGCGTTTTATGATAGCATTGGGCATTCTTTATTGGAACTAAAAAATATATTTAACGGAGAGTTTTTAATGAAAAAACAGATATTTGCATATTCTATACTGTTTCTGATGATTTCAATTTCATCTATGGCACTTGAGCGCTCTGAATTGTCGCCGAATGCTCAAAGGCTGGTTCCGGCTGAAAAGATTGTTGAGATACGTTTAAAGAGCGGGGAGACCGTGGGGGGGCTCATTATCAATGAGACGGATGAATCTGTTTTGCTTAAGATCAAGAGAGGAAACATATCCAGTCAGCGTAATTATAAAAGAGAGGATATTGTGGAGATTTTGCCTTTAGATATAGCCGCCTATTTTTCAAACGTCCTCTCCAGATTCCAGCTCAATCGGAAAAAGAGTTACAGCAAAACGCGTTATGAGCAGGCTATCGCTCTTTTTGAAGAGTTTCTGCTTAAATGTCAGGGACACAAAGACACCGAACGGGTTAAAAAACAGCTCAAAGAGTTTAAGGCCGAGTTGCAAAGGGTGAACTTTGGGATGGTGAAGATACAGAACGAATGGTATCCGCCTGTGGCAGCGGCGGTTAAGCAGTTTGATCTTCTCACCCAGACGATAGAGAAGATGCAAGCGAAGTATGATGGCATTGAAAGCGACAACTATTCCGGCAACCCTAAAGCCAGGAAAAAATACGAAGATTTAAAGGTGAAGCGGCGTGATGTCGCCCGCGAACTGCCGGGAATATTGACGGAGAAGGTGCCGTATGTCATTAAACAAGGTCGTTTTGACGAGGCGGCTTCTGAGGTGACGGCGTTTCTGCATTTCTTCAATTCGCGGGTAGTGAAGTCTGAAACTGGCGGGAAGAAGAAAATAGGTATAAGCACGTTTTTCAAAAACATAGATTTTGGATATATCACCAGGCTGGAGAAACAGATTGTTCAGGGATATGTCGTCGCTTCAGCGGGGAAGACGAATGCCACTGTTGCAACTGAGCGCGGTATGAGCTATATCCCCGGAGGGTTCTTTCTGATGGGTGACGAAAATGCCGAGCCGAAAGATGCCGCTTTTCCCATGCGTATAATTAAGCTTGATCCTTTCTTGATCGATACCTGCGAAGTCAGCAACAATGAATACCGCAAATTCCTTGAGTATGTCAAAGCGACTGGAGATTCGAGCATGGAACATCCTTCCGCTCCGCCGATGAAAGACCACACGCCAAGCGGCTGGTCGCATGCCGAACTCAAGAATGGGGACAATCCGGTGGTCGGTGTCGATTGGTTTGATGCCTACGCCTATGCCAAATGGAGCGGGAAACGTCTGCCGACTGAGGCGGAATGGGAGTTCGCCGCGCGCGGGAGTGACGGGCGTATATATCCGTGGGGGAAAGAGGAAGATGCCCGCCGATTCATCAACACCGCCGACGGTCGCGACAGACTGGCTTCCGAGATAGATGTGTTGAATCCAAAACCGCGCCCGAAACAGAAACTGGTTGACAAATGGAAAGGGCTTCCTCCTCCATCCGCGCCCAGGACAAAACTGCCGGTGACAACTTGGCCCGCGAAAAAACCACTGCCACCGCAGGCGAGTATGGATGACTTCCGTTCGGAGTTGAAGCCGACGAGCGCTTTTGGATTACTCCATATTCCTGCCAATGTTGCGGAGTGGGTGTACGATTTCTTTGACTCCGAATACTACACCGTTTCGCCGATGAAGAATCCGCAGGGACCGGAGAAAGGCGAAACACACGTATATCGCGGTGGATCCTATCTGGATGAAAACCGCGACGCGATTAAAACCTATTGGCGCGGAACCGCCAGGAATAAAGGCGAGAACCGCCGGGGTAAGCCGTTCATAGGATTCCGTTGCGCCAAATCAATAAAATAGAGGCGCACGGCAGGACAGGTGAATAGTGATGCTAAAAGTGTTGATGTCCGGGTTTTTGTGCCAGCAGGCTCGAATATTGCTCCCCTGGTATCCTGATTTGAATATGCGCATTCTCCGCCTGTCCCCCGACATTCGACTGAAAGGAAGGCTACATCCAGAGCCTTATGATGTTGATATTTTCCTTTCTGCCAGTTTCGATTTTATCCTCTAAAGAAAGGTCGTTACAGCTAATGGGGAGGAATCGTCCCCAGAATTGTTAAAACTTAAAAGTGGTCTCCACAGCCTATTCGTGTAGAACAGACATTTTCCAACAAAGAAATGATGGAGCCCACAAATGGATAAGATAGAGCAAATAGCAGTCACTGACAAAGCAAATGCGGAAGAAATATAAGCCAACGAGAGCGGATTTAAACGGATACAAAACTACGAGCATTTGAAAGTCCTCGCAACATCATTGGATCGCTCAAAGAAGAGAGTGCGTAAAAAATAAGAATTGACCATGATCAGGAAAAAGAGTAAAAGTATGAAAAAAGGGGAGATCGCATTGAGTTTTAGCAAAAAATGAGACACTTCCGGGAAACGCGACGAAATCGTTTGGTTATATCAAACCTTTCAGCGCGTTTCCCTTGCCAGTGATGCTTAACGTTCTGCATGGAGAAAATATGAAATACATACTGTTTAGCTTAATCTTGACATTAGTAGGTTGTGCAACTGCTCCACAATCCCGCGACAGAGTTCTCATTGTCACCAATAATGATTACTTTATCGGACAGGAAGTCGACCTGAAGAATATATCCAAAATCCTGAATAAATCAGATCATGTACTTTTGTCCGCAAACCATACCACCACTCACGAAAGAGTGAAGGCAGCCTTGAAGGAATGTGCTGAAGCAGGAATTACAAATATTACTTATAAAACATCAGAATAAATTGGCAGAACAAGTGCATCCAACCTGTCGCTTGCTACGCCGCGCTCAGGATGATGCGTAATCATTGTGCATGGAAAATATATGAAAAAAATAGCAACAATCCTGATCCTGATGATTTTTCTCCTGTCTGGATGTATTGCCGTTACGTCATACAAAAATTATGAAATCTGTCAGAGTTCTCGTAAAAGAAATATAGAAGATGACTCAATTTGGGTCTATGTCCCTATTTGTGGAACAGCGTCATCAAAAACAATATTCCCGCTGATTTACGATACCGAGATCCGAAAAGAATCCTATCGTTGCCATTTCACTATCTGGGGTCATTTTCAAGAGATTAAATCTGCATCTGCTACTTTCATTCTAAACGGAAAGAAGCAGCCACCGCTTCCGTTAAACATCACGAAAATGAATAATGAGAAAAAGAAGGGAACTGGTACCGACCGCGTATTGTTCCCTGCGGGAGGATTTGATCTTCCCTTCATTTGGGAGAATATTAAGTCATTAGAAATGGAAGTTCATTTTATTGCTATCGATAAAGACGGAAATCAAGTGGAGTACGAAGAAAAGAAAATATTCAAAAAACGTCTCAACAAGAGAAAAGGAAATCGAGCTTTGGACACAATGATGTCCGTATAATAAAATTGCACAACCTTGCTGCGCCGCGCTCAGGATGATGCGTAATGATGGCTGGGGACAGATGAAATATACGGACGAGGATTTGTTAGACTGAGAATGGACACGAATAAGACGGGGTGTTTTCAACAGTTGTCCAATGTCTGGAACGTAAATACCACTTAACTTGCAGTACGTCTCCGTTCGATACGCATAATGATAATACCGCGATACCTCACGAATTTGATCCATTAACTTTAAATTTGGCTTAAATTTTCGCTTGCCTTTTATGTTCAAACTCTTTCAATATACCATCTTTGGAATAGCTCTAGATTTTAGAGCATATATGGACAACTTTCCAGTTATGCCACTGTTCGTAAAAAGGGAAGATAGTGATAAGGGTGTAAGAAGCCCTGCCGATTTCTAGATTATGTTGCCCAAATGAGCAACATATACAAGTTATTATCAGGAGAATAATATAATAAATTATAGTACTGGTAACCAAATAACAAGCGATCTGGATTAGGTAGTCATAAAGAGCAACCTTTGCTTTTTTCATTAGTACACCTAAATCTTATGTTGGCTTAAAATAGAAAAGGAAACGAAATGATAAAACGGAGTATTACAATAGTCGGATTGCTTGCAGTATTGATTCTCTTTCAGGGTTGCGGGACTGTAACCGGAGTTGTATCGGGTCCACTCATGGGCGGCACTAGCCTGACCGCGAAAATGTATCAGAGCGATGCATCAACAGGAATAAAGGTTGTCGGTACACCGTTTGTTTTTGTCGGAGGAACCGTAATTGGAATTTTTCCGGGACTTGGCGAAGGTATTGCGCTGGATCACAAAGTCTTTCCCATCAATGAAGGACCTTATTTCAGGTACTATACGGCAGAAGCATTTGCTGACCTGTTTGACCCTTTCGATGCAGGATTATTTGAAAAAGAGAAAGAGAAAGAATAAAAAGCCAACAGGTGGCTGTGGACAGGGATGGCTGGGGACAGATGAAATATACGGACGAGGATTTGTTAGACTGAGAATGGACACGAATAAGACGGGGTGTTTTCAACAGTTGTCCAATGTCTGGAACGTAAATACCACTTAACTTGCAGTACGTCTCCGTTCGATACGCATAATGATAATACCGCGATACCTCACGAATTTGGAAAGCGTCCCGAAAACTGTTAAAACCAAAAGTGGTCTTCATGGTCTATTCGTGTAGAACAGGCATTTTCCAAACAAAGAAATGATGGAGTCCACAAATGGACAGGATAGAGCAAATAGCAGTCACTGACAAAGCAAATGCGGAAGAAATATAAGCCAACCGAGGGCGGATTTAAACGGATACAAAACTACGAGCATTTGAAAATCCTCGCAACATCATTGGATTGACCAGAGGAACCCTTCTCTTTAAGTTCATGGATGACATGGACTGAGAGAATGAATTGTTTGAGGATGCCGCCTTCAGTACCGAAAGTCACCCAATAATCGTTTGTGGGATTCAAGGTGCTTGCCCCAAAACGACGAAAGCTCAGGTCGAAGACACGAAGCTGAGCGACTAAATTAATTAACCGCGAAATACACCAAAAATACGAAAAAAACTTCCATATCTTTTTGACTTTAGTAAAACGAGTGTTTAAACTATCACCTTATGAATCGATTAACTATTTGCAAATCAGTGGGCAGACTTTACGGTGGTCAGTGTGCAAACTTGAAGACTACATCTGAACGTTAGACTTCCAGATAAAACCGTCGTCTGGATATCTACCGAATAAAAATGGCGGAAAGAAAAGGGAGATATAGTTATGGAAGAAGTAAAAGTAAACATGCCGTTGCTTGGGGATGAGTTCCCGGAGTTGAAAGTTCAGACAACACACGGACCCATGGATATCCCTGGCGACATGAAAGGGAAATGGTTCGTTTTGTTCAGCCATCCTGCAGACTTCACGCCTGTTTGTACAACGGAGTTTGTGGCATTTCAAAAACGATATGAGGAATTCAAGAAGCTTGACTGCAAGCTGATTGGCATGTCAATTGACCAGGTCTTTTCCCATATTAAGTGGGTTGAATGGATCAAGGCTGAGCTTGATGTCGAGATTGAATTTCCAATTGTTGCTGCCAATGATTCAGTTGCTCTGAAACTTGGCATGTTGCATCCGGGTAAGGGAACCAACACTGTGCGAGCAGTATTCATTGTTGATCCGGAAAGCAAAGTACGCTTGATCATGTACTATCCACAAGAGGTGGGCAGAAATATGGATGAAGTTGTCCGCGTTGTCAAAGCACTACAAATTTCAGATCAACAGGGGGCTGTGGCCGCAGGATGGCCGGATAATGAGCTGATTGGTGATCGAATTATTGTTCCTCCAGCGACAAATGAGGAAGATGCTAAAAAACGCCCGGGTGAATATGAGTGCTTTGATTGGTGGTTCTGCCATAAACCATTAGAAAAATAAGCCTAACCAAAGTTTGCAAGTTGCAAAATGACCCGCACAATGCGGGTCATTTTGAGACATCCCGTTAGTCTCCTCCCCTATATCAGGCAATCTCAATCTCTTCTTCAATAGATTTTTCAGCAAGTTCCAGGAGTTCTTTACTCTCTTATCGGAGTTTGTGATTCTCTTGAATTTTTTCTGCCATTTTATGTTGGATTGAGGGGTTTTATGGAAGTGTCCCGAAAACTGTTAAATTCCGGATTATTTGGGTTCCGGATAATTATTTTGTCGTTTTCCGGGAGTGAGCGTAACGTGTAATCGTAAAAAATCTTTATCATGAAGAGTTTAAATTACTGTCGACAGCATGATGCTCAAACAGAATGGTGGGCCCGGTAGGACTCGAACCTACGACCAAGAGATTATGAGTCTCCTGCTCTGACCAACTGAGCTACAGGCCCATTCTGTCTAAACGCGGTATAGTTAAGCTATTGTGTCTCTCTTTGCAAGTCGATTTTTCAAAAGATTTTATCAAAGTTGAGGATACGTATCTCACGTGGCTTCATCTCCAGTGTGAGTGTGTCGCCGTAGTTGTATTTCGGTTTCAACCCCTTGGTGCATTCTTCGATTGGAGAGGAGAGCTTGAATGTGCCGCTGCCAGGGAGTAGTCCGAATTTCCTGTCGAGTCGAATGCTGTACTTTTGAGCCTTTTCGCCCGGATTGTGCAGAGATATGTATCCCTGATTCTTTGTCCACGCAGTGTATCCGTAGACTTCACCTTTCTGGGGGTTGCCGCCGTGCATGCGTGAGCGTTGGAAGGTTGGGAAGACTTTGTATGACCAGTGCAGGCATTCGCTCAGCACATCCCAGTCGGACTTCTGTAGTTTGAATGTCTTGAGATAAAGCTCAATAAACCCGGTGCCACGGGAAAGGCTCATATACAGATAACGCCGGAATGATTTTTCGGTCTCTCCCGATTTCACCTTTTTAGGTTCGTGATTGAACAGGGCGCACATTGGGAATTGGGTTTTTTCTTGCGTGAAAATCTCGTAGTAGCGTCCGTCTCTGTAGACCAGCTCCTTTGTGCGGTTTGCGCCTTCAGCGGCATCACCAGCGTTAATCATCCAGACGCTGTCAATATGCTGCAACCACCATGGGCTCAGGTAGGCACCGTTGGAGATGACAATATAGACTTCGGGGTTGGCGGCGGTCATATTTTTGAAGAGGCGTATCAGGCGCTCGGTTCCTGCCACCAGATAGTAGGTTTTCAGCTCGTTGTATTTCGCTTTGTTCAGTTCGTCGGAGTTTCCTGTGACACCCTCAAGATTGAGCTGTGGCATATACGGGATTCCGTAACGGTCTCCGTGAAGCTCAAAGTTTCGTATGTTCAGGTGTCCGAACAATCCGTCGAGCTTGAAATAGGTGATGCCGGATTTGGTCAAGCCGACCATCCGCTCTTCGAGTTTTGCCATATATTTGGGTCCAGCCATGGACATCCAGTTGTCCAGTGCCTCCCAGCCGAAGTCACGCATAGCCGGAACCGCACGTTGTGCTCCGAAGAGGCAACCGGGGCTCATCCAGATGCCGAGATGCGAGCCTCGAGACTCCACCGCCTTTTTTACAGACGCGAAATCTGGATCGAATTTGTTGTTAACCTTCCACACCATGTCTGTCCATGCGGCTTTGGTGTTCTGCCATCCGTCATCAATAACATAGGCGCGAAGTGGGCGGTTTCCTCTTTTTTCGACCAGTTCGCTGTGAATACGGTTGACGCTTTCCAGGAATTTCTCGCGATTCACGCTGTTCCCGTAATCGAACCAGGAGTTGTATTGAATCTGTAGACGCAAAGGACGGATGCGAATGGCCGCGATATAATCCAAAAACGAATCATGGATGAATTCGGGGTTATCGCCGACCCCGACCACCGCCTTGTATGAGGTGTAGGTTTCGCCAGCTTTCACTGTGCGCCCCCAGAGGTATCCGCAGCTTATACTCTTATTTTTCACGAAGTTATAGGCGGCTGGAAATTCGATTCCCCAGAAGGTGGCGCTGTTTGTCGTGTAGAGTGGTTGTCCGAGTCCCGGTTTCCAGCGCCCGGGACCATTTGCGGTGATAAGTCGCATTTTATAAGGCTGATAAGCATCCTTTAAACTTAGTGCCTCAACATCAACACGCTCAACGCATATCTCTTTCTGCGGGGTTATTTCCAGATATTTACGTGCCCAGGGTTTGTCTTTTTCCATAATGTAGTGGACTTTAACATCGAGCCCGTACTCGGCGTTTTTCAGGGTGAAGACAAGTTTTCCTTCATCGGATGAGACTCCGGCAATTTTGAAGTCGGCGGAGGTTAGCTCGACATCGGTTCCTGTGATGTGCGTTCCTTTCGAGATGCGCAAACGGAATTCGGCGCAATCAAGAGGAACCGCGGTTTTCTTTGCGAGTTTGTTCTCAATTGCCTTTGTCTTCAAAACTCCGTTTTCGACTATGATGCTTCGTCGCAGACTGGTGTTCTCCAAAGAGTACTCTTTGGCGATCAAACTCCCCGTGGTGGAGAGCAGTAGTATCAGTGTGATAATATATTTTGTCATTTTATTTCCTTTCTGTTTCGATGTATGGTTCAGCGTCAAATACGAGCTTGAAGGTTTGACCTTTTTTATAATCGCCTTTTACAGGAATGATCTTTCCCTGATTGCCACGCATGGGATACAGTCCTTTGTTGAGAGGCAGCAAAATGAAGTTGTCGGTGATTACCGGTTCATATTCAATTCCCTCGATTATCTTCACATTCTTAATGCGGTGTGGCAGAAGATGGATAATTGGTCGGTTGTCCCAGTCACCCGTTTGATTACCAACGATGGTGAAGGTGTATCTGCCGTCTTTTTCTGTCAAAGTCTGGCTCCACGGCAATGGGCGCGGTGACATTTTCGCCGTCCAGGCGGGATCGCCGTAGAAAGCCACAACATCGCGGTCGCCGTAGAGTCCTGCCGGCTTACCAGCGCGTTTCACCAAATTGTAGACGAGTGCCAGATTGTTGACGTATTGGGCTTCGGCCAGCGTGAAACGCCCGGCCTGCAACTCGGAGAAATAATCTTTCACCCCCCAGCCGCCGTATCCGTAACCAGTGGGAACGGTATAGCCGACAAACTGATACACCCCCGCGCTGCGCATCATTGCCAGTGCCATACAGTCCCGATTGGGGATATGTCCGATCAGGCAATTTCCGACACCTGCGAAGACTTTTGGATTTGGCGATTTTATGTCGAAGCGTTTTCCGTGTGTGTCGAGAGCGAACAACTGTCCTTTTTCGCAGCGCAACTGTCCGTTTTTGTAGTTGTATCCCATCTGCCAATCCCGCTCTGTGGCGTGTCCGCTGGTGATGAATATGTCTGGCTTATAGTTGTTGAGTGCGTTGGCGATGGCTTTGGCGGTATCTTGCGGGCACGACTTTTCGGTAACCGCTCCGCCGAGACGCTTTTCACGCATAACGCCTTTCTCCAGCTCACTGAACATTATCCCTTCCTCATAACCGTTAAGCGGTGCGCCGATCGTTCCTGTGAGAATTCGTCTTACGGTCAGCGGTTTGCTGTATGCAGCAATTCTCAGTGCGTCTTGTGCGTCGTAGCCGGTGATGATTCCCCAGATTGTGTCTGTGTAGGGGTCGCTGTCCAGTTTGCGGGTCAACTGGTGGGCAGTGGCGACAAATTCGCGTCCCGCCTCTTCCGGGGTGGCGACAAAGCAGGTATATCGCGGAAAAAGGATGGCGAGGGCGGGGCTTACCTTTCCCATGTCTGCGTCGCAGGTGAGAACAACTGCGTCATGCTTTTGCTTCAGGGCATCGACAACCTTGCGCCACTCCGTATTGTTGTATGTCGCCTTACTGACGATGATGGCGTATGAATCGTTGTCGTTTTGTTCTGTTGTGCCGCCGATCGTACTGAGAGGCAACGTGCCGGCTAGTATAAGGATTGTCGCCAAAATTAATGTTTCAACTTTTATAAATGATTGTTTCATTTTTCACTCTTCTCAATCTTTGTGTTGTGAAAGCGGCATATTCCGCGTTTTGAGTTTTTAACAAAATCGACAAACTCCGCCGCTGGCGCGGGAAGTTCTTCACCCGCAAGCTCACTCAATGCCTGTGAGACATTCAGACCCGAAGTGTAAATCTTTCTGAAAACACGTTTCACCGCCTTGCGATCTTCGGGCGGCATGCCGGCTCGCCGCATACCGATGACATTAAGACCGCTCACCTGATTGAGAGCGAAACCGTGCAGGGTGCAAAATGGCGGCACATCCTTGGTTGCGCCGGACGAACCGGAGAGCATTGCTAAAGAGCCGATCTTCACGAATTGATGAACCGATGCGTTGCCAGACATGAAGACTCCGTCGCCAAGCTCAACGCGCCCTGCCAGCAGGGCCCCGTTCGCCATTATCACGCGATTGCCGACTATGCAGTTGTGGGCAATATGGCTGTATCCCATTAAAAAACAGTTGTCGCCTACCAGCGTTTTTGAGTCCTTCTCTGTCCCCCGATGGATGGTGACTCCCTCGCGCAGCACACAGTTTTTTCCGATTTCCACAAAGCTTCGACACTCTTTGAAGCTTGTGTCCTGAGGGGTGTCGCCCAAAACAGCATTTGCGTGAATCCGACATCCCGAACCCAGTTTAGTGTATGAGTGTATCAGCGCGTGTGGTCCGATAACGCAGTTGTCCCCGATCTCCACATCCGCCTCAATTACGGCATAAGGGCCTACCTCCACGCCACATCCTATCCGGGCTGACGGGTGAATAATCGCGGTGTTGTTTTGTTTCATTCGTTCCACTTTCCCTAGTTGTCAAATTCCAGCATTCCGCTTTCGCGGATACTCACAAAATCGCTCTTCCGGTCCTCTTTGCGGCTTCCTATAATCACGTGATCCAGCACTGGTATCCCCAGTATCTTTCCCGCCTCCACAATCTGTCGCGTAATTTTGATGTCCTCTGCTGACGGGGTCGGGTCGCCGGATGGATGATTATGGGCGAGGATCACTGCCTGCGCGGAGGCGGCCACGGCGTTTCTGAAAACCTCCCGGCTGTGAACCAGGCTGGCGTTGAGAATCCCTTCGCTAACTTTGCAGGGTGTGCCGATAAGCCTCTTGCGGGTGTCAAGCATGAGCACCCAGAACACCTCTTTCCGCAACAGACGTGCGTCTTCCCGCAGAATAGATGCTACATCATCGGGCGCGGTCACCAGCGGCTGGCGACCCACCCCCTCGCGTGCCAGACGACGGGCGAGTTCCAGCGAGGCCTTCAGCTCGCGTGCCTTTGTTTCTCCTATGCCCTTCATATCGGTCATAATCTCCGTGATTGAGCACTGTGCGATGGCGGTGAGAGATTTGTATTTTTGCAACAACTTGCGGGCCAGTTCGGAGGCGTTCGTTCCGGGTACGCCGAACCGTATGAGTATGGCGAGCAACACGGCATCTTCAACGTGCTCTGCCCCGATGCGGTCGAATATCTCCCGCGGTCGCATGTGTGCGGGCAGATCGCGCATTCTTCGTTTTCCGTAATCCTCTGTCTTGTCATTAGTTCTCATCGGAATAGACAGACTCCAATAACTCCATGTTCATTTCGGGGTAGAGCTGGAACTTGTCGAGTAGCGCACACACACGTTGCCGGGCTTCTGCGACAATCTCGCTCGCTATCTCGTATTTCGCCTTGCTTGGTTTGCCGGCGTTCTCTCCGTTCTCAATGATGGTTGGAGAGATGGAGGTTATGACAAGATTGAGGATCGCTGCGATCTCTTTCATCTCATCCGTGCTCATGCCCAGCGTTGTCACCGCCGGGGAACCTATCCGCAGACCGCTGGTGTACCACGGACCGTTGGTGTCGAAAGGCAGGGCATTGCGATTTAGCGTTATGCCGCACTCGCGTAGCGCACTTTCAGCCTGTCTCCCGGTAATTCCGCAGGGGCGGACATCTATCAGTAGCAGATGGTTGTCGGTGCCGTTTGTTGCCACTTCGAGTCCAAGCTCCATGCAGGCGGTGGCGATGGTTTGCGAGTTCTCCACAATCTGCTGTGCATATTCTCTGAACTCCGGCTGTCGCGCCTCACGAAACGCCACCGCTTTGGCGGCCATGACGTGCGGCAACGGACCGCCGATTACCAGGGGGCAACCCTTGTCCACATGTTCGGCAAACTCTTGCTTGCACAGAATAAGACCGCCACGCGGACCGCGCAGAGTTTTGTGGGTTGTCGCTGTCACTACGTGTGCGTGTTTAATTGGACTGAAGTCGCCCTCAAACACGCCGCCAGCCACCAACCCGGCGAAATGAGCCATATCCACCATAAAGACTGCGCCGACCTTATCTGCCAGCTCGCGTAGCCGCCGAAAATTGATCTTGCGGGGGTAGGCGGAGTAGCCGGCAAGAAATATGAGCGGTTTTATCTCCAGCACCTGACGTTCGAGTTCGTCGTAGTCGAGTAGCCCTGTCTCTTTCGAGACGGTGTAGGTGTAGGCGTCGAACATTTGCGCTGAAACATTGAACCGGTATCCGTGGGTGAGGTGTCCGCCAGAATAGTAGTCTAACCCCATGAGACGTTGATTGCCGGTGGCGGCACGCACTTTATTCCAGTCCTCACGTGAGAGTTTTGAGGGATTCGTCTGTCCCATCTCCTCCAGCAACGGCTCTTGAATCCGGGCGTTCAGGATCGCCCAGTAGGCGATGAGGTTTGCGTCGGCACCGCTGTGTGCCTGCACATAGGCATGTTCTGCTCCGAAAAGTTCGCGAGCCTCCTCACAGGCATGCGCCTCTATCTCGTCGATATTATCACAGCCGGCGTAGAAGCGGTGATGCGGGAACCCCTCGGCGTATTTATCGGTCAACAGATTGCCCATCGCCAGTTGAGTGCTTATCGAGCAGTAGTTTTCGCTTGCGATCAGCTTAAGGTTGGAGCGTTGATCTTTCAGCTCTTTAACGACCGATTTGACCACTTCCGGCGATGTTTCGGCGATCTTGGTCATGCTTGCAAGTGTTGCCAGAAATCCTGCGTCCAGCTTTTCGGGTGATTCTCCCTCTATATACCTCGTAAGGGCGTTAGACATAGTGTTGTTCCTTTCTAAGGTTCTTCATGGTTTTCAAAAATCAACACAGCTTTTATCATAACTTTCTGAGCATTACAATTTTCGAGGGATAAAAAAAATTATTATTGTTAAGTGCATTATTTTATGAAGTTCGATAAAGTGTGTATGTTTTTTTGCGATTCTAAAAACTGAGAGGATTTATATGATGAAGACTGTAAAAAGAAGATCATTTTTGAAACATGCCGTTACCGCCGTGGCGGGAGTTGCCGCGTTTCCCGCAATAGTTCCCTCTTCAGTGTTCGGAGCCAATGCGCCGGGAAACAGGATAGAGATGTCCGCAATTGGCACAGGCAGCAGGGGAATGCACAATATTCGTCGTTTTCTCCGGCATAAAAATGTGAGGATTACAGCCGTCTGTGATGTTGATAAACGAAACGCCGCGAAAGCACGCGACCTGATAAACGCGGGATACGGGAATCGGGACTGCCGTGTTTATGGTGATTTCCGTGAACTGCTTGTCAGGGAGAAACCAGATGCTGTGACACACGCGCTTCCCGATCAGTGGCACGCAGTCATTTCGATTGCCTGCGCCAGGGCGGGATGCGACATATACGGAGAGAAGCCTCTGGCTCGCACCATTAAAGGCGGACGCGCAATCTGTAATGCTGTACATCGCTATCAGCGTGTTTGGCAGACTGGCAGCTGGCAACGCTCGCGTGCCAACTTCAGGCGTGCGTGTGAGCTTGTGCGTAACGGGCGTATCGGCAAAGTAACACATGTTGAGGTCGGGTTGCCCCGCGCAAAAACGCCGCGTCCCGTTCAACCGATTGAAACGTCACCACCCTCACTGGACTGGGATATGTGGCTGGGACCGGCCCCGTGGCGACCGTATTGTAATTTTGGACGCGGCGGACCTCACTGGGACTGGCGTTGGATACTGGACTATTCGGGCGGACAGCTTACGGATTGGGCTGGACACCATATCGATATCGCTCACTGGGGACTGGGACTCGATGACACCGGTCCGCAAACGGTTGAAGGTGTCGCCACCTATCCGACCGGGACGCTTTATGATGTTCCCACTGCGTTCGAGTTTGAATGTGTTTACAAAGGTGGTCTCAAAATCACTGTCTCGGACAAGTTTCCCATGGGAGCCAAGTGGTATGGTGATGACGGCTGGATTCACGTTTGGCGTGCCGGGCTGGAAGCGTCCAGTGAGAAGATATTGAAAGAGGTGATAGGTCCAAAGGAGACCCGGCTCTACCTCAGCAAAGATCACCATGAAAACTTCGTTGATTGTGTTCTCACCCGTGAGACGACAATCACACCCGTCGAGACTGCGCACCGTTCGATCAGTGTGGGGTTGTTGGGTGAGATAGCGATGCAGACTGGTCGTAAGTTGCACTGGAACCCTGTCACGGAGGAGATCGCCAACGATCCCGCTGCCAGCGTACTGTTACAACGTGCATACAGGGAGCCATGGGTGCTGTAGAACGTGAAATTTGATATTTTTCGAAAGTTTAAAAACCAATATTCAGGAGAATTGAAATGAGACAGGTTAAACAAATAACAATGGCGTTGCTGGTTGTGTTCGCATTGTTTCAGCCACTGTCGTTTGCGGCAAAGTCAAAAGGTGGACCGCCCGTGCCGGAAGAGGTGCGGAAAGCTGAAGCGGCTCTCCCTGAGAACCCATCAGTAAAACCCGAAAAGACTCGCAAAATCCTTATTTTCGACCGTTGCGAGGGGTTTGTGCATAGTTGCATCCCTCTGGCCAGCAAAACGTTTGAAATGATGGGTGAAAAGAGTGGTGCTTACAGCAGTGTTGTGTCGTCCGATATGGCGATGTTCGATAGAGAAAACCTGCAGCAGTTTGATGCCATTCTTCTAAACAATACAACCAGACTCAAATTTAAAAATCCAAAGCATCGCCAGGCGTTAATGGACTTTGTGCGTGGTGGCAAAGGATTGATCGGCATTCACGCGGCATCCGACAATTTTGGAAACTGGCCGGAGGCATCGGAGATGATGGGGGGGCAGTTTGACGGTCATCCCTGGCGTTCAGGCGGCACCTGGGCTGTCAAAATTGATGATCCCGACCATCCGCTCACCAGGGCGTTTGGGGGTAAAGGCTTTAAGATTAACGATGAAATATATCAGGTGAAAGGCGGCTACTCGCGTGACACGCTTCGTGTGCTGCTCAGCCTGGATATGTCGTATGAGGGCAATCACAATGTCAAAGATGTCAAACGGACAGACAACGATTTCGGTATCGCCTGGATACGAAAGTTCGGCAAAGGTCGCATCTTTTACTGTTCGCTGGGGCACAACCACCACGTTTACTGGAACAAGACGGTGTTGAGGCACTATCTCGATGGTATTCAGTACGCATTGGGCGACCTCCCCGCCGATGACACACCCAGCACTATCGTCAACCGTCACAAGCCGTTTGTTGATATAATCGGCTATGAGTATGGGAAAGACAGGTCCGCGTTGAGTTTTATCGAAAATACGCTTCGCACCGCATCGCCCATTCGGCGTGCGACTACGGAGGATCGACTCATAGCAACCATCTCTGCTTCCGAAGCCACGGTTGCATGTAAACAGTTCGTCTGTCGCATGCTCAGAATTTGCGGCACGGAAAAATGTGTTCCCGTTCTGGCTCCGCTTCTGACAGATAACGACCTCTCTCACATGGCGCGTTATGCGCTTCAGACACTTGATTCTCCGAGAGTGAACCCCGTTTTAATCAAGATGCTTCGAGACGCGCCGACTTCGCTCAAGGTGGGGATTGTCGGCACACTCGGTGCGCGTGGTGTTGCAGCGGCGGTTCCCTCTATCATTGAGTTGCTATCGAGCGATGACAGCGAACTGGTCTCTGCGTCACTCACTGCCCTCGCGAACATCGCCACTCCATCTGCCGCTAATGCGTTGAAGAAAGCTAAAATCACCGGACACGCCGCAGAACTTTCAGATGCGCGTCTTTTATGCGCTGAGCGGATGGTCGCCGTCGGCAATCGAGCTGGCGCATTTGCCATCTACAAATCGCTTTTCAGTCCCGATCAGCCCTCCATGGTGCAGATCGCCGCTATACGCGGACTGGTGCTGTACGACGGGGAACGGGCGTTGCCGTTGGTTGTGAATGCGTTGAAAGGCAGTGACAACCTTTTGAAGAAAGATATGGTCAGGGTTATCCCCGATCTTCCTCCGGGTGCAGATGTCACGCAGAAAATCGCGGAGTTGCTTCCGCAGCTCAACAATGATGTTCAGATTGCACTGATAACCGCGCTGACCGCACGGGGTGACACTGCGGCGGCTTCGGCGATTGCCGATATGGCGAAGAGGGCGAATGAGGATGTGAAAGAGACCGCTCTGCGTGCTCTTGGCGCACTGGGCGGCACTGTGGCACCGCAGGTTCTCCTGTCTGCTTTGCGTGATGGCGGTTTGGCAGGGAATGTCGCCGAAGAGAGTCTTTGCCTTTTGAATAACACAAAGCTGGCATCCATCCTTATTTCTGCGCTAAAAAAGGAGAGTGACCCGAAGATGAGCGGGCGATTGATAGAGATACTAACCGTTCGCGGTGAAAAATCGGCACTGCCTCTTTTCCTTGATGAGTTAAAGCATTCCAGCAGCCTGGTGCGTGAGGCCGCTGCCGGAGCATTGGGGCGGATGGGTTCTGTCTCCGATATGCCGTTGCTCCTCAAAGCACTGAAGAATCCAACCGTGACCTCGGCAGAAAAGCGTGAATTGTTGAAGGCTCTCGCATCAATTGCCACACGGGCGGGCGATTCGGGAGAAGCGGTTCATGCTGTGACAGACAGCATGGAAAATGCGGACACAAAGACCAAAGTCGCACTGATCGGCGTGTTGCGCGTCATTGGCGGTACGGAGGCACTTGACGCAGTGCGTGTGGAACTGGCAGGAGATGTTCCTGAGTTACGCAAGGCCGCAGTGCGAACCATGGGGGCGTGGAAGGACGACGCGCCGTTGTCCGATTTGCGCAGTATTGCGGAAGCTTCGAACAATACAACAATGCGTATTTTGGCCGTTCGCGGCTGTGTTGGTCTGCTTTCAAATGTCTCCACACGTCCTGAGCGTGAGCGTGTCAAGCTACTGGCGGATGTTATGGATTTCGCCACAAGGGCAGAGGAGAAGAAGGCGGTGCTTGGTTCGTTGCAACACATTCCCTGCCGCGCTGCGTTGGATATGGCGGTGAAATATGAGGACGATTCCGAGTTGGGGAACGAAGCCCGGCTGGCGCGTGACAAAATCCGCGTTGCCATGCGGGCTAAGGCAGCTGTCACCTACAAGGCTTCCGCCTCGTCCAGAAAGAGTGAGGCAAAGAACGCGATTGACCAAAAAGAGCATACACGCTGGACCACGGGGCACAAAATGCGCCCTGGCGACTGGTACGCGCTGGATCTCGGCAATGTCTTCAACATCACAAGCGTCATGCTCGATGCTGCGAAGTCAAAAACCGATTATCCGCGCGGTCTGGAGATTTTTGTCTCCAAAGACGGTAAAAAGTGGGGCAAACCTGTGTATCACGGTAAACCCGCTGGCACACCCACGCATATTGCCTTCAAAAAACCGTTGAGAACACGGCATATAAAGTTTGTTCAAACAGGGAAATCGGATCGCTGGTGGTGGAGTATTGCGGAGATTAAAATAATCCACGACTGAGCTGCTCGCAAAACAACAAACTGGCTTCTTGACTTTATGTTCTTTTGGTTGTTAGAGGGGATATGTCGATTCAGGGATGTGGAGAGGCACGGAGATTTATTAGAATTATTATGAGATTAAAAACATCAATACTCTTTTTTCGTAGTGCCGTAGCAGTTTGCATGATGCTCTTTCTTTTTGTTTCGGTGGGGATTGCGCAGACTTCCTCCGTCTCCAGAACTGTTGGAACGGTGAGACCCGACGCATGTGAGTGGCATGAAATCTCAAGTACAATCCGGGGTGCGCCTGTCAGATGTCTTGTTTATGTGTCGGGGAAACTGAATTTAAAGAAGCCAATTGCTGCACTTGTTGTGTTCCCGGATTCAGCAAATCAAGTGTCATCTACCTGCGATCGCTGGAGCGGAGGTCGGGTTCCGGCAACAGCATCTATGCTGATCATCATTCCTGAAATCGATTCCGATTTACCGGAAGATTCAGCATTTGCCCTTTTCAGTGAGGTGATGCACGGAATAAAAGAGAGATATCCCATCGACAGTCAGCGATTATATCTGTGGGGTATTGGTGATGGTGCGCGGCAGGCTTTTACGGCGGCGCGTTGTCTGCCGGATAAATTCGCAGCCATTATCACTCCGCACACGCCAGTATGTGCGGATATTGGGTTGCTGGAATTTGCGTCACTGCCCATCTCGCTCCAAGTTGCAGCGGTGAAACGCGATCCCGCCACTTATCGATGCAATCTTCAGAACCTGCGCGTGATTATGGAGCCGGGCAGCGTTAAATCGCTCAGCGATTTAACGCCAGCACTTTGGGGTAAGGTGTGTGATTCACTTCAGGGCATCACAAAGCCCACTTTGAATAAACTGTCGAAAGTAACTTTTCGTACTAGCAGATTACGGTTTAACAAATGCGGGTGGGGCAGTATAATCAACTTTAGAAACTGGAATCTGCCCGGCGCGTTTCAGGCGTATATAAATTCCGCACAGGGGGAACCGTCGCGCGTTATATGCACGACCGAGAACATCGCTATGCTCACAATGCGATTTCCAGAGAAAACGGAGTTGTTGCAAATTGATGGCGATACAATTCGAATCGATCCCGGTCGTTCGGCAACGATTCAACTGACGGGTCAGCACTGGGAGCGGATAAATCCGCCCGCCGTGGTGGTCACCAGTAAACATCCCGACCGGGCTGGACCTTTGAACGACACACTCTTTACCCCGTTTGTTTTTGTCGTTGGAACCCAGTCTGAAACCAGTGCGCAACTAAGCCGCTGGGCACAGAAAACCGCTGCGTCAATGCCTCGTAAAAATATACGCATTCTTAAGGATAAAGATGTGCTCGAAGACAAGACCGTCACCGATAACTACACGCTTGTTTGCTTCGGTGGTGCGGAAGAGAACGCGGTGACGGCAATGCTCTCCGCTTTGGATTTGCCCGGAACCCGAATCCTTGAAAGCAATCCGGAGATGATCCACACATATCATCGTCCATCCCCATTTGCCGTTGACCGTTATGTGGTGGTTAATGTCACTGGTGGCAGCGAGGCCTTTCGGAATCCTGCGAAATTGCAATGGGATGTCGATTGGGTGGTCTATTCGGGCGGGGATGGAAGGGCGGTTCGTGCCGGCTCTTTCAATCAGGATTGGGAGCCACAGCATTTCCCTTTGAACCCGTGGCGTGAATTTGGAACACGAATTAAATAAACATGGAAGAAGGTGTCTTGTGAAAAAAATATGCTTAACATTAATCTCTGCACTTATGTTCTCGTCTGTGTGTGCGTTGGCCGGCGGAATTGGTGCAGGCATCAAAGTCGGAACCCTTGGTCTGGGCGCGGATGTCACGGTCGGACTGCATAAACAGATCAATCTGCGTGCCAATGTCAACTATCTTAACTTCGATTATGACCGCGATATCGACAACATCGAATACAATCTGGATCTCGACTTCATTTCGGGGATGCTGTTGCTCGACTGGCATCCGTTTTCCAATGGATTCCGTATCTCAGGTGGAGCCGTCTTCAACGACAGCAGTATGGCTGTGAAGGGAACTCCGACCGAGCCGGAGGAGATCGGCGACAACACCTATTCGCCGGAAATGATCGGAACGCTTAAAGGAGAAGTCACATTTGAAGATTTTGGCGCGTACGTTGGCATTGGATTTGGGAATGCCGTTGGCAAAGACAAGTCGCTAAGCTTTATATTCGATCTGGGAGTGGTCTTTCAATCTTATGAACTTGAGCTTACCAATGATGGTATAATTTCTCAGTATCCTCCCTTTCAAAATGACCTTGCCAAAGAGGAAGCGAAAATCCAGGATGACCTCGATGGCTATAAAGTCTATCCCGTCATAGCCTTTGGTATTGCTTATAAGTTTTGACCTCTGTTTGTGAACTTTGCGGTGCTTGTTTTGCAAAGGTGGACATTGGGATTGAGCGTAAATTTAATGTGCCGTAAGTTTGGTGCGCGATGAGCTTCGGCGGTCATTGTTCGCGTGTCGCCCAGTCGGTTGGGTCTTCCAGTCCGGCCTCATTGAAAGCGGCTTGTCTCTCCCTGCAAGTTCCGCAGACACCGCAATGCTTTGCCCCTCCATTATAGCAAGACCAGGTCTCCGCGAAATCTATTCCCAGCTTCGCTCCGCGTTCGGCGATCTGTGCTTTTGTGAGATCTATAAAAGGACGTAGCAGTTTGATCCCGGCATAAGTTCCTGAGGCAATAGCGGCAGACATCGAACACATGAACTCTTCGCGGCAGTCGGGATATATCGCGTGATCGCCGGAATGGGCGGCTATCACCAGTCCGTCCGCCTTGTGGCTGGCGGCGTAGCCTGCGGCGATTGAGAGCATTATGCCGTTGCGGAACGGCACAACCGTTGTACGCATACTCTCCGTGTCGTAATTGTTTTCTGGAATAGCACTGCCGGATTTCAGCAGTGCCGACTCAAAAAGCCTGTCCATAAAGTCCAGTTTAATCACCTCGCGTTTTATTCCGTTGCGTTGGCAGTGCAATGCGGCGAAAGACAGCTCCCGCTCATTGTGTTTGGAGCCGTAATCAAAACTCAACGCGGCGACAACATCGTGATGGCGCAACGATTCGTAAAGGACAACCACTGAGTCCATGCCACCGCTGAGCAACACAACAACCTTAACTTTAGATTCCTGAGTCACCGCGCTCCGCCTTCACCTCTATCCCTATGCCACCGCGCGAATTGAACTCACCCTTGACCACCAGCCATTTGGGATGGATCTGACTCCACAGTTCATTGGCGATTTGATCGACAAGCACCTCGCTAAAGACCCCTTTGTCACGGAATTTCAAAAGGTACAGCTTGAGCGATTTGGTCTCCACGAGTGACTTTTTGGGCATGTAGATTATCTTAAGCTCGCCAAAATCCGGCTGACCTGTCACGGGGCAGAGGGATGTGAACTCATTGCAACCCAGAGAGACTGTTATATCTCCGCCGCGCCATGGAATCAAGTCCACCACATCAACCGCGTCCACCGAGCGTCTGCCGAGATGCACCGGAGTGTAGTTTTCTTTCTCACTTTTAGTCATGATCAAGTCTTTCTTTTTTTATCCAGTATGCGTTGTGTCTATTGAGTTTCCTTAGGTTCACAATTTCTATCAATCCAACTCAATAACGCGGTGTTCGCACCGTGCGCGTTCGGCGGCGAAGACTATGAGATGGCTGTCGAGAGTCTCCCGGCAGTCTCCGAGTACTTTCGACTGGTCGTTTTCGGCGACCGCCTCAATAAATGCTTTCATCAGTCCCGTATCGCCGCCGCCGTGTCCGCCGGCAACCGACGCGGCTGAGGCGCGGGTATCGATCTCTTCGGTCTCTTCGGTCAGGAAGTCGAACACGCGGAGGATTGAGCCATCGCCCGTGATCTCTCCTTTGGTTCCGAAGATGCGCGTTTTACGTGCAGCGGCTTTTGTGAAGGCCATCATTGTCAGCGTCGCTGTGTTCCCGTTCTCAAACTCCATATTGACCACCTGATGATCGACCACATCGTTGTCGCAGGCATATACACAGCGACCGTAAGGACCTTCGCGCAACGCGGTCTCAATGTTTTTTGGATTCACCTCGGAGGCGAGAATATCCAGGGGCCAGCCATGTAGTCCTTTCTCTAGAAATCTACCGTATATCCGCCTGGCTGAATATGGACAGTCGGGTTCAACGGCGCAGTCCAGACAGCGTTCGGCCGAGTTGGGTGGGCGGTTTGCGGGTGTGAAATGCCGAAGGGAGCCAAAGGATGAGACCGCCGTGCATTTTGAATCCATAATGTAATGAATCCAGTCAACATCGTGGCAACACTTGGCGAGGAGCATAGAGGATGACGCATTCTTATTGGCCCAGTTGCCGCGCACAAATGAGTGAGCCTGATGCCAGTATCCGACTGGCTCCAGTTGCTGAATGCCGACAAGTTCGCCAATGCGTCCGGCGGCGATAAGTTCTTTCAGCGTTTGCGTGTAGTCTGTGTAGCGCAGGACGTGTCCAACTGCGAAAATGGTATTATTTCGCCTGATGGCCTCCGCGATGGCGCGGCATCCGTCCACGTCTGGAGCCATCGGCTTCTCCAGCAGTATCTGATAGCCTTTATCTGCCAGCACACGAGTCGGATCGACGTGCATGGCATCCTGGGTTGCTATTACAGCAGCGTCGGCGAGCCGTTCGGCTTTCGCGATATCACGCCAGTCTTCAAAAACGTTGGAGGGTGCAATTTTGTGTTTTTCCACCAAGGCGTTACGCTGTTCCGTTCGTGGCTCGGCGACCGCAGTCACGCGAGCCAGTTTCGGGTTGTTCTCTGCGTATTGGGCATAGCCACTTCCTCTGGAACCGGCACCGATGATGGCGATCTCTACGGGGCTCATAAGTCCTTCCCTTCAATGTTTGCAAGGATTTCGCATATAATCTCTTCATCATCAGGAAGTAATGTGCGCATATCCAGCAAAACCTGTTCATTCTTTATGCGTGCGATAACGGGTGTGTCGCACAGTCGCATAGCACGGCAAAGCTCCTCGGCGGACAGTTTTTCAGGTTTTAACGCCAGCAAAAAGGTGGGTAGCGGAGTGCCGGGGAATGAGCCGCCGCCAACTTCGCTGTGCCCCTCAATGACGCTGAACTTAATCGAGGTAACATCTTTCTCGATACGTTGCTTGATTTTGTTCGCCATCTGTCGCAGTTTTTCGGGGCAGATCGTGAGCATTCTGATGACGGGATGACGTTCAGGAAGTTTTTCGGGCTCGAGAAAGAGGCGGAGGGTGTGCTCCAGCGCAGTATCCGTCAATTTGCCAACCCGCAACATGCGTGTCAGTGGATGTTTGCGAATTTTTTCAATGAGTTCCGTGCGCCCGACGATAATGCCGGCTTGCGGTCCGCCAATCAGCTTGTCACCGCTGAAGCAGGCAAGGTCGGCCCCGGCCGCGATACTGTCGGGAACAGTTGGTTCATAGGGCAGTCCAAAGCGGCGCATATCGATTAACGCGCCACATCCGAGATCATCAATCACCAGTAAATCTCTATTTTGTTTGAGCTTCACGAGAGCAGAGACAGGAACGCTTTGGCTGAATCCGATCACCCGGTAATTGCTGGGGTTTACCCGCAACAGCGCGGCAGTGTTTTCGGTTAGCGCGTTTTCATAGTCACGCAGATGTGTCTTGTTGGTGGTGCCAACCTCGATCATCTTCGCTCCGCTGCGGAGGATGCAGTCTGTCAGGCGATATGAACCGCCGATTTCGATGAGTTGTCCACGCGACACGACAACCTCGCGGTCTTGGCAAAGCGCGGCGAGAAGCAGAAGTGTCGCCCCGGCGTTGTTGTTCACAATCAGCGCGGCCTCAGCACCGGTTAAACGTGCTATCAGTTTTTCGCTCATGTGATTGCGTTTTCCGCGCAGACCCGTCTCCATATCTATCTGTAGATTGCATCCATGATGCAACTTTCCCAGTGCAGCGGCGGCACTCTCCGGCAGTATCGCTCGTCCCAGTCCGGTATGCAGTAGCACACCGCATGCGTTAACAACTGGACGGATTCGATCCTTCTCCGCTGCGGTGAGAATGATACGTGCTCTCTCGACAATCTCATTGGCAACAGGTGTCTGATCGTTCGGATGTAACGTTGCCCGAATCCCGGCGAGAATCCCGCGTATTGCCTCGATGAGTTGCTCCCGCGAAAAATCAGCGATCAATTCTTTGGCGGAATCTGTCTCCAGAATATCTGAGACCGCGCTGAGCTTGCGGCGCGGATCGTTCTCCGTATTGTCTCTCTGTTTTTTTACCATAGCATTTCAAAAGATGGCGGAGATGCATGGGAGTCGAACCCACCTGCCGCCGTTAGACGGCACAACGGTGTTGAAGACCGCAGGAGCCACCGGGCCCCATTCATCTCCGCTGATTAAAATATAAAATAAGCACTAGCATAGATGAAGTTTAGTTTCCATTAAAAAAACAATACATTACAGAATTTGCTGATGGGTGTTTCGGGTTTTCTCCTCTTTCAGAACGATGGTGTAGCAATGCAGAGGTTTGAGATGACATGCCTTGTGAGAATTCAGGGTAATGCCGGATTTTGAGAGGAGTGTCTTTACAGCGTGATATTAGCCATTGAATTTATGGGGGAGGGATTAGTTCGGGGTAGCGTCTCGCGTTCCGATTCGCCTGTTTCCGAAACAATATCAATGAAAATAATAACAACGACGCGCTTTTAATGGTTGTCCAACGTCTGGATCATCGGTGAAAATAGTTGTCCATGCCTTGGATAAATCTGAAAACCACACTTGTCGTGCTGAAAAGATTCATCTACAATCATTGGAGATTCGGTAAAATGAGATGGCATAGGGATATGTGGAGTTCTGTGGAATTCGCGTATTTCCCTGCGGGGTGCTTGATGTATGGGGTTTATATGGAAGGAATCAACGAGTATGAGTGTGAAGAAAAAAGATAACCATCAATCAAAACAAAAAAAATCAACTGTCAGCACGTCGAAAACTGTCTGGATCCCGGCCTTGTGCATCTTTATGTTTGCCGTTGTTGCGGCACTGATATTTATGAATAAGGCGGACAAACCCACGGAAACCTCGTTGCGGAACGAGTTGGATGACGAAGCGGCTCCCATAGCCTGCAAGGGTAACGTGATAGATGCCACTGATGGGCGCGAGGTTGATGCTGTTGAGGGATCTCGTTACAGGGTCTCCATCGATGAGATTGCCAATGAAGGGCCAGAAGGAATTGCGCACATTGGCGGACTGGTTACATTTGTCCCGGATGGACGTGTTGGAGACAAGTTGATTATAGAAGTAACAAAGCTTAAAGGCTCTACTGCCGAGGCGAGCATTGTTAAGATCCTCTCCCGGGGCGACAGTTCCGGTGAATCCGTGTCAACGGTTGACGAATCGAGACAGGCGCGGCACGCATCGAAAGATGACCAGTCTGTGCTTTCAGCGAGTGCGGCGAATGTTGAGGTCGAGGTGGGGCGCAGCTATCGCGGGAAAGTTGAAGATATTGGAGATAAAGGCGACGGGATTGTGCGTGTAGGAGGGAAAGTGGTTTTTATTGAAGATGCCGAGCGAGGCGAAGAGGTCGTCTTTAGAGTTACGCAGGATAAAGACAAATTTGCAATTGCCGTGCTGGTTGAATCCGGCGGTTTTTCCGAGTCGGAGGATGCGGAGGATTCAGTCCCGGCGGGGGACGCGACCGCACTGAACGCCGATTCCGCGACCGCAGATGATGTTCAGCCTGGACGGATCTTCAATGTCATGGTTGCGGAGAAAGACCGCAGAAATCCCTCCGTCAACGGTGTGGCGCGTATTGGAGGATTAGTGGTGTTCATTCATGATAGTCAGCCGGGCGACAAGCTAAGCGTTCGCATTACAGAACGCGCACCCAGCTTCGCACAGGCCGAAAAGATCAAAACAGATTTGGTTGAAGACGAGTAGATTGATCGGCGAATGAGTGTGTGTTGACATAAAATAAAGCCGATATCTTTTCGCTTGCCTTCCATATCAAGCTCCTTAATATAGCACCATCTGGAACAAATCCAGGTCTTGGAGCATATATGGAAAACTTTCCAGTCCCCCAGATTGTCACATCAAAGGGGTCAGTCCGCCTGAATCGGCATCATCTTCTTTTTCGCCTTGAAACGTTGTTTCTAATTTTAAAGAACTGTCAATCCACAACAGGACGTGCGACGGCGAGAATCGATGTGTCAGTTGTTTCTAATTTTAAAGAACTGTCAATCCACAACCGTATCGACGCTCAAAACTGGAAATGCCGCGTTGTTTCTAATTTTAAAGAACTGTCAATCCACAACAACTCTTTACTAGTCGTACTCTCCTCGGTCGTTGTTTCTAATTTTAAAGAACTGTCAATCCACAACTGTTGCAACCTTTTCGGCACGCTGATTTTTCGTTGTTTCTAATTTTAAAGAACTGTCAATCCACAACTGTCGCAACCTTTTCGGCACGCTGATTTTTGTTGTTTCTAATTTTAAAGAACTGTCAATCCACAACATATTGCCGGTCGCTGACAACGCTTTACTGGTTGTTTCTAATTTTAAAGAACTGTCAATCCACAACTAGCTGAAAGAGCGTTTGTATAATAATCGAGTTGTTTCTAATTTTAAAGAACTGTCAATCCACAACTAGCCCAGCGCACGTTTAACTGTCACCTTGGTTGTTTCTAATTTTAAAGAACTGTCAATCCACAACTTTCAAAAGTGATGTGACACGCGATGTCAGTTGTTTCTAATTTTAAAGAACTGTCAATCCACAACTAAATCCTCCTTTAATAATCATGAAATCCAGTTGTTTCTAATTTTAAAGAACTGTCAATCCACAACCTGGGCTTCCTAAGTGGTGTTTTTTCAACACATTAACGTCGTTAACAGGGTTTGAAAAAACGCCTGGGTGACACCAGGAAGTGTTTTTCGAGTTCAATTTTTAAATCATAGTGGTTTCCTCCATTTTTGGCTAGCTAGAAAAATTCTAATTGTGCGGGTTTGGGGGGAAGTGGGGTTGATGCTTTTCCCCAGAAGTTAATAATATTCCCGTATTGTTTGTCGGTGATGCGCATAATACTGACTTGTCCTTTTGCAGGAACCAGTTTTTTTATGCGCTGTG
>CAYTQP010000011.1:0-24387 GCA_964440175.1 uncultured Verrucomicrobiota bacterium
TGTCGAATATGACCCGCGGCGGAATAATCTGACTGTGGCAATGGATAATCCGGACAATTTCAGAGCAACCGACGACCTTTCAAGACTTATGGGATTTAGAGTGACAGCAAAGATAACCTCCACTGAGGCTCTTGAGGCTGCACTGAAAAAATATCCTCCTGAAATGTCGGGGGGCATGTGTCAGCGTGTTGCAATCGCCCAGGCGTTGATTATGAAGCCGTCGCTCCTCCTCCTCGATGAACCGTTTGGTGCGCTTGACGAGGCGACACGTGAAGAGCTTCAGCGGATTTTGCTTACTCTCTATGGGGACAATCTCTCCTCCATCAAAGAGGGGAAAGAGCCACGGTATACTATAATGATTGTAACTCACGAAATTAATGAGGCGATATTTGTGAGTGATCGTGTTGTCGGATTGTCCCAATACTGGGATTGGGAGGCGACTGGTGAGACAAGCAGTCCAGGGGCGACAATTGTATACGATAAGCCAGCCCCCGTTTTCGCCGCCAGCGATGAGCGCGACTTTATGTCGTTTCGGGAGCAAAAGGACGAGATACTGCATGCGGTGTTTGATCCTGAATACTGCCAGTCGTACAGGAAATACATCGCAATGGCGAGTAGAATGACATTAAAGGAGCGTTAATTGAAAGATCCCGTATATGATTTTATGAAAAGTGCGGGGCGGATTGTCAATTCCGGTCAAACGAGTTCTATTGTTCTTACCGGGAATATAACCGACCTGTTCCACAGCGAAAGCCCGGATGGTGGGGATTATGTTCCGCTCGTTGAATTGCTGCTTAACAAGTGGTCTATTTCGGGGAGTCTTCTTGTTGTTTATGAACTCAACGGTCCTATCCGATTTATGGATAAAGCGGACTCTCAAAAGATGAAGGACGCATGGGGAAAACTGCACAAAGATGAGAATCAACACGCGATTGATCTCGCATTGGCTCGCACCAGAAAGAGAATTGCCGAGTTGAGACAGAACCCGCGTCACAGTTTTGAGGAGTGTTTGCGGAAAGCGGAGGGTAATCCCACGTACGCATTGGAACTCCTTAGACAGATGTGTCTCTGTTCGCGTCTGAGCAGGGAGGGAGTGCCTTTTCTCTGGGAAGACCTCGTTATTATTGTCGAGGGCGCGGATTTTCTGATTCCCGAGGGCGAGATAGGGCGGATGTCTGATGTGGATAGACGCAGAGTCGCGATATGCCGGGACTGGTTCTCAGATCCGGGCTTTGTGAATGGTTCGGACGTGGTGGTTTTGCTTTCAGAGTCAATGAGCTTGATAAACAACAAAATCGCCCGTTTGCCGCAGGTTCTGGAAATTGAAGTCTCCGCACCGAATGAGGAGCAACGCATCCATCTGATAAGATGGTTTAACCGGCGATTGCCGCCAAAGAAAAAATTGAAATTATGGGATTCGCAGGAGATGTTTGCGAAAATATCGGCCGGACTCTCCAGTCATGCGCTTCTTCAGCTTTTGCGACGCACATCGCACATGAGCGCAAAATTAAAACTGGATGATGTGGTTGCTAAAGTTGAGGATTACATAAAAGATCAGCTGGGCGAGGATATTGTTGAATTTAAAAAGCCCGAGCATACGCTGGCGGATGTGGTTGGTTTCAAAAAGCTGAAAAAGTTTATGAAGAAAGAATTTATGCCGCGAATCCGCTCAACTGGGAAAAGCGCACTGCCAGGCGCGGCGATTGGCGGACCCATTGGTGCGGGGAAGAGCTTTCTTCTGGAAGCCGTCGCGGGGGAGTTGGGTGTTGTGGTGCTTGTTCTGAAAAATATCCGCAGTAAATGGTTTGGCGGAACAGACGTTATATTTGAACGCCTTCGCAGAATCATATACGCACTTGATAAGTCTTTAATTTTTGTGGATGAGGCGGACACTCAGTTTGGCGGTCTCAGTGAGGGCGCACATGCAACGGAGAAAAGACTGACCGGGAAAATTCAAGCTATGATGTCGGATCCAATGTTGCGCGGCAGAACCACCTGGTTGCTGATTACAGCGCGAATCCATCTGCTTTCTCCCGATATACGGCGACCGGGCAGGGCGGGCAGTCTGATTATCCCCGTACTAGATCCTGAGGATCAGGATTTTGATGATTTTGTCTCATGGATGATACGGGATGTGTTCAAAACAACGGAGTCATGCTGCAGGGTTAGAGACGCTGTTGCACGATTGAAACCGCATCTCAATGATTATTATGCGGCATCATTCGCGGAAGTGAAGGCGGATTTAGCTGCGGTCGCCGAATTAATGAAGGTCGACAAATTAACTATTGAGGAGATTGAGGATGTTGTTGAAGACCATATCCCTCCAGCAGTGGAGAAGACACGTAAATATCAGACACTTCAAGCGTTGCTGAATTGCACCAGACTCAGCCTCTTCCCTCGTGTTATCGAAAGAGGCAAGCTCAATGAGGTACGCGAGAGCTGGCGCAAAGAGATTTTGACTCTTGAGGCTGAAGGTATTCGCTGAACGCCCCTCAAAACACGAGCCCGACTCCCCTGTAAGGTTTACAGATGTCAGCCACTTTTTGATCCGTGCATATTCAACTGCTGATTGTACCCTGGTCTATGGTTTAGCGACGGGCGTGATGTGAATCGCCTGTCCGCCGTTATCAGCCATATCCGCGTGGATGACGGTTTCAGAGGTCACGTCCATAGTTTTTATTTTAAGTGATTTTGATTCTGTCGCCCCTTCAGGATCGGTGTCGTAGTAGATTGTTGCGGTGTATTTTATCCCCGGTGTCAGGAATGAGAGTGGAATATCGACCTTACGTCGCTTCATCGCGTTCATAGTTCCGACAAACCATGCGTCGTCGCTTCGTCGGGCAACTGTTATGTATTCGCCAATCTCACCGTGAATTACCCGTTTTTGATTCCAGACTGTCGGTAGTGCGCCGAAGAATTTCATGTACGGTTCATCACCGGTGAACATACTCGCAGGGTCACTCCAGAAGAGTGTCTGCAGGGGACTGTAGTAAACTATCGCCGCTGCCATCTGATGTGACCACGACAGCTTGACTCGTTTTTGATGCCATGCCATGGTGAAGTCAGCGGGACCGCACAGGCAGCGTATAAACGTGTTTTCCACATCCTGCTTCGGTGTTGGGCCAGCCCCCTCATTACCCTTAATTCCCTCAGAGGTCATGAAGTTGGGGTATGTTCGTTCAATGCCGGTGGGTCTATATTCGTCATGGATATCCACAAATAAATGATGCTCGCCACATTTTCGGATTGCGTCGTGCATCCATTTTGTGGCATCTTGATCGCCCACTCGGACAAACCCGAACTTGAGTCCGGCGATTCCCCACTTTTGATAGAGAGGCAGTAGCTCATCCAGTTGTTTTTCCAAATGGATGCGGTTAACATAGAGCACAACGCCAATGCCTTTTGATTTCGCGTAACGTATGATTTCCGGCAGGTCAAAACTGCCGGGGTAGTGCTTTTCAAAGTAAGCCGCCCGCGTGACGGTGCTCGCGTCAGCGGCTTCATCGCTCTCCGGACCGTACCAGCCGGTGTCGAGTTCAAGATATTCAAGTCCAACTTTCGCCAGAAAATCGATCATGGCTTTGCTGTTTTTCGTGGTTATGGAGTACTCGCGGCACTGTTTGCCGGGTTTGATCCATGATGTATCGGCGAGTCGGTTGGGTGGGCTGAGATTGAGCGTAAGATAATTGGATTCCAGTATCTCTCCCGGTGTCGCCGCCACCATCAGCACGCGCCATGGTGTGCTGTAAGGGGTTTTGAGCGAAACCGTGCCGCCCAGCCGACTGATGATTGTGTTCGGGACGGAGGCATCACGTCCAAGCCGCATTCGGGAGTAATCGAGCATGCCAGCCTCCAGAATGACCAGATGCAGACCCTCTGAGTTTTTCATAAACAGGGGACGTTCGTAATTATGCTTGAGGTTCATTTCGGAGAGATGAAGTTTCTTGTAGCTTCCCTGCGCGTTACGGGTTGTCCAGGTCAGAAGGTCTTCGTTGAAGCGGAACCGAGTCTCTTCACTTTTGATTGTTAAAGTACTGAAGGCTTTCTGTACAGGGAATGTTGTTCGCATTGCGACACCTTCGTCGTAGGCGCGGAATGTGAGCAATAGATGGCGTGGTGGGGACTGATTATCCTCAACTGTCACCTGCATTTGGCTGTAGTTATCGCGTATTTCGGACTGTTCGCCATAAACTGTTTTCCAGATACTGTCGTGTTTGCTGTGTTTGACTCTGGTTATTTTGAATTCCGCGTCCATGGAAGGGGCGTTCAGCAAGGTGAATCCTAGTTGGGATTCAGCCATCAGAGTTTTGCCATTATAGTCCACTCGCCAGAATAGGGCGCCTTGAATTTTGGCGGTGTCCTTTACGGAAAAGTGAATCGAAAACTTTTTGCCGGGTGAGACAACGGTGTTTTCTGCTTGCACGTGACTGGTAGACATTCCTGTCATGAGACATAAAATGGTGGCAACTCTGCTAATAATTCTAAACGTCATGGGGTTGTCCCTTCTGCACTTAATTTGAACTGGTACGCATTGTCGCACACCGTGAGTTGTTATGTCTATCATTTTTTATTTTTCAAAACGTCAGGTTTACGGTTTGCGGCTGGAGTTTTGATGGGCTTGACGCGGTTGCTGACTCTCTCGCTGGCACAACGTTTGCGCCAGTTCTTATGTAGCGACTTCAGTGCGGCGACGGTTTCGGGATATTCGGAGGAGAGGTCAGATGTTTCTGTCTTATCTTTTTCCATGTCGAACAGGCTCCAGTGCTCTTTACCGTTCTCTTTTCGCGAGACCAGTTTCCACTTGTTTTTCCTGACGGCTTTGCCGAAACGCCACTGCCAAAAAAGCGGTTTTTCACGTGCTTTCTCCCGGTCTTTGAATATCGGCAACAGGCTTTCCCCTTCGTAGGGGATGATGTTTTCACCTCTGAATTTATCTGGATATTGCGCTCCGGAGAGGTCAATGAAGGTGGCCATGATGTCAATAAAGTGACCGACGTGGTGTGAGATTCGTCCTGCGTTTTTTATACCCTTTGGCCAGTGAGCGATGAAGGGGGTGCAAATGCCCCCCTCATAACTGTCATTCTTGTAGTATCGATATGGCGTGTTGCTGGTGTTGGCCCAGTCGGGACCGAGAGACGACCAGCAGGAGAGGCTTCCTATCTCTCCGCTTGAGTTTTTCGGAATTGGAACTTCGGGAGAACATCCATTGTCGGAGGCAAACAGTATAAGCGTGTTTTCAAGCTTTCCAAGAGATTCCAGTTTTGCCAGAATCTTTCCTATATTCTGATCCATGCGGTCGATCATGGCGGCGTAAACAGCCATTTTTTTGGCTTCGATTTTGCGCTGGGCTTCGTTCAAATTGTCCCATTGTCTGTATGAAGGTTTGGAGAGTGGCATGGTCTCATCAATAATTCCCAGTTGTTGCTGACGTTTATAGCGTGCTTTCCTTAGTTTTTCCCAACCGTCAATGTAGCGGGTTTCATATTTCTTAATGTCTTCAGGCCAGGCTTGCAGAGGGTCGTGAGGCGCGTTGTACGCCAGATAGAGAAAGAAAGGTTTCTTCTCATCTTTATACTCTTCAAGATAGCTGAGGGCGTATTTGGTGAAATAGTCAGTTGTGTAAAAGTCTTTCTCTTTTGGTGTGTAGGGGGTGAAAGTTTTTTTGTCTATGCACCACGCTCTCTTTCTGGTCCCGGCGGGACTTTTGCTGGCGGGAGATGGTTCGCCGGGACGCTGTTTGCCGGGATTAAAATAATTGCAGGCACCGTCACGCAGTCCGAAGTAGCGGTCAAATCCAATGTCAAAGAGATTTTGGGTGCTGTGATGCTTGCCGGTCGCCAGTGTTCTGTATCCCGCTGAACGCAGAACATCGCCCAGTGTCACGGCGTTTTTGAATTTTCCCGGTTTTTTATCCATTCCGCACTGCTGGGCATACAGCCCTGTCAGAAGACATGCCCGGGAGGGGAAGCATTTAGATGTGTTGTGAAACTGCGTGAAGCGAATGCCGTTCCCGGCCAGACGATCAAGATTGGGTGTCGCTATTTCGCCGCCGTAGGGGGCGATGTCAGACCAGCCCATATCGTCAGCGAGAATAAAAACAATGTCAGGGCGGGTCGGTTTTTCTGAGATGGTGGTGGCATGAAGAAGAGAGGTCTTTAGCGAAAGAACACCAAGCCCAACCGTGTTTATAAAGTTTCGTCTAGTTATCATTGTTGATTAGCCTTTTTCACATTACGTAAACCCCGGAACTCAATCCGGCCTTAACCGAGATACTTCATATCTCTTTGTATACGGTCAAGTTGTTACATATAGAGCATCATCATGTCCAGCATCTTTTTACGCTGACAGATGCGCCGCGTCACAGGGTATGTTCCGTTTCGCTGTTTGCCCAGACAAGTAACCGATTGGGAGCGGGACCAATATATTTGAAAGGATAACATGTCATAAGAAGTAGTTTGTTTCGTATCTGATTGTTCTGAACACGTTGCCACGCCTGTTCGGGAGTGAGTATTTCCAGTTCACTCACACGGAACTTGACGCATTTGCCATCAGGGTAGACGATCTTAATCCGGTCGTTCACCTTAACGGCACGCAGGGCGCGGAAGTGTGTGTCGCGGTGTGCGAGAATGAGTGGCACGCCGTCTCCTGATTCCAGACACGGAAACCGCTGTAAATTTTCGGGGGTCGCGCCGTGAAGTACCAGTGTGTCGATTCCGCGTTCAGGAATTGTGAGCCAAAGGGCGGGGGCACCGCTTTGCACTGTTGACCCGGCGTGCCACCAAATGGAATGGGATTTAAGCGTCATATACTGACGAAGCCCGTAGTGCCAGGTGGGGCGTGCCATAAGCACGCACCCTCCGGCAACGAGAAGAAACGCAAGAGCTTCCGGACGCGGACGGAATGAATGGATGACTATGACCGCGATTTTCTTCAACTTGCTCATCTTGTTCTTTGTCACATTTTTCCTTTTGCCGTTGTGATGTTTAGCAGTTTGCGTTTTTGCCCCGGTTGTTTAGCAGTTGCCGCAGCGTCAGGAATCCGAGAAAGAAGAGAGAGGCTCCAGTTATCCAAAGCGCGGGGTCGTTTGTTGCAGTGGCGGTGAATTGTGCCGGATTCCACCCTTTCGGCAGGGGAACCCGTACGTTGACCGTTTTCAGCTCTCCGTTCGGCATTTTTTTGACAACCGTTTGCTCCTCAACCGCAACACGTGCGGTAAACCGCGAAATAAGTTGATACTTTAACGCAACCTCCGTGATCATTCTTTGCAGATCCCCTTGTTCGTCGCTGTCTTTGCCACAAATGTACTGAACCATTAAATGCTGTATGACAGATCGCCCATAGAGCTTTTCCAATGCGTTGTGTGTCATGTGCTGAGTATTGGCGGAATCAAGAAGATATTCGTATTCAACCGATGCCCCCCCCATCTTCCCGCGCACAGAGACGGATCCATGAAAGTTTGCCGGCAGTTTTGCGGTCACCTGAAGCGGTCGGTCTTTGAAAACGTCTCCGCACGGGCGTGGATAGTAATCGACATCGCTCAGTGATTTGCCGGAGGAGTCTTTCCAGTCGAGTTCAATGTCTGTCAAAACAGGAGCTTGGAGTGTTTTGAAAAAATGTGTCATTATTTCGCCAATATCCTCCTGGGAGCGGATGAAGAGCGACTCGCCGCGACCCAGTTCTCCCATTTTTCTGATCAGATATTCGTTGGGCGCACTACCTATTGCAAATGCGAAAAGCCGGGTGCGTTTCAACTTTTCGGAGAGCAGGAGCAGAAGGGAATCTTCGTTGCCGACATCGCCGTCGGTTAGAAACACAATAAGTTTCAAGTGTTCCGGCTCCGCCTGGAAACGTAGCACATACTCTAAAGCCTTCTGCATCTCTGTGCCACCGTCCGCTTCCAGATTCTTTATATATTCGCGTGCGTCTTCCAGACGTTCGGCATTGACATCGCGAAAATCCGGCGCAAAAGCGGAAAATTCACTGGCAAACCGAACGATTGTGAAACGGTCTTGCGGGCGCAACATTGCAAGGCATTTGGTCAGTCCGGTTTTCGCCTGACCTATGGATGAGCCGGACATTGAACCGCTGGTGTCGATCAGGAAAACCACGTCCCTCGGCGGTGCCGGCGTTTTCCGCTTCTCGTTTATGGGTGGCAGAACTGTCAAAAGTCCGTACGTAGTGTCGGGGTTGCGCGATTGAATAAAAGAGATGCGCGGCGTACTCTCTTCCTTGAGGTGAATCTTGATGTTGAACTCCATGTCGGGGATTGTTATTTCGTTTGCCAGCGTCACTATGAACGGAGAATCTTTCTCCGCTGGCGGTTCCACCCTGATGGCGTGCGTGTTGGATGAGATGGATTCGACTGGTAGCCCGTAAATGCGCACTGTCATCCTCAGCCTGTGCTGAGGATCAACCGTTGGTGGCAGAATCGGCGGGTTCAGGGGCGTTGCGTCCGGCGCGTCGGACTGTCCGGGCGGAGTGGTTATGGCTGGAATGTAGCGTTGTCCCGCCACCATCGGGAAGGTTATGGAATAGAACCCTTTTATGTAGGGGGCTTTATCCACGTACGAGAAACATATCTCGGCGGTCTCGCCCGGCAGAAAATTTGCGACGGATGCGGTGAATAGATTTGGTCGCTCCTGTTCGATAAGCGCGGTCTTTTTGCCTTCACTTTTCGCCTGTTCGTATGTTTTTTTCGCCTGCTCTTTCTCTTGTACGATGCTACGTATGAGGCGGTCTCCAATTTTGAGCGTCATTTGCGTAACTGCGGCCCGCGAGGGCAGGGGGAAGATGTAAATTGCCTCAAGAGGAACATCGGTTTCGTTTACAAATGTTTGCGTAACGACGGTCTTGACAATGCCGGCGGTGACTTCCAGTTTAACGTCTGTTTTTTTCAACGGCAGGATATAGCGTTCGTTAGTCTCTGTGTTCTGTGCGCAGAGTACGCCAGCGACCTCCCCGCTGTTCTCTGCCGGGATCGCATGGACGTTGACTAACAGCAAGGCGAAAAACGCCAGAGCAAAAAGGGGAATACGGTTTATTCCCGGTTTGAGGACAGGTTTAAATTGCAGGTGTGTCATGATTATCTCCTTCTATTTTTGTTGATTTGACTCTCTTCTTTTGTTCTGGCGATACTGGCGGCATAGTTACTGGCGGTGTTTGTCTATTGGCGAACACCTCTTCCCAGTCCAGATGCGCGGTCACTTTCATTAGAATGCCAAGAGTAACCACTGCCCCGATTGCTACAGTTAATCCGGTAACACCTTTAAAAAAGAAACTGTATGAGAAAAGCACGAGAAAGAAAAACTGCCCGGCCGTAGCCAGTTTCCAGGGAAATTCTCTTCCCAGTGCCATTTTCAAATATACGGTTACCAGAAAAATCGAAACGATTGCCGCGATAATAAATGCCAGATTGATATTCAGCAACCCAACCATAAATGCCAGCAGTAGATGAAACGCGAAAAATCCGGCCGCTACAAAAAGGTAGTTCATCGGATGAATTTTGAGCTGATAGAGTATCTGAATGGTTGCCACGAGAATAAAGAAGAAAAGGAGGCAGACTGGTGCGAAAAACGTTATTCGTGTGGCAATGGGACCGGGATTGAGCTTTTCGGGCACCACAATGCCGATTGGCTGACTGGTAATCAGGTCTGAAGCATTCCAGACCATTTGCATCCCGTCACCGCTTTTCTCCGCAGACATGGGGGAGAGTCCGCCTTCCACGTAATCAATGTCCTCAAAATTGGTATTCAATATGAACTCAAGATTCTGAATGCGCCCTGCATGCTGGTCTGGCTGATATTGCCACTGTTTGAGTCCTCGGGTTGTGTAGGTTATTCGAAACGAACACGTTTCCCCGGGAGATATCTCCAGAATTTCCGAAATTCCGTCCACTGTGTTGACGGAGCAGGGTTGTTTCTTTCCGTTAATCAACAGGGAAAATTCGTTGTATGTCCCTTCACTGGAAGGAAAATCGAAATGAAGCCGTACTTTTTGGGCGGTTTCTTCCGTGTTGTTTATCGTATAGTTCCCGTCAAACGAGCAGATATATGTCGGATACCAGATGAGTCCCTTTTTACGATAGTCTGTTTGAATACACGCCTTTATTGTGTTTGAGGACGGCATAATCCAACGCACCTGATCTTTGCCCGGAATGATGATTGCCAGAGACGGAGCCTGCTGTGTTAGCGAAACCCCCCACAGGTTCTCCACCTGCGAAGCCAGTCGACCCAGGAATGTTTTGGAGCGTGCCAGTGTCGCCGACCCAAGCACCGCCCAGCTGATAGATGCCAGTATGAATATGGATATGACTATAGCAATTCGTCTAGCGCTCATCGTTTTTTCCCTTTTTATCGAGTTCTTGTTAAGTTCAGAGCGCAAGATGACATATGTGTGTGAACATAGTTTGAAAGTTGTGTGAAGTTTAAGTGAAAAATTTGATAAAATGAGAAATAGGATAGAGCCATTCCTCAATAAAGAGAAAATTAAAACGGTTGTCAGTAACATATTGAGAGTGTTGATGATGAGGGGCTGTGGTGCAACGCGGAGTTTATCCTGTATTCAACTGCCGAATTTAGGGTTGTGAATGCTCCATGCTAAATATCTTGCAGCTCAACTCCCTCGCGCTTCATGAGAATGGCCTCTATCTTGGGAACGTAGAGTTGGGTTTCTGCAGGGAGGAAGGATGCGATGTCGGCGAAGCTCTTTCCATTATGCTTTTTCAGTGTTCTCGACACCTTTCCTTCACCGGCGTTGTATGCCGCCAGAGCCAAAGGCCAGGTGCCGAAGCGTTTGTGCAAATATTTCAGATAGCGTGCGGCGGCACGTGCGCTTTTCTCAGGCTGGAGCCTTTCATCGACAGGACTGGTCGACATTCCATACTGCCGGGCGGTCGCTGGCATGAACTGAAACATCCCCGCAGCTCCTGACGGACTGCGTGCGGAGGGATTGAACGATGATTCCACTTCGGCCAGCCAGATCAGCTCTGGCGAAATTCCAACAGACACAAATATCGGTTTCAGCTTTGTCGCGTAATGCTTTGCGCCGACCGATAACGGTTCATTTTCGATCTGCTTACGCCAGACATTGCGCTGCGTGGCCGCCGATGGGGCAGTCCGGTTGCGTGGTTGGCTCGGGCGTGGGGGCGGGATTGTGAACCTCAACTCATTGGCCACCTCGAAATAGTCCATTCGTGTGTTCAGCCATACCGCGTATGGTTGTGCATCTTTGACCTGTTCCAGAAAGGCGAGGATCAGACGGGCATTATTCTTAAGCGGGGCCAGGTCGATAATGTGTTCGCCCTGGAATCGAGTTTGGAGTTGTCGCCAGAATTGGCGGACGGTCTCAGGGTCTGTTGATTCAGCGCGACTCACGAGTTCCTGACTGACATTTTCTGATATCCATTGCTTTCCGCTTTTCAGCATCTCTTCAACACTCATATATTCACTCTCTTCAGCATTCAGAGTGTGACATGCGAGGAGAAGCAATATCGAGATGTGTGTGCAGATCTTCATGCTGTAAGCGAGCGCAGAGTTTTCAGATTTGAGAGAGCGTTGCCGTCATCGTTTTCCGGAGTCTCCAGTATCCCCGATATATCTTGAACGCGCGGGGCGTTGAGAATGCGCCGGAAACCTTCCAGCCCAATATGTCCCTGCCCGATATGGTTGTGGCGATCCAAACGACTGCCGCATACTCCTTTAGAGTCGTTTAGGTGCATAACTTTCAGCCTTTCGAGTCCCAGTTTCTCGTCGATCTCGTCAAGCAATAGCTCAAAACCGTCTTCTGAAGCCAGGTTGTAGCCAGCGGCATGTGCATGGCAGGTGTCCAGACAAATTCCGATACGGTCGGGGAAATCGCTTTTGGTGATTATTGTGGCAAGCTCGTCAATAGTGTTGCCGACCTCTGTACCCTGACCGGCGGTGTTCTCCAGAAGCAACATCGGCGTTTGAGTGCCCGATTCACGGATGGCGCGGTTGATGGCATTCACGACTTGCCAGATGGCATCTTCGAGCGGCAGACCCAGTGCTTTCCCCGTATGGGTCACTATAAACGGACATTCAAGCGTGTCGGCACGCTGAAGTTCAGTTGTGAGCTGGCGGGTTGACACCTGATGTTTCTCCTCGTTGCCTGCCGCCAGATTGGGGAGATAGGGCATGTGTATTACGACTGGTCGCGCCGTTGATGCGACTGAAAGTCGACGGAATTCAGTCGCTGTTTCAGGATCAATATCTTTGAAAGCCCAGCTACGGGGATTGCGCGAAAAGATTTGCATTGTCTCGCAACCCAGCTCTTCCGCACGCTCAAAGGCATTCACCAGTGAACCTGCTATTGACATATGCGCTCCAAATCTCATATTCTTACTATTATCCTCCGTCAGCCCCATTCTTTACAATATCATCAACCTACACTGTATGTCATTGAAGCTCAAGTTTGTTTTGCTCTTTTCCCTTTCCTTTTTGCGCGGTCAATTCCCGCTAATCGGCGTTTTGTACGTGTGCCTAATCTAAATTGGTTATGGCGACGGTGACCGCCGCGACTTACTTTCTTGCGCCCATTCCTTGACAATTCGGCAAAAATGTATTATTTCCCTGTTTCATGTCGAATGTGTTAAAAGTTGAGTTAGGCGTACGCTCCTATCAGATTGAGATAGGGCGAGATCTGCTGGAGTCGTTGGGGCAGATCTGTCGTGATTGCGGTTTGGCGGACAGGGCACTGCTGGTATCGGATACGAACGTGGCTCCGCTGTATGCAGATGTCTGTGCGGACTCGCTCGTTGCGGCGGGGTTCGAGCTGATGCGTGTTGTTTTGCCGCCAGGTGAGGCGACTAAGTGCGAGGAGTGCCTTTTTGAGCTTTATGATGCAGCATTGGATCACGGAATGGGACGAAATTCGTTTGTGGTTGCCCTGGGTGGCGGTGTCGTCGGGGATATTTCAGGTTATATGGCTGCCAGTTATCTGCGTGGCATACCTTTTGTGCAGGTTCCGACGAGTCTGCTGGCGATGGTGGACAGTTCTGTTGGCGGGAAGACGGGTATAAACCTTCCGAAAGGTAAAAATCTGGTTGGTGCGTTTCATCAGCCGGCGGCGGTGCTGGCGGATGTGGCTTCGCTTGAGAGTCTGCCCGTGCGCGAGTGGAGAGCGGGGTTGGCGGAGGTGGTTAAATACGGGGTGATTTTCGACGGTGATTTCTTTGAATTTCTGGAGCGGAATGTCGAAAGGCTGGTCTCCCGGGATGTTGATGTTGCACGGGCGGTTGTGTTGCGCTCCTGCGAGATTAAGGCGGAGGTGGTGCACCGTGATGAACGCGAAAACGGATTGAGGGCGATCCTTAATTTCGGGCATACTCTGGGGCATGCGATTGAAAATGCTGCCGGTTACGGAGAGTATCTGCATGGCGAGGCGGTCGCTGTCGGCATGGTGTATGCAGCCACGTTGTCGAATCGTCAGGCTGGTTTTGATGAAGCTGACACAGTGCGCTTGTGTTCTCTTTTGACGGCACTTGGTCTGCCGGTCAGGGCGCAAGGAATGGACTGGTTGCGACTGAAAGATATTATGAAGCGGGATAAGAAAGCGGAGAATGGTAAACCGCGTTTTGTTCTGGCACGCAGAATCGGTGATGCGCAACCGGGTTATATTTGCGACGAGCCGCTCTGCGGGGAGGTGTGGGATGATTGCGGTCAGTGAGAAGATGAACCTTTTTGACAGATTTTGTGAACGTTGCTTTTTGCGAAGGAGTGGAGATGCAGATTAAAGCTGTCCCGATGTTTGACGTGTCAGTACGGGTTGATTCGTGATATTATGGAGAAGCGGGACGCATATATAGCTTTGAACATGATGGAGAAGATTGGTCCCGTCAAGGCACGTGCTCTCGTGGCGGCACTCGGTTCGCCGCAAGCGGTCTTTTCCGCGTCGGAGTTGGACTTGACGGGAATAAAAGGGATCGGCGCAAAACTGGCGTGTTCCATCGTTGAGCAACAGGCTCGTCTCGATCCGATTGCGGAGTCTGAACGTGCAGAAAAGATGGGTGTTCGCATAGTCACGGAGCTGGATGAGGAGTATCCCTCCAGCCTGAAAGAGATGCACGATCCACCTTTGGCACTCTATCTGCTGGGCAGTATAGAGAAACGGGATCGTCACGCCATCGCGGTGGTGGGGTCGAGGCGTTGCACGCATTATGGATTGCAGGTCGCCGACAGGCTCTCATATCAGCTTGCGCAGACCGGTTTCACCATAGTCAGCGGGCTGGCGCGTGGCATTGATCAGGCTGGTCACAGCGGTGCGCTGAAGGCAGGGGGAAGGACGCTGGCTGTGCTGGGGAGTGCGCTGGATTGCCTCTATCCGCCGGAAGCGGCGGGATTGGCGGAGAAGATTGCGGAGAACGGGGCGGTTATTTCGGAATTTCCGATGGGGCGTGAGGCTGATCGTACCACGTTTCCGTATCGCAACCGCATTATCAGTGGGTTGTCGATGGGGGTGCTTGTGGTAGAGGCTTCGCGGAAAAGCGGCGCATTGATGACCGCTGACGCGGCGGTGGATCAGGGACGGAGCGTGTTCGTTGTGCCGGGGCGTATTGACGCGCCCACCGCACGCGGATCGAATGCGCTCTTGAAGCAGGGAGCCAGGCTTGTTGACGATGTGCGTGATATAGTTGAAGAGTTTGAGTTCCTTTTTGGGGTTGAGTGTGCGAAAGCTGAAAAATCTTCCGCGCCGAAATTGGAACTTTCGGAGGAAGAGGGGCGAATTGTGCAGGCATTGGTTGCTGATGAGAAAGATGTTGATGTGTTGAGTCGTGAAACAGACTTGAAAAGTTCGAGGCTTAGTGTTTTGTTGCTGGGTTTGGAGATGAAAGGTGTTTTGAAAATGCTCCCCGGAAAACGGGTTGTTTTGAATATTGGACTGTAAAGGAAATTATAAGATGGAAAAAAAGCTTGTAATAGTGGAATCGCCGGCAAAGGCAAAAACGATCGGCAAATTCCTGGGAAAAGATTACATAATAAGGGCATCCATGGGGCATGTGCGTGATCTGCCCAAAAAGAAGTTTGGTGTGGATATAAAACGGGGCTTCACAGCGGAGTATGTCACAGTTACAGGTCGCAAAAAGCTGGTTGACGAGTTGCGAAAGGTTGCCGAGGGCGTTGAAACCGTCTATCTCGCCCCCGACCCGGATCGCGAAGGTGAAGCTATAGCCTGGCATCTACAGAATTTGCTCGAAGATGTTGTCGATCCCGATCGTTTTTTCCGCGTCACCTATCAGGAGATTACGCGTCAGGCGATTATTGATGCATTCAATAATCCGGGCGAGCTGGACATGCGGCGTGTTGATTCACAGCAGGCTCGCAGAGTGCTTGACCGTATTGTTGGTTATCAGGTGAGTCCATTGCTTTGGCGACGCGTCAACGGTGCCGCGAGTGCCGGTCGGGTGCAGTCTGCCGCACTTAGGATTTTATGTGAACGCGAGGACGAGATCGACAAGTTTGTGCCGGAAGAGTACTGGATTATGGGTGCGAACGTGCGCAAATATGTTGCCCCCCTCGATCCCTTTAAGGTTAGGCTGGCAAATATCGATGGCAAAAAGGCCGAAGTGAAGAACAGTGAGCAGGCCAAGGAGATACAGATAGAACTGGAAGGTGGCAATTTTGTCGTTTGTGGGATTAAAGAGCGTGAGATGAAAAAGAGCGCACGTCCTCCCTATATAACCAGTTCGCTTCAGCAGGCGGGTTCCAGCGTTCTCGGATTTACGCCCTCACGCACAATGCGGGTTGCGCAGAAACTGTATGAAGGTATCGATTTTGGTGAGGGAACAGAAGGACTCATCACCTATATGCGAACGGATTCCGTCAATCTTTCGAATCAGGCGATAGAGAGTATTCGCTCGTTTGTGAACGATAAATACGGGGCGGAATATCTGCCGACGAAACCCAATCGCTATAAGAGCAGGGGGAGTGCTCAGGAGGCGCATGAGGCGATCCGCCCGACAGATGTTCTCCGCACTCCTGAATCGCTGAAGGGATGTCTGGAGAACGATGAGTTCCGTCTTTACACACTGATCTGGCAGAGAGCACTTGCCAGCCAGATGGCTCCCGCCCGTATAGCTCAACGTACCGTGGAGATGGAATCCGAGGAGACCTCTCGCTATCTCTTCCGTGCGACAGCATCTGAGGTGGTCTTTGCTGGCTATATGAAAGTGACCGGACAAGAGAAGAAACAGCCGAAAGAGGGCGAGGCGGAGGATGAGAAACTCCCGCCGCTGGAGAAAGACGAAAAGATCGAGATTGTCGATTGGATATCGGAACAGAAGTTCACCAAGCCACCGCCACGGTTTTCGGAGGCGAGTCTGGTTAAGACTCTTGAGGAGAACGGGGTGGGGCGACCCAGCACATACGCGCAGATACTCTCCACTCTCGTCCAGCGCGACTACGCTGAGAAACAGAAGCGCATATTGGCACCCACTCAGCTCGGACGAAAAACAAACACATTCCTTGTGGATAATCTGGACAAACTCTTCAACGTCAAGTTCACGGCGGAGATGGAGGAGAAATTGGATGAGATCGAGAGTGGAAACATTAAGATGGATGATATGCTCGGCGATTTCTACAAAAACTTCACCGAATGGCTGAAACTCGCCAAAGGTCCCAAAGGAGATCCTGATGAGGTTCGAAGAATCGCGGTCTACCTGGCAGATATCAAGGACTGGGCTCCGCCGTTGAAGCGCGGAAAACGCACGTTCGATGATAAAAAATTTGTTCACTCACTGGAGACACTGGTTGAGACTCCCGGCAAAACAGTTTCGCAGCGTCAGGTTGATGTTTTTAAAAAGATAGCGGTGAAATATATTGACCAGTTACCGAAACTCAAGGAGAACGCGGCGGCACTCGGACTGGAAGAGACAATTGAAAAGAGTAAGACCATTGCGATGCCCGCCGACACGACAGTACGCAAACTTAAACTGCTCGAAAATATCAAATTCGATGCGCCCCGCAAGGTCGGAAAACGCACGTATGATGACGAAGATTTTGTGTCATCACTGCGTAATCAGGTCACGGGTGGTCGTGCTCTCTCTGTTAAACAGATTCAGTTTCTGGATCGGTTTATAAATAAGTATTCAGATCAGATCGAAAATTTCGAAGAGGTCTCGAAAGAACTGTTACTGGAGCAAAACGCCACACCGGAGGACACACAGAGTAAAGGTCTTCTCAAATTGATGGAGTCCGTTACGGAATGGCGTGAACCGGTGAAAAAAGGTAAGCGGGTTTTCGACGACAAAGATTTCTGCACCTCGTTAAAACGTCAGTTTAAAGAGAAAAAATCGCTCTCAACCCGCCAGCAGTATGCCCTCAAGCGCATGATCAAAAAGTACTCCACGCAGATACCGGATTACGAAAATATTAAGGATGGCTATGGTCTCACCTGATGGATGATGACTTAAAGTTTACGCGGAAAGACCCCGGAATTGCTCGGTTTATTTCGTATCTTGAGGCGGAACGGGATGCCTCGCCGCACACAGTCAGCAGTTATCTGATCGATATTCGCCAGTTCATCTCCCTTATTTGGGGGAATGATGTTCGCCCCCCATTCGCCTGGAGCGAACTGGATCGTTTCGCGGCGCGAAAGTTTCTTGTGAGTTTTCAGAAGATGGGTTGCGCCCCGTCAACCACCGCACGCAAATGCTCTGGCATGCGCTCGTTTTATAGATTTTTGGTCAGGGAAAACTATTCCAAAATAAATCCGTTTCAGGGTCTGCCAATTCCCGGAAAGGGGCACTTTTTGCCTGGTGTTATGTCGGTCGGTGAGACCACACGTCTGCTTGAAGCCCCGCATAAAATGCACGAAGAGGTTGAGCCTGTTCGCAAAAGTTTGGAGGGGAAGGCCTTCCACCGCTATGCGCACTGGCGGGACACCGCCATTCTCGAACTGCTCTACAGTACAGGAATGCGCGTTAATGAACTGGTAACCATGCGGGAGAAGAATGTGGATATGCTCTCAGGTTTTGTGAAGATTCTGGGAAAAGGGAACAAGGAGCGACTCTGTCCTGTCGGTGCTCCGGCGGCAGAAGCACTGTTGCGCAACCTTGAAGAACGCGACTCTTTCCTGGTTGCGCTTGGCGTACGTGAGCGACCGTCGGGCATATTTCTCAATCAGCGCGGAACCCCGATCAGTGCACGCTCAATCGAGCGCATGATGAAAAAATATCTCGTTTTTTGCGGATTGGATCGGACCTATACGCCCCATACGTTGCGACACAGCTTTGCAACTCACTTGCTTGACAACGGTGCCGATTTGCGCAGTGTACAGGAGTTGCTGGGACACGCCAGCCTCTCCACAACCCAGATATACACCCATGTTTCCATTGAGCGTCTTAAAGAGGTTTACGAGCAGACGCATCCGAGGGGATGAAATCTCCACCCGCGTGTTCATCGCAAAATTCATTGTATTGCTTTATTATTTGAGATATATTAGCCGAATTGTAAACCAGACATAGGGAGATATATTATGCGTTCATATTTGATTGGATTTGTGGCGGTGGTGATGGCGTTGACATTGTGTTCTTGTAAAAAGACGGTGAAGACGGTGACTTCTGAAGTGGAGGCGACGGTGGCTGAAACAGAAAATCAGAATGCGTCAGGGGCTGACATTACCTGGGCGAAAGAGCTTTTCGGTGAAAAACTTATACGCCGGGATAAATCAGAAGTGTCAGTTGACGAATTGCAGGGCAAGAAGCGTGTTGCAATATACTTCTCCGCGCACTGGTGCCCCCCGTGTCGCTCTTTCACTCCCGTGCTGGTTGAGGTTTACAACAAACTTAAGGCGGACGGGAAAAAGTTTGAACTCGTCTTCGTGAGCGGAGATCGTGGGGAAGAGGCGATGTTCGACTATATGAACGGGGAGAAGATGGAGTGGCTTGCGATACCGTTTGAGAGTGATGCCCGTCAGAAACTTGGAGATAAGTTTGGTGTGCGCAGTATCCCAACCTTGATGATCCTCGATGACAAAGGCGTGGTCATCACAAAAAATGCGCGTATGGATGTGATGAACAAAGGCGCGGCGGCCTTTGACCAGTGGTAGGGCGTATCAAGAATTTCGCGCTGGCGTTGGTGCTTCTTTTTCTCGGAGGTTGCGTCTTTTCAATGCAGGATAGCAGGCTCTTTGAAATAGCGGCGGGCGGTAGACCGTCTGCCGACATCATCGTCTCTGACACCGCGCCGCCGCCGGTGCGTCACGCCGCTGAAGAGTTGAAGTCGATTCTTGAAACAGTGACGGATGCCAGGTTCAAACTCACCGCCACCCCCACTCGTGAGCGCAACCATATCCTGGTCGGACCCGGCGCGGTTGCGTCCATGGGCATGCCCTTTGATTCTAAAGGACTTGGTTCCGATGGGATTATAATTCACAGAGACGGACGAAATCTTGTTCTCGCTGGAGGATCGCCACGTGGAACACTCTATGCGGTCTATGAATTTCTTCAGCGTGATGTCGGTTGCCGATGGTGGTCCTCCAGTGTCAGCCTCATCCCCGTCAGCCCGCTGTTGAGTGTTGAGGTTGCCGACACACGTTATGTGCCTCCGTTTGAGTATCGCTATCCTTACTGGAAGGACGCTTTTGATCCCGACTGGGCGGTACGCAATAAATCCAACGGTCCCGATGCGTTAAGCGCACCGCAGTACGGCGGGAATATGACTCATGGCGGGGTGCATACATTCTTCAAGCTGATTCCGCCCGGCAAATATTTCAGCACGCATCCCGACTGGTTCAGCATGATTGACGGCAAAAGGATTCATGAGCGTGCGCAACTTTGTTTGAGCAATGACGAAATGCGTGCACAGCTGGTCGCGAACCTGAAAAAGAGAATGGCTGATATGCCGTTTCAGAACGTATTTTCTGTCTCTCCGAATGACTGGCGCAACTACTGCACCTGTCCCGAATGCAAAAAAACGGATGATGCGGAGGGCGGTCCGGCAGGAACACTTCTTCTTTTTGTGAACAAGGTTGCCGAGGAGGTGGAGCGCGATTTTCCGAACAGAAGCGTCAGCACTCTTGCGTATCAGTACTCACGCAAACCCCCGAAAATCGTTAAACCCCGTAGCAACGTCATCATTCAGCTATGCAGCATTGAATGCAGTTTCGCGGTCTCTCTCGACAGTCCGCGCAACGTTAAATTCCGTGATGATATTGTTGGATGGTCGCAGATCGCCGATCGCCTTTATATCTGGGACTACACCACGGATTTCCGGCATCACTTCATGCCACATCCAAACCTTTTTGTACTCGGTTCCAACATTAAATTTTTTGCAGCGCACAATGTGAAGGGTGTATTTGAACAGGGCGCGTACACAACGTCGGGTGCAGAATTCTCCGAATTGCGTGCATGGGTGCTGGCGCGTTTGCTCTGGAACCCCGCGCTGGACGACCGTGCACTGATTGCGGAGTTTTGTCACGGCTATTACGGTGCGGCGGGCGGACACATCTTAAACTATATTGAGCTGATTCACCAAGCGGCAGCAGATGGAAATGAACCCGCCAAATGCCTGCCGAGCTATAAACACTTCTTCCCCTATCTAACATTCCAGATCTTGAGCGACAGCTGGGGAATAATGTCGCGGGCAGAAGAGGCTGTGAACGGTGATGCCGAGGTGTTGAACCGTGTTAAGATGGCAAAGTTGCCGGTCATGTATGCGTTTATGTGGAACTGGAACGCGCTCCGCGAACAGGCGAAAACGCTGGGGGCGGAGTGGCCGCTGCCCGGCGACATTAAACAGGTGGCAGCGGAGTTCAAAAAGATCGCAAAGGCAAACGGTGTCACCCGCGTCAATGAGTGGAACGAAGGTTTTGACCTCGTGGATCAGGCAGTCAAACGCGCCGATTTTGATCCGTCTCAAAATTCTCAGTGAAAAATTTAAAAGTTCCAACATTAGGAGAAGCTACGGAAAAAGTTGTCCATGGTTCGGATAAATCCGGGAACCGTCCTGGCGTAGCAGGGAAGAGAAAGATCAAGCATGATTCTGACAACAAGCTCAAAGAGATTTAGTTGTGAGCCTTAATGGAAAGGGCGTGATGCTGTTCTTGCGGATTTACTTGATACTCAGTTATCTTCAAAAGTTAAAGTGCTCACATAATTTTGATTTAATGAAAACAAATGATCGATAATTGGCATATTGATTTAACCCGGATCAGGCAGTTGATGTAGATGTGCCATACTTTCGTTCACAAGTGATTACGCATGAGCGAAGATGCACCCGTTAGTGCATAGAATTTCGTGTGAACCCATCTGACGGGAATTGTTTTCAGATGCATTGCGCCGGTTTCGACGTGAGCGAGTTTGGAAGAGATTTTGAACGGCTCCTTCGATTGCCCGGTTTTTCACCTTTCCCATCCGGATTTTGTTCATAGAATGCGGTGAACGGTCAGGAGAAGCGGGCAGGGTAAAGTGCTGTGTAAGCCGAAGAAAATGCCAAAATATGAAGCCTCACACTTTCCATCCGATTCATGAGTAAAACCCACTGTGGATCGCCAATTTTTCAACAATAAAATCGCAGTTTGCAAACTGCGAAACGAAATTGTCAAAAAACGTTGGTATAACGGGGTTTTATCACTATTATTCGCAGTTTGCAAACTACGAAACGAAATTGTCAAAAAACATTGATATAACAGGGTTTTATCCTCATTATTCGCAGTTTGCAAACTGCGGAGAAAATGACCGCTTTGGGGATGGGTGAAAAGTGTCAATCCGGTTGTTCTGTTGCAGAGAGTTGGCGTGGCTGAATTGAGTGCAAGGCGGGCTTTCCTTGCGCCCCAATGTTCTCTTTGCCGTTGGCGGTTCCGTCGGCTAAAGTCTTTCTTCCGCGAGGGCTTGAGCCTTCAATGCGAGTTCGGCGGATTTGAAGGCGTGCTCCTGGGTCATGGCGGTTTCGGTGCGGTTCAATGAGTCGAGGATGAGCTTGCCAAAGAATGGGAAACCGACGTTCCCCAGGCACGGAAACTCCTCCTCCCTCTCCCCGTTCACAAGGAAGACAACGCTGTCGGGGGCCTTGCGGGCGACATCCATATATTTGCGCACTTCTATGGAACCCTCTGTGCCGACAACAAATGTGCGACCGTCACCCCAGACAGGCGAGGCATCGGCTGTGAGCCAGTCGATGCGACAGTAGAAGGAGGCTCCGTTGTCCGCCACCAGCATCGCTTCGCCAAAATCCTGTAGTTCCGGTTTGTCGGGGCAGGTGTAGTTGGCGACGCGGGCAAATTCGATTGTCGCGTCTTTCGCGTTGGTGTACGCCAGAAATTGCTCGAATTGATGTGAACCGATGTCGGTGATTATGCCGCCGTATTTTTCACGCTCGAAGAACCAGTCGGGTCGAATATCCTTGCTGAGCCGATGAGGCGCGAGATTGACAACCTGCACGACCTGTCCGATGGCTCCCCGGGCAATCAGCTCGCCAGCCTTCATCGCTCCTTCGTTGTGGAGACGCTCGCTGAAATAAACCATATATTTTTTCCCAGTCTCCTTAACCCTGGCGCGAGCGGTTTCCAGCTGTTCCAGAGTTGTGAAAGGTGCCTTGTCGGTGAAGTAGTCCTTTCCGGCATCCATAGTCCTGAACCCAATCCCGGCGCGTTCCGACGTGACCGCCGCTGCAGCGACCATCCTGACGCTGTCGTCATGGAGTATCTGCTCGAATGAGTCGGCAACCATAACTTCGGGATTCTTTTCGATGAAGGCGGCGATCCGGTCGGGTTCCGTGTCGTAGACATATTTCAGTGTGCCGCCAGCATCACGTAGACCGTTCACCTGACCGTAAATATGACCGTGATCCAAAAAGGCGGCAGCGAAAACAAACTCTCCCGGTTCCACCACTTTCTTCGCCTCGGCGGTTGGTGCGTAGGTCGCTCCGCTGGCAATATTTGTTTTGCTCATTTAGATTTTTCTCCTGTCTGTTCTAACGGTATGACTTTGACATATCAATTTCAACTTCAGTTTTCACGATCGTGCGCGGTTTCGACTCCTCCTCCGCCTGTTTTATGCGGGTTTCATAGGCTGCCGCGTCGAGAGGAAACTCGACCGTCGAGTTTGTCCATGTGGAGTAGATCATCGCTCCTGCCAGCTCCAGTGATTTTATTCCCTCCTCCGCCGGGGTCACCAGTTCCTCTTCGCCGTTTATGGCTGCGACGAAGTTGCTCAGGATCAGCGCGTGCTGATTGATAGCACCGGAGGGTTCAAAAAGCTCCTCGGTGATTTCTGGCGATCCGAAAAGCTCGTTGGTGGAACGGCTGAACGCGGCGACAGAATCTTCGCAACGCATCAGTTTCGCCGTCTTTCCGTCGCTCTTCAGTGTTCCCCGGTCGCCGATGATTTCCAACCGGTTCACCCCCGGTGCCTCGCCGGTGCTGGCGGCGAAGAGCCCGGTGACCCCGCCGGGATACTCCATGTAGGCGGTGACTTCGTCTTCCACGTCAATGTCGTGGTACTTTCCAAACGAACAGTAGCCCCGAATGCGCTCCGGCATGCCGACCAGCCACTGGAGTACATCCAGATTGTGCGGACACTGGTTCATAAGAACACCGCCGCCCTCGCCGTTCCACGTCGCACGCCAGGCACTGGACTGGAAATATATTTCGGGGCGGAACCAGTTGGTCATAATCCATGAGACGCGCTGAAGTTTTCCGATGATGCCAGCGTCGAGCCACTCCTTCAGCTTTGCGTAGCATGGATTGGTGCGCTGGTTCATCATTAACGCGATAATCTGTCCTTCATTCTGGCGGCCGGCCAGTAGCCGCTCAGCATCCGCCTTGTGGCAGGCAAGCGGTTTCTCCATCATCACGTGTAACCCCGCCCCCAGTGCTTGTACGCCCAGCGGCGTGTGCAGAAAGGTTGGTACAGCGATGAGAACCGCGTCGATAGTTCCAGAGTTTATCAGCTCCGTCGCGTCGGTGAAGCAGTTGATTCCTCTTGCCCTGAAATCCTCCAGCGCGTCGGGTGCGGTCTCCGCCACCGCTGCCAGCTCCGCGCCGTCGATAAGATCGTCCATAAGGTTTTTAGTGTGTACTTTTCCGATATTACCAAGCCCGATAACGCCAATCTTTAACATATTGCCCCCGGTTTTCTGTTTCCATCATAATATTGTAAGCCGTCGCATTAAACATAGTAACTGCGGCGGTGTCAACGCCCCTTATTAAAAAATAGAGAAATAATTTTACATCACATCGATGAGCTACCAAACCAGGGGACATGGTTCCCGGCTTGAGGATGGGTGAGATGTGTGGTTTGAGAAATGGAACCACAGATGGACGCAGATGGACACGGATGCATGGGCTTGGGGACGGATGGGATAAGGGTTCTAAAAAGGGGAACCACAGATGGACGCAGATGGACACGGGGTTTGGGGACAGGTGAAAGGTGTG
>CAYTQP010000011.1:24487-38192 GCA_964440175.1 uncultured Verrucomicrobiota bacterium
AGATGCAAATATACAGGAGTGTTGCTTGCAGTTGTTGCGATGTTCGGGGTTTCCGCGCAGGCGGCAATAATCACGAACACAGTTACGACCAGCGACTCCACCGCTACGTACGGCGATTTGAACGGGGTCGCGATTGACTTCGATTCAACCGTGCGGTCGCAAGCAGACTGGACTCCAGATCTGGTGGCGGGTGATGAGTACACAATCGACAGTATTGGCTTCAGGGTGAATACTGGTGATGCAAAATTCCTAGCCACAGTTGATATCTACCTCGGAGTTTACACCGGACTGTCGGGAACGACTCTCTCCGGTTTTGAGGGTGTTTCGGACAGCGCGGTAACTTTGACCGATGCTAGCGGTGTAGTTTCGGCTGTATGGGACTTCACGGGTATGACGGTGACACCCGAAGCGAACGCTGGTAGTGGCGGGGATCAGCGCTATTTTGTCTTCCAGACAGGAACCGCCGCATTGACGGAGATAGGTACGCTCGATATTCCGCTCATGCGTGCGACTACTACCTATGCGAACCGTCTGTCCGGAATTTTGCGTGGTGACAATCAAACTCCGGGTTTGAGTACCAGTCGAAGCCCAGACTACACGGCAACACTCACGATTCCCGAGCCGACCAGTCTTGCTTTGATCGCTCTTGGGATGGGTCTGGTTGCGTGGCGACGATCTCGCACCTGACGGCAGTTTTAAGCCAAAAGAGCGTGGGGTTTTCCCCACGCTTTTTTTTGCTTTGGGACAGATGAGATGTGTGGTTTGAGAAATGGAACCACGAATGAACGCGAATGATGGGCTTGGGGACATGTGAAATGTGTGGTTTGAGAAATGGAACCACGAATGAACGCGAATGATGGGCTTGGGAACGGGTGAGATGTGAGTTCTAAAAGGGGGGAACTACAGATGGACGCAGATGAGATGCGGGTTCTAAAAAGGGGAACCACGAATGGACGCGGATTGACACAGATGAGCTGTGGGTTGTAAGAAAGAGGATGAGCATTCCTGGTGGACAACACGCGGACGGTTTCCGAGTGCCGAATCCATATTCAAAGTTGCTTGAAAAAAAAGTGAAAAAAAAGCTCGTATAACCAGATTGAATTCTCTATTTTCGTGCTTTACTTAGTGTGGAAAGGGTTACCCCCCCCTTACCGCAGATGAGAAGTTATGGTTGAAAGTGGGGAGAATTGTTCGATTAAGAACGAATGAAAGCGGAGAAAAATGATGAAGAGATACAAATACATGGGAGTGTGGCTTGCGTTTGTCGCGTTTGTTGCGTTTGCCGCGCAGGCGGATATTGTTACAAACGGATTCCGAGTGGCTGATTTTAACGACCAGGATGCCAGCTCGAATAAGGATCTGAGCTTTGATTTTGGCGGCGGGCAAACTGTCACCATTAACGTGGAGCTTTCTTGTGATGCGCCTGGTTCTCACATCGGTGTGCGTCCCGGTTATGCTAGTCAGCTCAGAAACGACAGCACCAAAGCTGGTGACCGTACGCATTTTTGGGATGGAAGAACTGCTGCGGAAAATGCTAAATTCACGGTTACACTGGTTTCATCATCGGGTGTTGATGCAAATAATATTGATGTCAGCTTCCTCGGATTCGGCATGCAGGGAACAGGTAACGGCTCTGCCATCACTGGCACTCAGCTTACTTGGGACTCATCGGCCACTACGACAGCAATCGGTATCACAAACGGTCGCAGACCCGCTGATCATGGATGGAAGACACTGGACAGCACGTTTGCCGACCTGAGTTCGACCGTATCCTATGAGGGAGTGCTGACTTTCACAACAACTGCTGATAAATCATACAGCATGGTTGAGGGGTACAGTCCGAGTACCGCCAATCACGTGTTTGATTTTGCAGTTCAGATCCCTGAGCCGGCCAGTCTTGGTCTGATTGCTCTGATCGGGATGGGTCTGGTCGCGGCGCACCGCTTCCGCACCTGACGGCTTAAGCCAAAAGAGAGAGCGCGGGGTTTCCCCGCGCTTTTTTTTTGCTTTGGAGCATTCGGGGACTGGTGAAATGTGCAGGTGAGATGCGGGTTCTAAAAAGGGGAACCACAGATGGACGCAGATGGACACGGATAAGGACTTGGGGTGTTCGAACCACAGATGGACACGAATGAGATGCGGGTTCTAAAAAGGGGAACCACAGATGGACGCAGATGGACACGGATGGGGGGAGTGTTTGGTGGAATATGGATGATTAAACTGGGAATTTGGGATTGGGTTCAATACACTCTCTTTCGTGATATTTCGTGATTGGAGTGAGTTGTGATATATACATTTGTTTTTATTGGCGGTTTGATTGTTGGAGCGGTTGTTGTAAGGGTTTTGTCTGGTCTAAAGTTGGCGGAGTTTGGCAGTCAGATTGCGGTGTTGAATGAGCGGGTGGCGAGTCGTGACGCATTGATTAATGAGTGTGAGAGCGGTCGTATACCCGAGCTGAGGAATGAGCTGTCTGAGCGGGATGAGGAGCTGAGCTGTCTGCGGCACGAGATTGCTAATTTAAGGGAAGTGCGTGCACAGTTGAAGACGGCGCTGGAGAAGGAGCGGGAGGCATCTGTTGAGAAGTTGGCACTTTTGAATGATGCACGCGAGAAGTTGACGGAGAGTTTCAAGGCGTTATCATCTGATGCGTTGAAGAGCAGCAATACCGCTTTTCTGGAGTTAGCTAATAACACGTTGCAAAAGTTTCATGAGTCCGCAAAGGGTGATTTGGAGAAGCGGCAGGGTGCGATTGAGCAGATGGTTAAGCCGGTGGGGGAGTCTCTGCGGCGGTTTGACAGCAAGATTCAGGCGTTGGAGAAGGAGCGGACGGGTGCTTATGAGGGGTTGAACGAGCAAGTTAAGGCATTGTTGGAGACACAGATGCAGTTGCGTTCAGAGACATCCAAATTGGTTAAGGCATTGGGAACACCGCATGTGCGCGGTCGTTGGGGGGAGATACAGCTCAAGCGTGTTGTAGAGATTGCGGGGATGCTGGATTATTGCGATTTTAAGCGGCAGGAGAGTATTGAGACCGAAGACGGGAGATTGCGTCCGGATTTGATTGTGAAGTTACCGGGTGGCAAGCAGATTGTTGTTGATGCCAAGGCACCGCTGGCTGGTTATCTGGAGGCGATTGAGGCTGTTGATGAGGAGACGCGGTTGGCGCGGCTTGACGACCACGCCCGTCATATCCGTACGCACATGAGGGCACTCAGCCGTAAGAGTTACTGGGATCAGTTTGCGGACACCCCTGAGTTTGTGGTTTTGTTTCTGCCGGGAGAGACGTTTTTCAGCGCGGCATTGGAGCGTGATCCCTCTCTGATAGAGCAGGGGGTTGAGCAGCGTGTCATACTGGCGACTCCGACAACGCTGATAACGTTGTTGAGGGCGGTGGCGTATGGCTGGCGGCAGGAGAAGCTGGCGGAGAACGCGCACGTTATCAGTGAGCTGGGGAAGGAGCTTTACAAGCGTATTGGTGATATGAGCCGACATTTCAGCAATGTTGGCATGCGTCTGGGTAGGGCGGTGGAGAGTTACAACAAGGCGGTGGGTTCGCTGGAGACGCGGGTGCTTGTTACGGCGCGCAGGTTTGAGGTACTGGAGTCGTCAACACCGGGCGCGGAGATTCAGTCGCCGTCGCAGATTGAGGCTGTCACCCGTGAACTTCAGTCGCCGGAGATGGATGCGGATGTTTCTGATGGACAAGGCTGAATTCGGCACTTGTAATGTGGCGTATATGCACAATCATTTTGCCTGCAACGAGTTGCGTATAGGGCTTTATGCGTTAACGGGTACATCTTTGTTCATGCGTAATCCCTTATGAGCTAAAGAATAGCACATTTGCATCTACATCAACTGCGGAATCCAGGATAAAAAGAGGTTAAATAATTTGATGAACTCTATTTTTTCGGTATAGATATGGGGTTTTAAAATATTTCAGGAGAAGAATGGAAAGTAAACTAAAATCGACATGTGTAAGAAAGGATCTATCGGATAGTGTTGATGTTGTGACGCTTGAGAGGTCCGGGATTGAGGAGATGTTTATCACGGTTGCGCCGCGACGGGATGCGGATCCGTTTGACATGTTTGATGAGTTGACGCGGGTGACGAAAAATCGAGATTTCCAGATATTGCGGCAATATGTTTTCGGGTCATGCAAGTTACATGCGAAGGGTGTGGTTGCGTTGAATCGGATTTATCCTGAACGGGAGTGGCCGGTAACGTGGGTTGAGGATAACGCCGGGTCGGGGGAGTTGTTGACGGGGACGCAGGCGTGCGCATTGAGGGGGGGCGATATTGAGCCGATTGTGGTGGACGGGCGGCATGTGGGGTGTGTTTTTGAGGACGAGTTCGCACGTCATTGTTTGCTTGGTGATATTCGTCCCGACAATTTGAGTGTTTCGCGTTCTGAGCAGACGCGGGAGGTGCTTCTCAAAATTGAGAAAAGCCTGGATATGGCGGGGATGGATTTTTCGAATGTTATGCGGACCTGGTTTTATCTGGACAATCTGCTTGCCTGGTATGACGATTTCAACGCGGTGCGAACGAAGTTTTTCCGGGAGCGATCGGTATTTGAAGGGATAGTTCCCGCCAGTACGGGGATTGGTGCGGGGAATTCGGTCGGGGTTGCACTGGTTGCGGACGTGCATGCGATTCAGGTTAAGGGCGGCGGAGTGAAGTTGGAGGCGGTGGGGTCTCCGCTTCAGTGTCCGGCTGTTGAGTACGGCAGTTCGTTCAGCAGGGCTGTGGAGATTAGTTATCCCGATCATCGGCGTTTATATATTTCGGGTACTGCCAGTATTGATGCTGACGGGAACAGTGTTAACATTGGCGACACCCGCAGGCAGATTATCCTTACGATGGACGTGATTGAGGGGATCCTTGAGTCGCGTCGGATGGGATGGGGCGATGTGGCGCGGGCGGTTGCTTATTTTGCTGACATTACGGATGCACCATTGTTGAGTAGCTACTGCAGGGATGCGGGGATTCAGCATTTTCCTGTTTCGATTTCACATGCGGATATCTGCAGGGATGATTTATTGTTTGAGATGGAGGTGGATGCCCTGTCTGCCTGTTAAACGGAACGGAGGAGATGTTTTGAACTATTTAGAGCGAGCAAAAGAGATAATAGGAATTGAGATTAGTGGGCTTGAGCGTGTGTGTGACGGACTTGGTGTTGAATTTAAGAATGCGGTGGAGACAATTCTCACCAGTCTGGAGGATGACGGCAAGATTGTAATAACGGGGATGGGGAAGAGTTTTCATATTGGGATGAAGATGGCGGCATCGCTTACGAGCACGGGTTCACCGGCGACGACATTGCATCCCTCCGAGGCGATGCACGGTGATTTCGGGATTCTTTTGAAGCGGGACATTCTATTGGCACTCAGTTACAGTGGGGCATCGGACGAGCTATTGCAACTTGTGCCCGCAGTGAAGCGGCAGGGTGTGAAGATTATTACAATGACTGGTGTGCTGGAGAGTCCCCTAGCGCAGTTCAGTGATATTGTCATTCCTGTAACGGTTGAGCGCGAGGCGTGTCCGTTCAACATGGCTCCAACCGCCAGCACGACGGCGATGTTGGCGGTCGGGGACGCTTTGGCGATGGTGTTGTTGGAGGCGCGAGGATTCAAGAAGGCGGATTACGCGAAACTTCATCCGGGCGGAGCCATAGGCAAGTCATTGTTGTTGCGTGTTTCCGATATAATGCGAACGGGTGAGCGTATGGCGAAGGTTCACCGTGACAGCACGGTTAAAGAGGCGGTGATTGAGATGACTGGCGCACGTGCCGGATCGGCAGCAGTTGTCGATGATGATGAATGTATCGCGGGGATATTGACTGACGGAGATTTACGTCGGCATATTGCGGATATGAACAGCATTGTTGAACGTTCTGTTACAGAGGTTATGACGGTGAATCCTGTCACGGTATTCTCTGACGCTCTGGCGGTTGATGTGCTTCAGATATTTGAGCAGAAGAACATAGACGACATTGTTGTGGTGGATGTCGAGGGCAGACTGAAAGGGATTGTGGATATTCAGGATCTTCCCAAACTAAAGATTATGTAGTTGGATAAACTAATTGACTCTGCGTTGCAAGATTAGTATCTTCGTCGCTTCATTTATACGACAGTAACAGAAAGAGAAGAGGATTTGCGATGGCGGGGATGATATCAAAGTTCCATAACCTTATTCAGTCTAAGGTATTATGGATGGTGTTTGTGGGGATAGTTGTGTTTGGGTTTGTGCTTTTGCCGGTAGCTTCTAATTTGAGTGGCAGGAAGGATCGGCGGAGGACGGTGCCCGGGACGATTAACGGCAAGCCGGTTTCGATAGAGGAGTACTCGTCTGCCCGCATGCAAACATATTTATCATTGATGTTGATGTCGCTCATGTACGGCAGGGAGCTGGAAGATAACGCGCAGATACGGGGATACGTTGACGAGGTTTCATGGAAGCGTCTGATAACGCTTCGTAAGGCGCGGGAGATGGGGTTTCAGGTGTTCACCAGCGAGGCGGCGAACTACATTAAGAACAGTCCTGTGTTTCAGAATGAAGGTAAATTTGATGCGCGTTTATACACGATGTTCAAAAACAATTTCCTCGAACCGCGTGGATTCAATGGGAGAGATTTTGAGGTGCATGTTTCGGAGGAGGTTCTGATACAGAAGACACAGGAAATGATTAAGCAGATTGCGATTGTGCCGCCAGCTAATATTGAACAAAGTCTTCGCACGCTCAGTGATGAGTTCAAGCTGGAGTATGTGAAAATTGACCGCGATTTCGTAAAGGGTGACGTGCAGACTACGGAAGAGGACGCACGAAAACTTTTCAATGGGAGTCCCGACCGGTATGCCGAGCCGATGCAGCTGGACATTAAGTATGTCTATTTTGCCGACAGTGATTATTTGGATAAAACGAGGGAGTTTGAGGAGAGTGAGTTGCTGGACTACTATAACGGTCATCTGGATGATTATTTGAACGACGATGCAGATAAAGACGCAGTTGCCGCCGTAACGAACGAAGTGGGAGTGGTTGCCGCTGAAGATGGCAAGCCAATTGTGGAGGAGAAGCCACTATATAAGCCGTTTGAGGAGGTAAAGGCGAATATTTTAAAGATACTGAAGAATGCCGCCTCCAGGGAGCGTGCTATTGATATGGCGAATGAGATGGTGTACAAATTGGCGCCTGACAGGGATGGGAAGTCTTTGGATTTTGATGAAGTCGCCGCCGCTGAGAATAAGGAGGTGTTGCAACTGGAGCCTTTCAGCGTTCTTGGGTCGCCCGATCTTGATGACGGTGCTTATACGGTGGCTATAGAGGCGAATAAATTGCGGAAAAATCCTGATGAGTATTTCAGTGATGTGCTTCCGTGCGAAAATGGTGTTTACATTTTAGCTCTTGAGGAGAGGATTCCCAAAATTATTCCGCCTTTTGAAGATGTTAAAGAGCGGGTTATGGCTGATGCGGATTATTTGAATATTGAGAAGGCTCTGGATGAGAGAGCGAAGGAGATACGCAGCAAGGGCGAGGCGGCTGTCGCGGAGGGCAAAAGTTTTGCCGATGTTGCCGGGGAATTTGGATTAAAAGCAGAGACGCTGGATTATTTTATGCTGATGAATGCGAAAACAAGTCTGCCGGACTCGTTTGATTTTCAGGTTCTTTCGCAGAGTGTCGCAGATCTGAACGCAGGTGAGTTTCTCGATGTTCTTCAGATGGGTGAGGGTCGGCTTATCGCATATGTGGTCGACAGAAGAACTGGTCCTTCGGAGAAGCGAATTGAGATGCGGGATATCATCATCAGGGGTTTGAGAGAAGATTATGTCTCAAAATTATATGACACATGGCAGGAATATCTTCTGGTGTCGTCGAAATTTGAGTATACGGGAGCGAAAAAAGAGATTGTTGAAGAAGCAGAGACAGAAGACGATGGCTGAAGATTCAGCCGGATTTCCCGGATGTCAGGTGCAGGCACGGTTATCGGATGATAGCCGTGTTTTCTTTTTATTCCGTAGCAGTTAACCGGGTTGCGAAGTTTACAAACAGGTTAGGTTCAGCGGTTTGGGCGAGGTGTTGATTCAACTGCCTGAACGTGTTTCCGTTATCGTTCATCCATGCTGACAAAATCGCGTCTTGTGGGGCCGGTATAGATTTGGCGTGGTCTACTTATGCGCTGTTTACTTTCATCGAGTTCCAGCCAGTGTGCAATCCAGCCCGGCAGTCGTCCCATAGCGAAAAGAACGGTAAACATATTTGTCGGAAATCCCATGGCGCGATAGGATATACCGGTGTAGAAATCGACATTTGGATATAGCCCCCGATCTTGGAAATAGGGGTCAGCGAGGGCTTTTTCTTCGAGTTCGAGCGCGATATCCAGCAGTGGGTCGGTTTGGTTCATAAAAGAGAGTATCTCTTTGCAGGTCTCTTTCGCGATGCGTGCGCGTGGATCGTAACTTTTATAGACGCGATGTCCAAAGCCCATCAATCTGTACGGGTCATCTTTGTCTTTTGCGCGTTTGATTATACAGTCAACATCTCCCTCAAAATCACGAATATCCTTCAGCATCTCTATGACCGCCTGGTTGGCACCGCCGTGCAGGGGCCCCCAGAGAGCGCAGATTCCGGCGGCAATGGATGCGTACAGGTTGGCGCGGGCACTACCGATAAAACGCACAACAGAGGTTGAACAGTTTTGTTCGTGGTCGGCATGTAGAATAAAGAGTTTATTAAGCGCGTTCACCATCTCTTGCGGGACATCGGTGCTGTTGGTGGGTGAGTCAAACATCATGTGTAGAAAATTGGAGCAGTAGGAGAGGTCGTGACGCGGATAGACATAGGGTTCGCCGACAAACTTTTTATATGAGAAAGCAGCAATTGTTCTGATTTTGGCTAGAAGGCGTGTCACTGTTATATCGATAGCTTCATCCCTGGGTTTATCCAGTTCAGGATAGAACGAAGAGAGTGAAACGACCATGGCGCACAGGATGGCCATTGGATGTGAATGTTCCGGGTATCCGCGGAAGAAGGTGCGCATATCCTCGTGAATCATGGAGTGTTTGTTCATTAACAGCGAGAACTGGTTTTGTTCCGTTTTGCTGGGAAGCTTGCCATGCACCAGCAGGTATGAGACTTCGAGAAAGGTGCATTTTCCTGCCAGGTTTTCAATATCGTAGCCACGATAGCGAAGGATACCCCTCTCGCCATCAACATACGTGATGTTGCTTTCACATGCGCCAGTGTTCGCAAATCCGGGGTCAAGTGTGATGAGCCCTGCATTTTTGCGAAGTCCGCTGATGTCTATCGCCTGTTCACCCTCACTGCCAGTATGGATATTCAACGGGATATCGTGGTCGCCAATCCTTAACGACACTTCAGTAATTTTTTTATTTTCATCCATAAGAGACAACTTTCAAGGTTAACAATCGGGGAAAGACCGCGAACGGTGCGATCCGGTAACCGCTGTTCGCGACAGCGGACGGAGGAAGCGCAGGTAAAAAGCTACGCTTTTTTAACTTTCTCAGATCGCAGACATGCGGTGCAAACCTTCACATTCCGAACGTGTCCGTTGATGTTGACGCGCATTTTTCTCAAATTCGGCAGGAACCGGCGTCGATTAATGGCGGTGGTATGCAAACCAATTCCGCCTTCTTTTTTCGGTTTCCCATGTCGGATTATTCTGTTTCCGGTTATTGGGCCCTTTCCGCAAATATCACATACTCTTGACATAACAAAATCTCCATAAATAAATTACTGATAAGTAGATTGAGGTGGAAATGTATATATTTTTTCACGACAATGCAAGTGGAAAAAATCATTGAAAAATCAGATGTTTAGCAGTATACGTGAAAAGAGGAATGAGTTGTGTTACAGGGGATATTATGAAAGCGATTTTAATTGTGTTGGATTCGGTGGGAATTGGTGCTGCGCCTGATGCCGTTGCGTATGGTGATGTTGGCGCGGCAACGTTGCAGAATCTTGCTGTTGCGACGGGGGGGGTGAACATCCCGACCCTGCGATCCATGGGGCTTGGGAATATTCCAGGACTACTGGCTGGTAATTCGGATATTTTGGGAGTTACTGCTGTTGAAGAGCCTTTGGCGGGGTGGGGGGCCATGCGGGAGGTCTCCGAGGGGAAGGATACAGTGACCGGTCATTGGGAGATGGCGGGGATTAAGCTCTCTTCTGGTTTTCATTTGTTTCCGCATCGTTATCCAGCTTTCCCTGCGTCACTTGTGAGCGAATTTGAGAGACGCACTGGCAGGAAGCTGATAGGGAATAAGGCCGCCAGCGGGACTGATATTATGGAGGAGCTTGGGGAGGAATCCATGAAGACGGGTGCATTTATATGTTACACAAGTGCGGATTCGGTGTTTCAAATAGAAGCCAACATAGATGTTATTCCGCTGGAGGAGCTTTACAGTGCTTGCGTGACGGCACGTGAGTTGTGTGATCCGTTAAAGGTTGGACGTGTGATAGCGCGTCCGTTTCGTGGCAAGCCCGGTTCATTCAAAAGAACGGAGGATCGTAAGGACTATGCGTATTTGCCCGATTATCCGACAGTGCTGGAATGTTTGACTGACAGGGGTATTTCTGTTTATGGTGTCGGTAAGATTGAGGATATATATTCTGGTCGTGGTATTACGGAATCGGTGCATGCCGGCAATATGGCGGATGCGCAAAAGGAGGTTGTCCGTTTCACCCGTGAGCGCGAAGATGGGTTTATATTTGCCAATTTCATAGATTTCGATATGCTCTATGGGCATCGTCGCGATCCTGTCGGTTACGCTAAGGCTCTGGAGCAGGTTGATGGTTGGCTCTCATCGTATCTGCCTGTTTTGGGTGACGATGATATTTTGATTTTGACTGCTGATCACGGCAATGATCCGACTTATACTGGCAGTGATCACACTCGTGAGTATGTTCCATTAATAGTTTATCGTCCCGGGGAGCAGGGGAGATGTCTCGGGGTTAGAGATGGCTTTTACGACATTGCTCAGTCGCTTGCTGAGTTTTTCGAGATTGATTCTATGCCGTATGGTGAGAGTTTTTTATAGAATCGACTAGCCTATTGTGGATATTTTGCTAAGCAGAACGTCTTGGTCTATATCAAGGATGGTATTGGCAACTGGATTATCGCGATTTTCTTTCTCTAAATATTGTTCTGTACGGTAAAGTGTCACTTTGTTAAGATCCCGGAGTTTTCTCTGGAGGTCGTAGGCGGCGTCTGAATTCTGTTTTATAAGATCGGTCATATCTTCCGTCGACAAAGAGTCTTTAAGTGTCTCCATAAGTTCCGAATTGATAACAAGAACGGTGGCGGGCTGTGAGAGATGGTGGCATGCAGTTGCGAGTGTGGCGACGGTGGTGGCGTTTTGTTCGTTGATGCGTCTTGTATCTTGCGCTCTTCTCTGCTGGGTGATGTCGAGAATGGAGAAGACATAACCCACCAGTTCCTCATCTTCTCGATTGGGTGCGGCGGAAATCTCTGCGTTGAGGTGGATTCCATCGTAACGTCGAAGTGTCAGTTCTCCCTGCCACTGACGGGATGAGCGCAATTTGTCGAAAACGTTATCGAGCACATTCCGTTCGAGAAAGTAGTCTCTGATATTGTATTCGCATTGATTGCCGATGGAGTCTAGACCTCCGAACATACTGTCGGCGGAGGGATTGCCGTATTTTATCACGCCGTTCGTGTCGGTAATCACAATGGCTGTCAGCGCATTGTGAATGGCATTAGTGACGCTACGCAAACGGGCCTCAGAAGCTATCCTTTTCGATATATTTCGGACGAAGAAAGAGATAAAGTTTTTATGTTCACCGATAGATTTTACTGCGACCTCTGCAGGGAAATATGTTTCATCCTTCCGTCTGCAACGTGTTTCAATGAGGGCGTAACGGGATGCGGGCATCTCCATCAGTGATTCCATCAAGGTGGAGTCAATGTCTGGCATTAGTTCGTAGATTGGCATTCTTATGAGTGCATCGGCTTCGCATTCAAAAAATTGAACGGCGCGGTGATTGATTTCAACAATTGCTGCATGGGAGTCTGTTATAAGGACGGCATCATAGATATTCTCCAGAAGCTCATCATATTTCAGAGCGGTTGCGGGCACATTCAGCGTTTCCAGCTTATCGCCAGTCGATTTTTCCGTAGCGATTGAGATGTGACTCGCTTTCGGCACGATAATCCTTTTGACCGTATCTTTTTTCCTTATGCCCATAACTAAACTAAAGCCATTCTCGCGTGCCCGAATTCACAATCCCCTGTAATTAGTTTAGGGATGAGACAGCGAAGGTGCTAGCTGTTGTCCTTTTTCCTGTTATCAATATATTTATCCGTAAGTCGACCCTCTGTCGGGATGCCGGCATTCGGCGTGATTTGTTCGGCTGAGGCGTGAGTGACTGTCACAAATATAACCACTTCATCCTGAACGCGTTCTGTGTGCGTGTGCGAGAAGAGGTATTTGCCCAGTATGGGAATATCCCCCAGCAGTGGCACTTTTTTGACAGTATCGACATTCCGTGTTTCAGTTAGTCCACCAATGGCGGCAGTCATGCCGCTTTTGATATTAAACTTTGTTTTGATCTCGCGTGTGGAAAGAATCGGTATTTCGGTGTGTATGTCCCCCGAGGCGGCATGACCGATAACCCTGCTTAATGTGGGCGAGATATCGACGGTGATGTTGTCGTCGGTATTAACTGTTGGAGTCACCTCAAGGCGCACACCGGATTCAATCCAGTCTTTCCTCTGGTAGGTTAAGCGACCGCCCAGGTTGCTGTCAGCTACCGCCATCACTTCGGGGTCTTTGCGACCAACATGGATTGTCGAGGTTTCGCCACTTGCCACAATGATTTTTGGATTCGAGATTATATCGACTCCATGGTTTTGCTTGAGAGCACTCAGTGTTAATGAGAACTCATCCACGCTCAAGAGGGCTGTTTGCGCCTGTGATATTGTTTTGGTCGCGGTCTTGGCGATATCCGATGTGATGTCTCTGCCCGCCGCGATGGTATCCTCAATTGTACGGGTAGGCACAAGTCTGGGTTCGCTACTGCTTAATCCTGAGTTTTGCTGTTCCATCTCCTCATATTGCTGACCGTTGATGTTGTAAAGCTCTCTGAGTTTGTCGGTATTGTTACGGCGGTCATACAACTTGTCGAGGTCTGAACGGCTGGCTTCGGTGACACGCTGATTTTCATAGCCCATCTGCATTTTCCCCGCAGTAACGGTGAGTCCTTCCAGCACCTGCCAGTTTAAGCCTAAATCTTTAATGGCCTGTTCGCTTATTTCGAGGAACTTGGCTTCAATGAAGACTTGGGGCACGGGTTTGTCGAGGGAGTTGAGCATAGTTTTAATTCTTGCGATCTGATCGACTGTCTCCGTGATAACTAGTCTGTTCCCCGCAGAGGCGATAACTGTGGCGTTTGAGGTGGTTAGCATGCTTTTGGCCGCCGGCAGAATATCGGGAGCGGTAAGAAACTTGAGCTGATAGTAGTCGGAAACCATTGGTTCTTTGGCAAGGTTTTCCTTGGATATAATTGTGTAGAGATTGGGGCTCTTTTCCAGCAAAACCATGTCGGCGGCATCAAGAATAATTGTGAGAGCATCCTTCCACGGGACTTCGTACATGCTGACTGTGACGAGTTTTGCGCCCTCCACAGTTGAGACTATGTTCGCATTTGATATTCGTGTGAACATTTTGAT
>CAYTQP010000012.1:0-36456 GCA_964440175.1 uncultured Verrucomicrobiota bacterium
ACGTTCTTCTATCGATTGGGAGCGGTTCCTTTTCTCGGTAAGTTCACCCGTAAACGCTGGGGCAACTCTGCCTACCGCCGACACGTCTGGAAAATTATGACCCGTCCCGCTTATCTGAACAGGGCATTGAAGGTCAAGACCGCTCATTCACTGATCGACTGGCATCGAAACGGACGTGTCACCGAGAGTCGCGCCCGCTGGCTGGTGGCGCATCCATGGATCTTCCTGCCGGAGCGCCTCACAATAGGAATGCTTCCAGTCTTTCTGCACCGTTTCATCGTGCGTCCGGCACTCTTGTGGTTGGGCATCCGTTCTTTTGTCAGTTTTCTATACCAGTTCATAACGAACGCCGATTACCGTGAGGAATGGTTTCTCAACGAGATTGCCGAGGGAGAGAAGGCGGGGATGCTCACCAGTGAGGAGCGCAAGGAGATTGAGTCGGTGGTGAAAGAACCCTTCATTGTGAAGTATCTCAAATGTCTCGGTGTTCATTTCGCGACATTGCCCGTCACTCAGATTGTCAGTGTTATTGTCGGTGGTGTTGTCGTCGGCTGGATGCTGGGCAACGGACACTCAAAAAAAGAGGCGGTTGTCGCGTTCGGCGGGATACTGCTTCTGTTTCAGATCACACCCGTCTCGCCCGGTTCAATATGTCGTGGCGGTTTTGTGGTCTATCTGATGATTAAGGAGCGAAACTGGCGTGACTATCTGGTGGCGGCACCGCTCTCGTTTGTGAAATATATCGGCTATCTCGCGTTTCCTTTACAGATGACCACGACCTATCCGCAACTGGCGCGTTTCATGGCCAGTCGCTGGGCAACCGAAGCGACCCATATCATTCCTGTCTTTGGTGAGAAAGGTGCGTTGCTTGAGCATTGGGTGTTCGACCTGTTTTTCAATATTCCCCAGCTTGCTGCGCGTCACATCAAGGGTATTCTCACCGTCTGGGCGTTTTTCGGGATGATCAGTGCCGGACTGGTGTTTTGCATTATGGACATTAGCCTGAAAGGCTGGACCAACATAACGCTGGCACTCATTGCCGTATTCGTGCTGCCTAGGATACTCTTTTACCCGCTTCTGACAAAAGCAAATAAGACAAAACAGACAAAAGAGAATTGACCTTCACTCGGTCTTTCTGCTAATTTGCGCCCACATTTCACGGTTGTGCCGTAATATTTATGGAGAGGTGGCAGAGTGGACGAATGCGCACGATTGGAGTTCGTGTGGGCGCTTGCGCGTCTCGGGGGTTCGAATCCCTCCCTCTCCGCCAGTTAAAGTTTGCCGAAATGCTCCTCCATTTCTTCTGCATTCGCGTTGCATGAAACTGTTATTTGCTCTATTTCGTCCATTTGTGGTCTCCACTTTTGAGTTTAACAATTTTTGGGACGTTTCCACAAATCGTTGCACCAGGCATTTTTTCGCTTCGCATTCAAAATGCACGGGGCATCCCGAAAATAAATACAGAGAAATAAATATTGAAAAAAAAGTTAGATGAGGCTAAATATATATCTGTAAAAGGGTATGGAGTTTATTAGATGGGAAAGACTGAAAAACTGAGTGCGAGCCTTGAGGATTACATTGAGGCGATATATCAGATTGCCGCTGTGGGCAGTGGTGTTCACGTGAAGGATGTGGCTGAGCGTTTGAGTGTGGCTGCGCCTTCTGTCACCAGCGCGTTGCGTTCTCTGGTGAGGAGAGGGCTGGTTAATCATGCTCCGTATGAGGTGATAACGCTCACTCATCGGGGGCGGAAACTGGCAAAAGGCGTTGTTTTGCGGCACGAGGTGCTCACGAAGTTTTTCACAGAGGTGCTGGCGGTCGAAAAAACGTTGGCCGAGGATTGCGCCTGCAAGATGGAGCACATTGTGCCAGACGAGGTGCTTGAGCGTTTTATCGAGTTTGTAAAGTTTGAAGAGCGTTGCGATTTAGGTGGAACGGAATGGATTGATGGTGTTGGCTTTGTTTGCAACGCACATGCGGCGAAAGGCGATTTGTGTGAGAGTTGTTCAGCGGAGAATAAGGTTTCGGTTTCGAAATTAGAAGGAGTTGAAAGTGAGCAGTGGTAGAAGAAATGTTTCGCTGGATAGTTTGTCGGCGGGGGCGCATGGATATGTGCTCAAACTTAGCGGGGGTCGTGAATTTCAACAGCGGATGTTGAGCATGGGGCTTAGCGTCGGCTGTGAGGTGGAGATGATTCAGAACGGACGCGGCTCGGAGACGGGGGGACCTGTCGTTGTGCGTGCCGGAGAGACGCGATTGATGCTCGGTCATGGCATGGCGGGCAAGATTATAGTGCGCGTGGAGACTGGAACCGTGCGGGATGGAGAGTGAAGATGAATATAAAAGATATGAAGGTTGGTGCATGCGGGCGGGTCACGGGATATTCGGGGAGTGATCGGGAATACAGGCATAAACTTTTGAGAATGGGGCTTATTAGAGGGGCAGAATTTGAGGTGGTTCGAAGAGCACCAATGGGGGATCCTGTCGAGATTGAATTGCGAGGGTTTAAGCTGACATTGCGCAAGACGGAATCCGAGGCTCTGGAAGTGGAGCTTTTGTAGCTGGGAGTGCAGGGGGAGATACGATGGAAAAGTTAAAGATAGCATTGGCGGGAAATCCCAATTGCGGGAAGACGACGCTCTTTAATGATCTGACTGGTTCGCATCAGTATGTCGGGAATTGGCCGGGCGTGACGGTTGACCGGCTCGATGGACACTATGAGTATGATGGGACGAGAGTGGATGTCACAGACCTGCCCGGTATTTATTCGTTCTCGGCTTATTCAATAGATGAGACGATAGCCCGCAAACACATACTGGAAGAGCATCCGGATGTGGTGGTCAATGTTTTAGATGCCACAAATCTTGAGAGGAATCTCTACCTCACAACCCAGCTTCTTGAGATGCGGGTTCCTGTGGTTGTGGCGTTGAATATGATGGATTTGGCAAAAAGGAGGAGCATAAGGATTGAGGCGGAGCATCTCGCACGGCATTTGGGCTGTCCGGTGGTGCCGGTGGTGGCATCGAAAGGTTTGGGGGTGGATGAGTTGCGTGATGTTATTCGTGACGCGGGTCGCGAGCGGAGGGTCTCTTCCACGCGGGTTGAGTATGATTCTGAGCTGGAGAAGGCGGTTGAGCGAATAATGGAGAAGGTCGAATCTTCCGCGAGAAAGGAGGGGGTGGATGCCCGCTGGTTCGCGTTGAAGATATTGGAGGGGGACGAGCTGGCGTTGGAGTTGTCTGGAGCTTTAGATTTGGACGGGATTGTCGCACGGGAGTCGAGGCGTGTTGAAAAGCATACCGGCGACGATTTAGATATTGTTATAGCAGATGGGCGGTATGGGTTTATTCACGGATTGTCGCGTGATGTTGTGCATAGAGATGGAGACGTGCGTCGGACGGTTTCGGATCGCATCGACAAGGTTTTACTGAACAGGGTTCTTGGAATACCGGCTTTTCTGATGATTATGTATGTTGTTTTTATGCTGACAATTAATGCGGGGGGACCGTTTGTCGATTTTTTTGACAAGTTGTGCGGAACAATTTTTGTTGATGGTTTCAGCGTGGTTTTGTCGGCGTTGTGTGCTCCTGAATGGGTTGTGAATCTGCTGGCAAACGGTGTTGGCGGCGGGATCCAGACGGTCTCAACATTTATCCCTCCCATATTTATGATATTTCTGTGTCTCGCGTTTTTGGAGGATTCCGGATACATGGCGCGGGCGGCATTTGTTATGGATCGGTTTTTGAGGACGGTTGGGTTGCCGGGTAAGGCGTTTATTCCTATGTTGGTTGGGTTTGGATGCAATGTGCCAGCGATTATGGCGACCCGGACGCTGGAGAACAACCGTGACCGCATTCTCACAATTTTGATGAATCCGTTTATGTCGTGTGGCGCACGTCTGCCGGTGTACACTCTTTTCGCGGCGGCGTTTTTCCCTTATCATGGCGGCAGTGTGATTTTCAGTCTTTATGTCATGGGGATTGTGTTAGCGATTCTTACGGGATTACTTTTCAAAAAAACCATTTTGCAAGGGGAGGTGTCGACTTTTGTGATGGAGCTTCCTCCGTATCATCTGCCGACTTTTCGCGGAATTATGTATCACACCTGGAATCGTCTGCGGGATTTCATAGTGCGGGCGGGCAGGGTGATTATGGTTGTGGTTATCGCGCTGAGTTTCTTGAATGCGATTGGAACCGATGGCAGTTTTGGTAACGAAGATTCGGATAAATCCATAATCAGCGCGATTGGCAAAAAGGTGGTGGTGGTTTTTCGTCCACTTGGGCTGGAAAAGGAGAACTGGCCGGCCGCAGTGGGATTGTTTACGGGTGTATTAGCAAAAGAGGCTGTTGTCGGGACGCTTGATTCTCTCTATGCGCGGATTGACGCGAGCACGGCAGTGGACAAAGCGGATGAGGAGAAATTTGATTTTTGGCACGGTGTGGAGGAAGCGTTCGCCGCCATTCCGGCGGGTTTCAAGGGGCTTGCCCGGAGGTATTCGGCGGAGGAGGATGCTACTGATGGTTTGCGTAACCCCGCCAAGGTTGCGACCGGGACGGGGGTGAGCGGTGGCACTGTTTCGGTTATGACCCGTTTCTTTGATGGTAAAATCGGGGCGTTTGCCTACTTGTTGTTTATTCTGATATATGCGCCGTGCGTCGCGGCAACGGCGGCTATCGCCCGGGAGACAAATTTAAAATGGGCGGCGTTTTCGGTCTTTTATCTAACATTGCTGGCTTGGATTATTAGCACCGTGTTCTATCAGACTGGTACATTTTTCAGGCATCCGGCAAGTTCAGCACTGTGGCTGGTGGTGTCGGCGTTAATACTGGGTGCGCTTTACGCGGGTCTGAAATTTGCCTCACGCAGAATAAGAGTGAAGGCGTAGTGCAGGAGGATGCGGGATGCTGGGAGAGATACAGTCTTTGTTGAAAGAGCATGGCAGAATGTCGCTTAGAGATCTGTCCGTTGCTCTTGCGATCACGCCTGAGGCGTTGGAACCAATGCTTGAACTTTTGGAGCGAAAAAAGCGTGTGTGTGTCGAGGATTTCGGTTGCGTGACTGGTTGTGCCGGATGCTCGTGTGCAAGCCGGGCGGATATGCGCTATTACTCACTCGCAGATTGACGGGTGAGGGTTGTTGCTGTGAACATATCAAGTTGGTGAAATAATTTTCAACTGGTCGCCGGAGTGAATACTGTTTTCTTCCAGCCAGTCGGAGGCAAACTCCAGAACACTACGGGTTTTTGGTGGAGCGAAGAGTATTTGCCAGGGCGGGACATTGCTGGCAACGCGAAGAACTTTATAGTCGCGGTCGAGAAAGACGACATCTATATTGAAGCGCATAAAGTATGTGTGTATGGATGCGCAGGGTGTAATCAAGATGCCGCAACCGTTGTCAAGCCCGTCTCTACCGAGCAGTCCGCGCATCCGCGCACCGGTTTTGTTTACAATCTCCAAGCTTGAGATCAGCATCGATCCATTTTCGTTCGTGACAGATGCGAGTGAGGTATTTATATTCATGGCAAATCCGTTTTTATGGATATATTCGCCCCATCAACCGGGGGAACGGAATTGTTTCACGGACGTGGTGTAGTCCGCAAATCCATGACACCGTGCGTTCTATGCCAAGTCCGTAGCCACCGTGCGGGACGGAGCCGAAGCGGCGCAGGTCGAGATACCATTCATAGTCGTCGGGATTGAGTCCCTCGTTTTTTATCCGTTCCATAATAGCATCGATATTCTCTTCGCGTTGACTGCCACCGATTATTTCGCCGTATCCTTCAGGCGCGAGCATATCCATATTCAGCACCACGCGCGGGTCGTTGGGTGAGCGTTTCATGTAGAAGGCCTTGGCTTCGCGGGGATATTCGGTGACGAAGACGGGGCGGTCGAATTGATTGGAGAGGATAGTCTCTTCATCCGCGCCCAGATCCCGACCCCACTCGAAGCTGGTTGCGTCGGCGATGTGAGCCGGTCGGTTTTGCAGACTGACCGCCATTTTTTTGATGGTGGCGGTCAATTCGGAGATGTGTTCTTCGATCTTGGCGATCTTCCACTTTTTCTGACCATGTTTGAGGCTGTCTTCTAGTTCTCCAAGTTGCGTCTTCCATGCTTCCAGTTTTTTAGTGTCGGTTTCCATTTCGGTGTTCAGGTGTTCTTTGATCTCTTTACTGCACAGCATCTCCACGGCTTCTGAGTAGGTTATGCGGGGAAATGGTGTGCGGATATTTTCGAGTTTTGAGATGTCGCGTCCAAGCTCTTCGAGGTCGGAGCGGTGTTTGCCCAGCACGCATTCCACAATATACACAGTCATATTTTCGGCCAGCGTGAGCAGGTCTGGCAGTTCAGCGAACGCCACCTCCGGCTCGACCATCCAGAACTCAGTCAGGTGTCGTCGGGTTTTTGATTTTTCGGCACGGAATGTCGGCCCGAAGCAGTAGACCTTCTCCAGTGCCATGGCGGCGCTCTCCAGGTAGAGCTGTCCGGTTTGAGAGAGGAAGACCTCTTCGCCAAAATAGTCAACGCCGAAGAGTGTCCCCGCGCCCTCGGCTGCACCGGGGGTGAGTATAGGGGTGTCTATTAGTGTGAATCCGTCGTTGTCAAAGAAGTCGCGAATGGCCTTGATGATGGTGTGGCGAATTCTCAATATTTGTGTTTGCCGCCGTGCGCGTAGCCAGAGATGACGGTGGTTCATCAGAAAGTCGACCCCGTGAGCTTTACGTGAGACGGGGTACTCTTCGGCGATGTGAATTGGATCAAGTTCGGTGACAGATATTTCCGCGCCGCCCGGTGCCCGTTCATCGAGGCACACTTTACCGGAGAGTGTTACCGACGATTCCAGTGTCAGGTTTCTCGCTGCGCTGAAGGCCTTTTCGTTGGCGGCTTCAACGATGCACTGGCAGGTTCCCGTGCCGTCGCGCAACAGCACGAAGACGAGTTTACCGCTCGATCGCTGTCCGCTCACCCATCCGCGCAGTGTCACGGTTTGGTCTGAATACTGTTTTAGTGACTCTATTTTGACCTGTTGAGACATAATATTAAACTTTCCTTTACCGCATGTGTCCGAGCGTTATGAGAATACTTTTTTCGATGGGGGATAGTAAGGTGGACGTTCCTGCTTTTCAACCAAAATTCGGGAGCTATTTCAGTGTTTTAATTGTGGGGCGCATGGCAACTGGCTTTTTTTGATGGTCAGGCTGTATATTTTTTCGTTATCGATATTGAAAATCTGATATGTAACACCTGGATCAGGAGCGGCGGTATTGAAGGTTAACTCGTCTTTCTCAAAAACCATTTTTAACCATGAAAAGCAGTTTCGGCAATATCCAGGACGCTAATAGTTGTAAACCATTGATTGCCAATGACTCCATTTTTTGGAACCTCAAATAGTGCCTAAGAGGATTTTAGGTGTTCGGCAAGAAATTTTAATCTACTACATTGTACGTATATTTATTAGAACCGAAATTATTAATGTCCAGATTGCTTTAGAGCGTGGAGTCTGCCACTCCTGAATCCAGCGGGGGAAAGCGTTTTCTTCTGTTCAGACGAAGGTGAAAAAGGGAACGACTTTGTAGTGCCTTTGGAGATGCCGCCGTTGATTACCAATGACTTACGCATGCAAATGAGAAACCCGGGTTAACATGCCGAATGAACATTTTTCGTTGTATCCAAAGAGAAACTCGGAGCTTTTAGCATCTTCCAGGAGTTTATGTGTCTGGATGTTGGTGAGCTTGGAACTCATTAAGTCGTAAAAATAACGACCGTTTTTGTGCGGGATTTTTCTGGCATCGGAGCGATGTCTGTCGGCGGAGTGTAGCCCATGCGTGAGCGTGCTATTGTCTGGATGTAGAGAGCTTCCAGATCTCTGGATATTCAGCCAGATATGTTTCCGTGTATTTCAGTGTGGTTTTGGGGTCATCTTTGGCGGGTTTTGTCAGCGTATTCCTGTTTTGCTGTTTGCAGGTGTCTTTTTGATGTTCTCTGCTTTGTGCTACGGTTACGATGAGGATGAGTAGCACTATGGTTATGATACCGACTCTTTGAGGATAACTTATATTATTTCCATTCGAAATACGCACTCAGTTTCTTTTGCTGACAACTCGATAGAATGAGGTGTCGTTGTTTATATCCATTTTGATGGCGATGGATCCTTTTTTTACAAGGTTGGTGTAGACCTGCCAGCCGGGATTTGTCGCCATGCTGTTATTGTATTCCACGGAATAGGAGTGTTTTGCGACTCCGTTCCACGAGAGTTTCAGGCTGTTGCCGGAGAGGATGGCGATTGAAAGATCATTCACTGCCTCAGGGGCAAGTTCCAGGCTTTTCCCGTCCGCCGAAACGATAAACGCACATGCAAAGACATTTGAATCGATCACGCCGCCAGCCAAAGTGAAGTGACCGCTGGTCAGGGCGGTTTCCCATGCGCCCGGAGTGAATGAGCCCACTTCCCACGAGCCGTTCCAGTTTGAGGCTATATCCATATAGCCGGTCATATTCAGAGTGGTGCCGATGTCTCTGCTTATGAGCGTGGCATCTCCTCCAAGTGTGTTGCGTGAACTCAGCGATTCAAACGCATATTCTCCCGCCGTGATTTGACCGTCTAAAAGGTGTAATTCTCCGTTTCCACGGCTACCGAATTTATTTCCGGCTGTGTGTATTCCACCGTTAATGGTTGTCACTCCGCCGCCACAGACCTGCCAGTCGTTGCCCGCCAAGGTTGCCGAGTCTTTGTTTAGAATCATGGTACTGTCTTCGATAAGAAAATCATTCGCGCAATTGATGGTTGCGTGGTTAATCGTAACCAGTGTCGCGTTTTTTGAAGCCCAGTCTTTGGTCATGGTCAACACGGCGTTGCCGCCGATGGCGACTGTTGAACAGGAGAGCCAGGTGTTGGTGTGATCTGCATCGTAGAAGCCGTTGCTGCTAATGGTGGCAAGTTGAGCAGACGGGAGTCCGTCACTCCAATTGAGAGCATTCATCAGGTCTTCGCGAAGAAAGTGGGTTCCCATCATCCAGTTTGCGACATCATTACCATAAAGTTTATTGTCGATACGTGTCAGCGGATAACCTCCGCCGTCCGCAAAGACTGGCCACATATCTTTATCTGACGGATGGACACCGTCGCTGTAGTTGACGCGGTCTATTCTGATGTAGTAGCGGGAACCTTTTTCCATGTCTCCCGGCATGGAGAGTTCAATTTTGTCTCCGCTGTTGCTCAGATCTCCTTTATAGGGACCGAAAATACCCACCGAACTTCCGTAACGTTCGGCGTAGGCATCGAGATTTTTTGCGATTATAATGCAGGCCCCGACCGGGATGGTTGTGCCGGGCGGAAAAGTGTAGTCGATGCCGCTGGTGAATTTCCAGGAGACATTTGTGCTGAGCAGGTCGTCGTGAATCCAGAGATCGATGGCTGAACTGGTTATATTGTAGAGTTTGATGTATTCGTATTTATCATTGTTGTACGAGTCTCCGATTCGGTTTTCGGGATGATACATAATCTCACTGATAACGATGGGACCGACTTTGGGGTATGCGTTGGAGGCTCCGGGTGTGTTTTGGCTCATCGACACAAAGTTATAACTTTTTGTGCTATCCTTAAAGTGCCGTCCGAAGGCGATGCCGCTGTCGGATGCACCGAAGGCTTCCTCCTCCACATAACCTGTGATTGTTCCGCTGTTGCCGGAAAAGAGGCAGACCTTGTCGCCTCCCTCGCTAAGGCTGAACGGAGTGTGGCATCCTGCGCCGTTGGTGTTTCCGAAGGATGTATCTTCGTAGAACACGTGATAGCCGTTTGCCGGTAGCACCGTGCCCAGTGAAATTTCGTATTTCGTGCTGTTAGTTCCGCCGCGGTTGTCGTCGGAGAGGAACCATCCGCCGACATTAATATCGTTTGTCGTTGTGTTGTGCAGTTCGATCCAGTCTGGGGCGGTGGCGTGTGAGTGAGCCAGCACTTCGTTGATTACAATCGAGCCGAGTGCTGGAATCTGACCTGAATCGTCATAGCCGGGGGAACCGCCAGCCGTCGCGCTGGGTCGCCAGCCGGATTTTTTATTCCACATGTCCATGTTGGTCGCGGCGGGGTCTCTGACTGTCAGAGAAAATCCATCTCCGTCGGTAATGTCGTACCAATTGTCCTTATATTCAAAGCGTTGTATTACAACGGCGGCTGCATCCCGAAGCTCAATTTTTTCACCGCCATTATTGAGAGCGCCGATATACTCGCCGGCGATGGGTAGTCCCGTGCCGTAGCGCGTCTCGAACGCGGAGGTGTTTTTCACGACTAAAATATATGCGTTTGATGCCAGAGAGGTGTTGTTTGTGAAGGTGAAATTGACTCCGTCGGTAAAACTCACATTATGTAGATTGATGGTGGCTGTTCCGACATTTTTCAGTTCTAAAAACTCGAAATCTTTTCGGGAGAGGAGTCCGCCTGGATCCTCCACGGCGGTTGGAAGAGCGGGGTTGTAGTGTAGCTCTGAAACTACGAGGTTGCCTGCGGTGGCAGGGGTGTATGTGTTGATATGGGGGGTTGTATTTATGAGAGCGGCATGCAACATGCAAGATGCGGTAACGCAAAGAGAGGAGAGGATAAACTTTCCGCGTCTGCTGTCATCTATTCGGTTTTTATAAAAAATGTTAAAGGGTATCATGATTCCAGTTGTCTCCTGAATTTGAGGTGATGGTATACTGGAGCGGGATAAATTTCAAATAAAATTATGGGGCAGGCACAATATTCTGCCGCAGTAGACTCCGCGATTGTGTCCAAGCTTCGGATAATTGAGGGGGGAGAGTGTCCAACGTTTGGACAAATGCGGAAAATGGTGTACGGCACGACAACCAAGGCGGGTGGAAAGTTTGAATTCATCCACACCGCCACGCTCTCCGTTGGGAGAGTGTTTTTATAACATATTGGTTGGACCTTGCCATTCGGTGATGATTTTGCCGGGCCACGGCAATTTGGCACCAAAGGGCATTTGAGTGCATAGCACGTATATGAGCACACCGGTGATAATGACGGTGAAGAGGGCCGCGATGGCGAAGAAAATGTGAGGCTGACCCTCTTCCTCTTCGAAGAATGTATCCCTGTGCTCCTCGGCTGTGGCGGAGAGGGTGGCTCCGGTTCTTTCGGGGCGTGATATTTTCAGTGTTTTTTTCGAGCCATCGTCCGCTCCGATGCCCGAACGTTTGATTCGGATAGTTTTTTTACTGGCGACGGGGATGTCTGCGATTGCGTCTGGTATATCGAGTTTGGCGGTTGCGGACTTTGAGTCCCCGGCAGTTGCTAATATTGTTTCGGATTCTGGTATCAGCCCTTCTTCGCGTTGAATCTGAATTGTGCGCGGAGATTTGGTTGCCATCTCGGTGATTGGACCTGTATCGGCGGCATCATCGAGGAGTATCTGCATTGTATCCTCTTTGGCGATCTCTATCTGCTTTTCACTTGGCGCGGCCTGCGCCTGCGAGAGATCTATCCGGGATGTGTCCTCGCCCGGTTTCCGCACGGTTCTGGCGCGAGCCACAGGGGAAGTTATCCCGGTTGCAGATGTTGGCGTTTTAGTGGAGACTGCAGTGGGTCTTTTAATCCTGATGGTTTTCGGGCGCACATGTGTGCTTTTTCTGAGTGTTCCAGTTTCGACCTGATCAGCTCGAGGAAGTACCACTCGCATTGTTTCGTCGGCTGGTTTTTTTGCGATGGGGGCATCAGTCTGCAACCCTTCTCGCGGCATATCGATGCGTGACGTGTCGCTTTTGGGTCCGGAGACAGCTTTGGCTCGCGGGATATCGATGCGTGACGTGTCGCTTTTGGGTCCGGAGACAGCTTTAGCCTTCGGGATGATTCCGTTTGCGCCGTTGCTTCCGAGTTTGACTTTTGGCGGAATCTGTCCGCTCTTCTCTTTTTCTTCTTCTGTCATAATTTAGCTCCTAAAAAATCAGTTGCGGGTGAGAGTATAAAAACAATGCCTTTTGGTCAAACAGAAAAAGCGAAGTATTTCATTTTTTTTTATTGAGCGCAATCTTGACTTAAGGCGTTTATCTTTCTAATGTCCCACCTTTTGTTTTATTTGCCACAGATATTGGTAGAATGTGCCCGATGGTGTAATGGTAGCACACGGCCCTTTGGAGGCCAGGGTCAAGGTTCAAATCCTTGTCGGGCAACCAGTTTTTTAAAGATATTATTGAATTATGAAAATTCTTACAGGAACAGCACACGAGCAGTTGGCGACGGAGATTGCCGAGAAGATTGGTCTGCCGTTGACGGGGACGAATGTCACCCGTTTCCCGGACGGCGAGACATTTGTGAAGATAATGGAGAATATCCGTGGCGAAGATATTTTCATTATCCAGCCGATCTGCGGGGCTCCCAACGAGGCTATTATGGAGCTGTTGATCATTATTGACGCGGCGCGGAGGGCTTCGGCCAATCGCATAACTGCGGTTATTCCTTACTACGGGTATAGTCGTCAGGATCGCAAGGATCAGCCGAGAGTGCCGATTACGGCCAAGCTGGTGGCAAACCTGCTAGTGGCCGCTGGAACGAACCGTATTCTGACAATGGATCTGCATGCTCAGCAGATACAGGGGTTCTTTGATATACCGGTGGATCATCTTTACGCCGCGCCGGTGATTGTCAATTATTTAAAGCAGACACATCACGACGATTTGGTGGTGGTTTCGCCGGATCCCGGGGGGCTGAAAATGGCGTACGCGTACGCGAGCATGCTGAATGCCGGGTTGGCTATTGTCGGGAAGCATCGTAAAACCGCGACAGAGGTTGAGGCGTTCAATCTGGTTGGGGATGTTAAAGGATGCAACGCCCTGCTGGTTGACGACATGACGACGACAGCGGGGACGTTGTGTGCGGCGGCGGAGCTGGTCAAGGCGGCCGGGGGCGTTGAGATACGTGCGGCGGTGACGCATCTGCTCCTGAACGAGCAGGGCATGAAGAGGATTCTGGAGTCGGATATAACAGAGTTGATCGCGACCAACAGTGTGCCGCCGCCGAAATACGGAGGAATCCCCGTCACGACACTTTCGATTGCGAGTCTGCTTGCTAACGCCATTGAGCGTATACATAACAACCAGTCGGTGAGTTCGCTGTTCAATGTGGAATAAAGTTTAAAATTATAGAAAAAATAAAACCAGAGAAGAGGGACAGATAAAATGAGCAAAGATATTATAGTAGTCGCAAAATCACGCGAGACCACCGGTTCGGTCACGGCCCGCAGATTGAGAGAGTCGGGATGGATTCCAGCAGTGGTGTACAGCGCGAAGCAGGAAAGTCAATCGGTTCAAGTTGAGGCGCACGGGTTTGAACTCATGCTCAGAGATCACGGTGGAGAGTCGATTATGCTGAATCTCCAGATAGATGACGGTGTGCCTGTGCAGGTTTTACTGAAAGATGTTCAGCATCATCCGGTGGATAGTCATGTTTTGCATGTCGATTTTCATGCGGTGGCGATGGACAAGGCGATTTCTGTCAGCATACCGATAGTGACGGTCGGGGATCCGAAAGGTGTTATTGCCGGCGGAGTGATAGAGCATATTATGAGAGAGGTTGAAGTGGAGTGTCTGCCTGGCGACATAGTCGAGCAATTTGAGGTTGATATTTCGGCACTGGAGATTGGCGACAGTTTGACTGTGGCTGATATAAATCTGGATAAGAGCAAATACGTGAGCATTATGGAGGACGACATAGCGTTGCTCGCGATTGTTCCTCCGCGCAAGGCGGAAGAGACCGGAGCGGAGGAGATTGAGGGTGCGGAAGGCGTGACCGAGCCTGCGGTGATTGGAGAGAAAGCGGAAGCCGACACGGATGCAGCAGAAGGCTGAGATGCGTTGAACGGCGGGAATATTCTGTTGTGAAGTTATTGGTTGGACTTGGGAATCCCGGTGCGCGTTATCGCGGTACGCGCCACAACGTGGGCTTCCGTTTCGTCGACAGACTGGCGAAGTTGGAGAGAGTTCGCTTCAGGTGGAGGTGTTTGCCGCCAGCTTGGATTGGCTCTTTTGAGCGAGATGGCGAGACCGTTTTTTTGGTTAAACCGAGGACGTTTATGAATCGTAGCGGGAAGGCGGTGGCGGGGCTGATGCGGCGGCACGGTCTGACTATCGATGACCTGATTGTGGTCTACGATGATGTTGCACTGGAAGTGGGAAGATTGCGGGTGCGGCAGCGCGGCAGTGCCGGGGGGCATAACGGGGTGCAGTCGGTTATCGATTGGATGGATGCTGATAATTTTGTGCGCATTCGTATAGGTGTCGGGGGAGTGTCCCGACAGGGGGGGATGATAGAACATGTGCTTGGAGGCTTTACGGCTGAAGAAGAAAAGAGTATAGAAGCGGCAGTTGAGAGGGCTCAGGATTTACTGGGTTGCCTGTTGAGTGATGGTGTTGAGAAAGCGATGAATATTTTTAATGGAAATAATAACAGTAATTAAAGTAAGGAGAATACATTGAGTTTATACGAAGGTATGTATATTTTCCCGGACACGATGGATGAAGATGCTGTCGATGTCGCCGTGAAGGCGGTTGTTACGGAGATTGATAAGCTCGGCGGAGTGGTGAAGAATACCGTCAGACTGGGTCGCCGCAAGTTTGCGCGCGAGATGAAAAAGACAGAGTTCGGGTACTATGTAGTGATGACGTTTGAGCTTGACGGCAAAAATGTTGAGCCACTGAAAGCCCGCTACGCCATCTCTGAAGACGTGATGCGTGTGCAGATTGTGCGTGCGGAAGAAGAAGAGGTTGTGTTGGCGCAAGCGGATGCGCCGGAGAATACGGAGAAAGAAGATGGCCAGCTTTAATAAAGTGATCATAATGGGCAATTTGACCCGCGACCCGGAAGTGCGTTACATTCCGAGTGGCACAGCTGTTACCGATTTGGGTATAGCGGTCAACGAACGCTATAAAGACCGCGATGCGAACGAGTGGAAAGAGAAATCTGTTTTTGTGGATGTGACAGTCTGGGGGCGTTCGGCTGAAAATTGCGCAGAATATTTGTCGAAGGGTTCGCCGGTGCTGATTGAAGGACGTTTACAGCTGGATCAATGGGAGAACACAGAAGGTCAGAAGCGCAGCAAACTGAAAGTTGTGGCAGATCGTGTGCAGTTTTTATCGACACGCAAGGGATCTTCGGACTCGCAGTACAGTAGCCCGCAACAACAGTCGCCGCAACAACAGCAACAGCCACAGCCACAAAATGAACCAGCAGTGTCAGATGATGACAACCTGCCATTTTAACTAAGGAAAATTATGAAAAGAAAAAGAAGAAGCAGTTCAAAACGGAAGATCGTGCGAACTCCGCCAAAGGGTTCGAGATATCTCAAGGGTGTAAATAAAATAGATTATAAGGATGCCGAGTTACTCGCGAAATTTATGAGTGGTAGCGGCAAGATTATGTCGAGGCATTTGACTGGAGTTACTGCGCGTCAGCAACGTCAGCTCAAGCGGGCAATCCGTCGTTCACGGACAGTGGGACTTCTTCCGTAAAAATATAGAAAAGGATTAAGCATATGTCAAAAGAAATAATGTTGTTGGAAGATGTTGCCGGTCTTGGGCAGGAGGGTGATATTGTTCAGGTGTCGGGGGGGTATGCCCGCAACTGCCTGTTGCCGCAAAATCTGGCCGCTCCGGTTACCAATGCGACCCGCCGCTATCTGGAGAAGCGAAGGAATGAGCGCGAACTGGAAGATAAAGAGAATCTTGGTTTGGCGAAGACGTTGGCGAAGAAGATCAAGGCTCTTTCGGTCACTATCCCCGTTAAGACGGGTGAGGGCGATAAGATGTTTGGGTCCGTCACCTCAGCCAGTATATTGAAAGCAGTTGAAAGTCAGGGTGTTACGCTGAATAAGCATCAGGTGATGCTCGATGATTCGATCAATGAGCTGGGAGTGTTTGAAGTGCCAGTGAAATTGCATCCGCAAGTCACGGCAACCCTCAAGGTCTGGGTCGTGAAAGAGTAGTATCTATGCCCAGAATGCCTCCATACAGTCAAGAAGCTGAAACAGGGGTTCTGGGGTCGGCACTGATCGATGCGGAACGCGTGCTCGACCTGTGCATGCAGAATCAGATCAGAGCGGATTCGTTTCATATTGTGAGTAATCGGATAATTTTCGATTGTCTCCTGAATATGAACCAGAAAAATCGACCCATCGACTACTTGACGGTGGTCGAACAGCTCCGGGAGCGCGGCGAACTGGATAAGGTTGGCGGTGAGGACGAGATCGGTACGCTGATTGATGCCGTCACAACACCCGCCAATGCCGGCTACTATATCGAAGTTGTCCGGAAAAAACACATATTGCGTCAGTTGATTGAAAAATCGAATGAGACAATAGAGGAATGTTTTAAGGAGGATGTTGATGCAGGGGCTGTACTCGGCAAAACGGAGGAGCGTTTTTTTGAGGTTGGCGAGAAGAGGGATATCCACGCCAAAAGCTGGGCATCTTTGATCGATGATGCATGGATCGAGATCAATATGGTTCTGGACGGCAAAAAGTCGGGGCAGGGGCTGACGACGGGATACAATAAAATGGATTTGGTGTTGCAGGGTTTCCGCAAGGCGGAAATGATTGTTCTGGCAGCCCGCCCGTCGATGGGGAAGACCGCTCTGGCTCTCAATATAATGGAGCGCATCGCGACCAGTCGAGGGAAAAAAGATGAGGTTCATCCGGTGGCTATTTTCAGTCTGGAGATGTCAGCAGAGGCACTGACCAGGCGAATGCTGTGTACACGTGCACGTGTGTCGTCACACGAGTTGGGTCGTGGAATATGCAGTGCCGAAGATCACGGAGAATTGATGAGTGCCGCCGATGTTTTGCGGGATGCACCGATATTCATTGATGATGCCGCCGGTTTGAGTCCCCCCGAAATGCGTTCACGTGCGCGGAGAATGGTTAAAAGGCATAAGATCGAATTTATTGTGGTCGATTATCTGCAGATGATGAGTTGGCCGGAACGGAGTCAGAACGGGCGACAAAATGAGGTTGCCGCAATCTCATCGGCAATGAAGGCGATGGCTAAGGAGCTGAATGTTCCGGTGATGATTCTCAGCCAGTTGAGTCGTCGCCCTGAAGATCGCAGTACCGGCATGCCGAAACTGTCGGATTTGAGGGATTCCGGTGCAATTGAGCAGGATGCTGATGTGGTTATGATGTTGAGACGCCCCTGTCGCTATACGGAGGATGTTGACGCAGAAGACAAGACACTGGCGATTATTGATGTCGCCAAGCATCGCAACGGCCCCACCGGAGAGATAAAGATGAATTTTGAGGAGAGATATACCCGTTTTGAGGATCGGGACGAGCGTACGCGGGAAGAACCTGTGGCAATGGATGATGATCCTTTCCCCTCGTGATAACAAAGTCTGGAAATAGTGATGAAATGGAGAGCATGAGAAATCTTAAGAATATTATTCGGATAAAGATGGTTTTGAAATCAGGTCGAGTTGCGAAAATGTTGACGACTGGCTTTATGTTTTTGTCCCTCCTGACCAGTGTTGCCACTGCTGTCCCTGTTGGCGAAATTGTGATCGAGAATTGCGGCAAAGGACCTCTGGATGAAGACTCTGTGCTGGTTTGCGTTAGCGCGACTGTCGGCAGCGAATTCAGTCAGAGTGTGGTCAACAGGGATATCAAAGCGTTGCAGAAGACGGGGCGCTACTCGGTCGTGGACGTGAATGTTGGTAGCTCTGCAGGTGCTGTTGTGTTGACCTATCGTGTAGGGAGCAAGCCCATTCTGCACAGAATCGTAATCAGTGGTGCAGATTATATGGGCAATAAAAAAGTTCGCAAATTGCTCGAACTGGAGATTGGGGATCCTGTTGATGATGCCGTTCTGGGAGCAAAAATTTATGCCGTCATGGCGAAGTACCGCAAAGCGTACTTCATGGAACCGAAGATTGAGTGGAGGATAGATGAGGATGAGCCTAAGGGTGTGGCCGATGTGACGATGACGGTTAAAGAGGGACCGCGGGCTAAAATTCACGACATCATTTTTGACGGCAATCATGCGTTTAAAGACAAGGATTTGCGGGATGTGATGAAGTTGAACCGTTTCAGGTGGTTCAACCCCTGGCACTGGGTGAGCGGTGTCGGGCGGCTTGAGCGGGACACTCTGGCTGGCGATATGATTGCCGTCCGCGACTTTTATCGCGCTTCGGGTTTTCTTGATGTTAAGATAGGTACGCCCGAAATAAATCTGGATGTTGACGGACATTTACTTTTGAAGGTGAAGGTGGAAGAAGGAGTTTGTTACAAGATTGGCACGGTCTCTTTGAGCGGAGTCAGCCTGTTCCCGGAAGAGGATGTCCGGGAGGCAATTTTTTTGCAACCGGACGCAACGGCTTCGCAGGCGGACATCAACACAATCACCAGAAGGGTGCGCGAATATTTCGGTTCACGAGGTTATATAGACACCGTGGTAACACCGCTCATTGTTCCGAAGAAGGGCGGAGTGGTTGATATTGAATTTGCGGTTAAAGAGGGTAGTCTGGCGAAGGTAAGGGATATAAGGATTGAGGGCAACAGAATCACAAAGGACAAGGTTATTCGCCGGGAGCTGATTATCTATCCCGGAGATGTGTACAATGAGACCAAAGTTCGTGTGAGTGAATCGCGGTTGCGGAATCTCGGTTATTTTGACAGGGTGATAACTCATAATGAAAGAACCTCGACATCAGGACTGTACGATCTGGTGTATGAAGTCAAGGAGCATCAGATGGGGCGCATGTCGGTTGGTGCAGGGTTTTCAACCATAGACAAAGTGTCTGGATTCTTTGAGATATCACATGGAAACTTCGATCTGGGTTCATGGCCGCCTATTGGTGCCGGACAGAAATTAAACTTTAGAACAACGATAGGAACTGAGCGTCGCGATTTTAGCCTCTCCTTTGTGGAGCCATGGTTCCTTAATCGCAAACTCTCGCTCGGGGTCAATCTTTTCAGTCACGAACGTCGCTTTCTAAGCGACGACTATGACCAGAAAAACGACGGAGCCAGCCTGTCTTTGACGAGACCGTTTGGTCGGTTTAAGCGCCTGGGTCTAACTTATGCGATTGAAAAATATAACATCTATAATCTGTCTGATGACGCGAGTGATCGGATTCGGCAAGAGGAGGGTAAGCGTACAAAAAGTTCGCTGACTCTCGCTTTGACGCGTGACACGCGTGACAATTATCTTATAGCGACGCATGGCAATCGCACCCGCGTTTCGGTTATGGGTGCTGGCGGCATTTTGCAGGGAGAGACGGATATTTACTCGGTGCAATTGCGCACTTCGCAATACTGGACACCCTGGCTGGATCACGTTTTCAGTCTGCGGGGTCAGGCGGGTGTTGTTGATTACTACGGCGATTCTGACCATGTTCCTATATTTGATCGCTTTTTTCTGGGCGGACCTTTCACGATGCGCGGTTTTGATTATCGGGATGTCGGCCCGGTGGATGATGATGCTGAGCCAGTCGGTGGTAACTCACGTCTGTTCGGGTCTGCTGAGTACACCATTCCTGTGGTTGAAGGGGTTCGTTTTGCCGGCTTTTACGATATAGGAATGGTCTGGGAGGATGCGTGGGATTTCGATTCATCCTTAAACTCTGACATTGGTATTGGCGTTCGTTTTGATATACCTATGTTCCCGATAAGATTTGACTATGCCTGGCCGCTGGAGACGGATGAGCACAATGACCGGTCTTCGGGACGGTTCAGTTTTGCTATCGGCACCGTTTATTAGTGAAGAATATTTTGACAACGAATGGATTTTTGCGATAATTCGCGAGGATTTTCTTTAAATTAGTTCAGATTAAACAGGAGAGAAGAGATGCAAAAGAGATGGTTGTTATGTGTTATCGCGATATTTGCGGTGTGTGCTGCTGGTTCGGCACATGCGGACGAGCGTATTGTTTTTGTGGATATGGAACGTGTTTTCAATGAGTACGACAAAACACAGATGGCTGATGCCCAGTTGAAAAAACAGGCGGAGAAATTTGCGGAAGAACGTGATGTAATGATTGCCGAAGTGAAAAAGATTCAGGAAGAGTGTGATGAACTGCGAGCCTCTGCCATGGATGAGGCTCTGAGTGAAAATGCCCGCGAGGAGAAAAGCAGACTTGCGGAGGAGCGTCTTATTGAGGTTCAGCAGAAAAAGGATGAGGTTAAGCGGTTCTCTCAATTGCGTTCAAAACAGCTTGAGGATCAGGGTAAAAGGATGCGCAAAAATATTGTTGAGGAGATTGATCACACAGTCAGCACGTTTGCGCGTAACAATGGATTTATCGCGGTGATAGATTCTTCAGCGAAGAGCATTAATGCCATCAAAGTGGTTATGTATGTCGATAGCCGCTACGATGTGACGGACGATGTTATCGTTTTGTTGAACAGAGTGGAAGAGTAAAAAAAACACATCGCATACGGTGTGACGGAGTTGTTATGACGTTCCCTGTAGAGATGGAAAATTTATCGGTGAGCTTTAAGAGCGCTCACGGACGTGTGGATGCGTTGAGCGATGTCAGCTTCAGGGTGAAGGAAGGCTCGGTTGTCGGTTTTCTGGGACCTAACGGCGCGGGAAAGACGACGGCGATGCATGTGCTTCTCGGTTTTGTGAAGCCCACCGCTGGAAGGGCGTGTATCTTCGGCAAGGATGTTCGATACACAATCGCCCGTCAGAATATTGGCTATCTTCCTGAGCATCCCCGGCTGTATCGGTTTTTAACCGGCAGGGAACTTCTGAAAATGGCGGGTCGTCTTTTTGGCATAAGTGGTACGGAGCTTAACAGCAGGATAGACGGTCTTATCCTCAAGGTGGGGCTGTTGGATGCCGCAAACCGCAGAATAGGAACCTATTCACGGGGAATGATGCAACGTATCGGCGTTGCCCAGGCACTTATTAACAACCCGGATCTCGTGATTCTTGATGAGCCTACCGGTGGACTCGACCCACTTGGACGATTGGAGATGCGCGATATTATTATAGATTTGAAAGAGCAGGGGAAGACAGTTTTTTTCTCTTCGCACGAGCTTTCAGAAGTGGAGCGCGTCTGTGATCAGGTGATTATGCTCAGCGACGGGAAAATCCTAACCCAGGGCGGGCTGGATGAGCTTGTGAAAGGCGGGCGGAGTCTGGAGCAGTACTTTGTTGAGATGGTGCGGAGCGCGAAGGAGGGTAGTTCGTTATGAGCAAAGTGATAACATTGGCGCGGGTTGTGCTGATGGAGATGATTCGCCGCAAAGATTTCTATATCCTCCTCATCCTGCTTGCCGCTTTCACGCTTGGGCTAACCACTCTAAACTCTTTTGGTGCGGAGGCGGGAAGCCGCTATATCATGGATCTCGGATTACTGATGATATGGATATTCACCATTATTCTTGCCGTGACATTGACGGGTCGCCAGCTTCCCTCGGAAGAACAGACCGGCACAATTTATCCGTTGCTCGCAAAGCCTGTCTCGCGGCTGGAACTGATTATGGGGAAATGGCTTGGATCCTGGCTGGCGGTTGTTGTTGCTTCGATTGTATTTTATCTTCTTCTGATACTGTTGTTGCTTGGACGAGGTGAGACAGTTGACGCAGGAGCCCTTTTCCAGAGCTGGGTTATGCACGCGGTTCTGTTGGGGGTTGTCGCGTCGATTACGTTGGCGCTGTCGGTGCGTATGTCGTATGGTGCTACGGCGACAACCTCTTTTGTCGTGCAGACCGCGATTTTCCTCATAATTCCGCGCATCCCGGTCGTTATCACTTATGCGAAGGGATTCCGGCGCACGGGACTGCTTCTCATCTATTATGCCTTGCCTCATTTCGAACTGTTCGATATGCGCATTCGCTTGATACATGGCTGGGGCATCATACCCTGGACAGTCTTCGCGATGGTGATTGCGTACGGACTGGTGGTGACCGCGTTTTTTCTGGCGGTCTCCTGGCGTGGCTACGCTAAAAAATGTTTTAAGCGGGGAGCGGCGGTGTGAAGTTGAAATATCCAGGTTCGACGATGCTGTTTACCTCGTTTCTCGTCGTCTGCTTTCTTCTCTCTTTTTCACTGGCGTGCCGTTTGACGAGCGTTATGCCGGAGGCGGACGAGGATGAATCGTCAAATTGGAGTCGTATCTTCGGCAGTGCCTGTACGCTGTTCAGCGGGGATGTTTACGAGAAGGCCGACCTCTATTTTCACAAGGGTGTCGCCCACAAACACGATGCCGCATTCAACAGCGTGTTTCAGGATTTACATCGACGCATTGTGCCGGAAGCGCATGTCCACGCGGATAAGAAAGGAGAGGTGCTGAGGATAATGCCATGGCTGAGGCTGGCAACGCGAATTGACCCTCACAATATTGAAGCGTATTGCGTGGCGGTGTACTGGTTGACGCGTGAGAAGAGGTTTGATCTCGCATCTGATGTCTTGCGCGAGGCGATGCGCAAGAATCCGGCGAACTGTCAACTCTACACCGAAAAGGGTCTGCTCGCCATTAAAATTGGCGACAGGGAACAAGCGGCAACGGCGTTTGACCGTGCGCTGAGTGTGTGGCCGGGTGATAGTGACCCCGGCGATGAGGACGCGCGTATGGTGCTTGGGCAGATACTCGCATATCGTTCGCTTCTGTATGAACTGGAGGGAAAACGTGATTTAGCTGTGAAGTTGATGCGTCGTGAATATTCGCTTTTTCCCGAAAGAAAGGCTCTCGTTCAGCGCATAGCAGAACTGGAGAGCGGATCGGCGAACCAGCAGACAGCCCTGGCGCGTTGGAATCAGCTTGCGCGTGAGAGTCATCTTTTTCATGGTCTCCCCGCCCGTGATCAGCACGCAGACGGTTGCGAGTGTGAACACTGCACGCATGGAAAAGACTCCGTTCAGAACGAAAATCATGCGGAACACAGCGAAGATTGTGCGCATGAAACGCACGGCGAGTGATTTTTTGAAGCAGTTGATTGTGATTAAACCGGGGTGTCCCGAAAATTGTTAAAACGCAATCTCCTCTCTCTTTCTCATTCCTTTTCAAATTACCGATTCGGGATCAAATTCCGGCTTCACGCGAACGTCTCCTCAGTCCGCTCCGCAAACTCAAACCACCATCCCGACCTCGTTCAATGTTCGGATAATTACAGGTTTATTGTTTTTTATGCTTACCGTTTTATGTGCGCTATTAAACAAGTCTATAACAACTCGTAACTGATTTTGCCCATAAAAATATATAAAGAGCCATATTTTTAATTTTTTGGCTTGTTTTAGATAAATAAAAGGAGGAAAGTGGGTGGGTTTTTAAGGGATTTTTGCGCAGTTACGAAAACTTAAAGAGAGAGGGCGTGATATGAAACAGACGGTGATTACAGGCGTTTTGGCAGTTACGACAATTGTGTTCGGGGGGTTGTATCTGTCTAGTCGAAACAATCAGGCGGAAACACTGCAGTCAGTTGTGGCGGTATCACAGCCGGGCGATGTGGCATCTATCAGTGCTCAGCCGTCTGATGACATGGCGTTACAGCAGATGTTAAAGGGGAAGGATGAAAGAATTAACGTCCTTCGATTGCAACTTGAAAAGACCGAGACGCAACTCGGCGGGAATGAAAGTAGAATCGCGGGTTTACTGGAAGAGATAAAGAATGCGGAGAAAGCCAATCAAGACCTGGCAGTCGCATTGAAAATGGCATCTCAGACGAATATGATGCAGACCTCCGCCAAAGAGCTGGAAGAGATAAGGGGTTATGTCTCGGAGCGTTATGCTGACTTTTTTGATAATTCGGGACTTTCCGGCGATGACAGAACAGCCTTTTTCGCATTGCTTGTGGAGGAGCAGGATTCCAACTCCGTTATGATGCCGGAAGATGTTAATGAAAAGGTTAAGGAGTTGTTTGGTGAAGACGTGCTTAACAAATACACGGACTACAAAAAGTTTCTGCAGTTGCGTGATTTTGTCGGTGATTTTGAAGGCTATCTTTCCCAGCAGAATTATTCTCTCAGTCGCCCTCAGAAAGATTTTCTTCTCGCGATGGACACATCTTTGTTCGACGAGCAATCTAACGGTGCGTTGATTGTCAATCTGGGTGATGGCACTGACATCCATGAGGCTATGAACAAGAATGTGGAGAAAACAGCTCAGATATACGATGCTATTTTGGATCGTGCGAAGGAGACTCTGGATTCGGATCAGCTGACAGCACTGGACTCCTATCTTGGCGATCAGTTTGCCAGGAAGGAAGGGCAGGCCAAAATGGCGGAACAGTTCATGAAGAACATGCCGTTTGGCAGTTTTGGCAGTGGTGTTTCGAGCAACGGATTTAGCAGTTTTAAAATGTACAGTTCCCCTCCATCCTCTTGAATTATTAAACCGCTCCGCCAGCACTGGGAAAAATTATCCAGGGTTCGGAGAAAAAGGGTTTTGAATTATCCAGGGTTCGGAATGACGTCGAGAGAGGGTTGAATGTGAAGGAGCGGGCGCGTGTCACGCGGTTTGCATTAATTGTCACGGGGAAATATCTGCGTGACTAAAAAGGAAAGAGATACATATGAATAAGAAGAATATGTCACGAAGAGATGCGCTGGGTATTGCCGCCGCCGCGACCACGTTTATGATTGTTCCCCGTCATGTTTTAGGGGGGGCAGGGTACACGCCGCCGAGCGAAAAGCTCAATATCGCCTGTATTGGTTGCGGAGGCAAGGGGGCATCGGACATTCGAAGTGTGGCCAGTGAAAATATTGTGGCACTTTGCGATGTGGATCAGAAGCGTGCCGCTAAAACATTCAAGGCGTTTCCAAAGGCGACGGTTTATAAAGATTTCCGCAAGATGCTGGAGAAAGAGGATAAGAATATTGACGCGATTGTGGTTGCGACACCAGATCACACCCATGCTGTCGCCTCTATGACCGGTTTAAAAATGGGTAAACACGTCTATTGTCAAAAGCCTCTGGCTCACGACATCTTTGAAGTGCGAGCCATGACCGAAGAGGCGAAGAAGAGCGGGCTTGTGACGCAGATGGGTATTCAAATTCATGCGTACAGCCGAATGAAACTGGGTGTCGAAATGATCAAAGCCGGCATGATTGGCAAGGTTCGCCGCGTGGAGGTGTGGAGTTGCAAGGGGCGCAAATCGGGAAAGGTGAAACGTGTGAATTTGCCCGCCGCCCCTTTGCCGTCAATGCCTGTGCCCTCGACACTGGATTGGGATTTGTGGTTGGGACCAGCACCGTTCCGCCAGTATAATAAAGGCTATTGTCCCGTCAACTGGCGTATTTGGATGGACTTTGGTTGTGGACGTCTGGGGGATATGGGGTGTCACATAATTGATCCTGTTTTTTGGGCGTTGGATTTGAAGTCGCCGACCAGTGTGCTGGCGCATCCAACTGCGTTCACAAGCGAAGTGTATCCTGACAGCAATTGTGTTCAGTGGGAATTTCCCGCACGTGGCGACCAGCCGCCGGTGACATTGAAGTGGTTCGATGGCGCAAACATGCCCGATGTGCCGCCGGGAATGGATAAAGATTTCAAGTTGCCCAGTCAGGGGGGGCTTTACTACGGTGACAAAGGTGTTATGCTTTTGCCTCATATGACAAGTCAAACGCCCAAGAATATTAAACCGATTTTGCTTCCCTCCGAGCGAATGCTGGACTTCAAGGCACCACCGCAGCTCTTTGAGCGGGGAATAGATCATTACAATGAGTGGGTGCGTGCCTGCAAGGGCGGCAAAAAGGTGTTGACGCCATTTGATTATTCCGGGCCGTTGACAGAGACGGTGTTGCTGGGTAATGTCGCGACACGGGCGGGCACTAAACTGGATTGGGATTCCCGGAAGATGGAGGTTACAAACATGCCGGAGGCTAATGCGTATCTGCGGCGCAATTATCGAGAAGGATGGGTTCTTTAATGATGAGAATACTGTTTTTGACAGGGGCCCTCTGTTGTTTGCCGGTTGTCGCCTTGCACGCATCCTCAGACGGGTTTATTTCATTGTTCAATGGCAAGGATTTGTCTGGTTGGACAGTGGAGGGTGCGCCGGGGTCGTTTGAAGTGAAGAATGGGTCAATTCGCACCACGGGGGCGAAGCCCTATCCGTCCATGCTTCGTTCCAGGCATCAATATGAGAATTTCATACTTCGTTTTTCGTTTAAAACCGAAAAAAAATGGCATGAAGGTGGCTTGTCGTTGCACGCTCCGGCGGAAGGACCGGCATCAGAGATGGGATTCCGTATTCACCTGCGTCACAACCCTGAGGATTTTGGAGACCATTCGATGGGAGCCGTCTACAACGTTGCCACTCCGCTGGCGTTTCCCGGACTGCCGGCGCAAAAGTGGAACCGTTTTGAGGTGTTTTGCAGCTGGCCCGTCTTGCGGGTGACGCTGAACGGTACGCTGATTCATAATATCAACATGGCTAAAGATTCCGCGTGGCGACATCGTTTGCGAGTCGGGTTTATTAAACTCGAAGATATATGCAATAGCGCGGGTCTTTATAAGGATATAGAGATCAAACCGCTACCCGGTAAGACGAAGTGGATTTCACTTTTCTCCGCGCCAGACAGCTTGAGAATCGGGGAGGAGAAGTGGACGTACGATGCGGCGACACAAACTTTCAGCACATCTGGAGATGGTTCGATGGCTTACACCCGCCGGGAGTTTAAGCCGCCGTATGAGTTGCAGGTTTGGGTTAAAACTATGGTCAACGGAAACGGCGGTGTCATTTTCAATCATCAGAAAGGTGGTGGACACGGGGTGGAAGTGCAGTGTTTTAATGTTAGTGGCGCAACGAATCCAACCGGCAGTATCTATGGTTTGGCTCCTGCTAAAAAGGTGGTGAGCCGCGATGAGGAATGGTTTTTAATTCAGCTTTTCAACGAGGGGCGACACGCCGAAGTTTATGTGAATGGTGAAAAGGTTTCGGAGACCGATGCGCTCAAAGAGCCGTACGGAGGAGAGATAGGATTTCAGCACCACACTCCTAAAGGGAGAATTAGCTATCGCGGTGCGAAAATCCGACCGCTTCTCAAAAATTGATCCCGTGTGTCAATGTGCCGTCGGATGCCCCGTCCGGTCTTTGCACGAACTGTCTGATAATGATTACAATGGGAGTTCTTCTCCATCGAAGTCGTTGGCAGTTTGAAGCCGGGCGACAAACTTGTCTTCGAGCGGGTGTGTCGTCTTATTGTGTGCTGAATTTGAAAACGTTTTACTGTGTTTGTTTCCGCTCGTTTTAGTCGGCAAGGATGAAGTGAATTAAATTTAATCATTTCCGGCTTGTTTCTAGCGGTGGAAAGGGTATAATTTGCAAATCGTGGGTTAAGTTGTGTAAACATTTTGGATGAAAGATTGAGGTGAAGCAATGAAACGGACAGCAATTACAAGTATTCTAGCACTCGCCACTGTTGTGTTTGCGGGGTTATACGTATCCACAACCCTGAAAAAGCCAGTGGAGACACCGTCGCCGGTGGAGACACCTCTGTCGGTGGAGACACCGTCGCCGTCGACATTGGAATCTGTGGCAGACAACACATCGTTCGAGGAGACGTTGAAGGAGAAAAACGAGAGAATAGGTGTTCTTCAACTGCGTCTTAAAAAAACGGAGGCGCAAATCAGCGACAATAAGAATGAGATTGAGGGGTTGCTGGATGAGCTGGAGAAGGCTGAAAATTCCAACCGGGATATGGCGGCAGCAATAAAAAATGCAGCGGCTCAAACGAATATGGCGCAAGTGGCCGAAGCGGAGGAGTTGAAAAGGATTCGCGACTCGCTTTCGGAACGCTACGCAGACCTTTTCAACAACCTGGGGCTTTCCCGTGATGATGGAGATGAGTTTCTAAGTTTGCTTGTGAGCCTTCAGGATCCCAACACAAACATGACGGAGAGTGGGGTCTCCGAAAAAATCAAGGAGTTGTTTGGAGAGGGAGTCTTAAATCAATATGCAGACTACAATAAATTCCTGCCAGTGCGTGATTTTGTCGATGATTTCGATGGTTATCTTGCAAAACAGAATTATTCGCTCAGCAAAAGTCAGAAAGATGCCCTCCTCCAAATAGACCCCGATCTGATTAATGGTCAAATAGTTAATAACGGTGAAATGGTGTTTAGCGTGAATGGCACCAACGATATCAGTACTGCAGTAGACCGGAAAGTAGATAAGACCGCTGAAACTTATGATGTGGTTCTCAATCAGGCGCGGGGAACACTGAACCAGGATCAACTGGATGCGTTGGACACCTATCTCGGCGAGCAATTTGCCCAGAAGGAGGCGCAGGCGAAAAGGGCGGAACGGTTTATGAAAAGCGTGTTGTCAGGTCCCTTTGCCAATTCTTCGACAAATGGACCCACCAGCTTCCATATCTACAACTAGCGTTTCGTGACGCTTATTATAACAGGGCGGCAAACTGCGTTTGCCGCCCGACTGCGTCCGGGCGTTCGGAGTCGAAACAAAGAGGCACTTAAAGTTTCGCCGAAAAATATGGAATCAGTCAGTGAATACGAATAAAGCCTGCATAAAAAAGATGTTTGAGTCCACCTGGAAAAGGATCCGTTGAATCTTTGTTTGTAGGGGGTGCGTCTGTTTTTGTGTCAAATTCTAACAAAAACCTGTAATGCGCCCGTAAAAACTGGTAAGTGTTTACTCATGGATGCAACATCTAAATTTACTGCTTTACCTTTTGAGGGTTCAGCATCAGCGGAAACATCGCGGCGGGCTTGCGACACCGATTCAGATTTGACGAGGGAGTCTTGTGCGGCGAATGATATTTTTGTGACGACGCAGTGGACGGTTGTGCGGGCGGCGGGGAACCGCTCTACCCCCGGAGCCGAACGGGCACTGGCGGATATTTGCAGAACCTACTGGTTTCCGCTCTACGCATATGTACGGCGGCGTTCGCGCTCGAAGGAAGATGCGGAAGATATGACGCAGGAGTTTTTTCGTCAGCTGCTTGAACGTCATTGGCTTGAGGATGTCGATCGCAACAAGGGGCGGCTCCGCGCTTTTCTTGTGACAGCCTTGAAGCGTTTTATGGCCAATGAGTGGCGGCGTGCCACCGCCCATAAGCGTGGAGGTGGGCAAACTCATATCTCCATCGATTCGGGGTTGGCGGAGGGGCGTTACGCCGCCGCAGGTTCTCCGCGAATGGATGCCGAGACTATGTTTGATCGGCAATGGGCGCTCACGCTGCTTGAATTGACAGTTAAACACCTGGAAGAGGAGTATGCCGCCGCAGGTAAGACCGCCGAGTTTACTGCCATGAAAGGATGCTTGGTCATTTTCCATCAGGCGATCGACTATTCAACCATTGCCGGGCAACTGGAGGTTAATGAGGGTGCGGCGCGTGTCGGAGTGCATCGATTGCGGAAAAGGTTTCGCCAGCTATACCGGGACAAGGTGGCGCAAACACTGCCGCCCGGCTCAAATCTCGACGAGGAGATGCGCTATCTGGCGAAAAGTCTCATGCAGGAATGATTATTTTTGTAACAACCCTTTCGTAAACGGTAAGTAGTGAGTATGAACACAAAACTAAACAACACTTGTCCGCAATGCGGAACGCGGTTGCCATCAGATGCCCCGTCCGGGCTTTGCCCGAACTGCTTGATGTCTATGAACCTTGCCACGAACACAAAGATCAGCGGGGAGTCCGCCGTATCGGCAAAGAAGAGGCATCTCAATGCGCCCTCTGTTGAGGAGATAGCGGTATTTTTTCCGCAACTGGAGATTCTGGAATGTCTGGGGCAGGGCGGTATGGGAGTGGTGTACAAGGCTCGCCAGAAAGAACTCGACCGTGTTGTGGCACTGAAAATATTGCCACGTGAGATTGGGTGTACGGCGGGTTTCGCGGATCGCTTTACCCGCGAGGCGCGGGCACTGGCGAAGCTCAACCACCCCGGTATTGTCACCCTCTACGAGTTTGGTCATGTCAAAAGCGGTGGGGACGATATGCCGCTCTACTTCTTTCTTATGGAATATGTCGATGGTGTAAACCTGCGTTTGCTGATGCATGGTGAGCGCATCTCGGCGCGTGAGGCACTGGGTATCGTTCCGCAGATTTGCGAGGCACTTCAGTTCGCGCATGACCACGGCATTGTTCACCGGGATATAAAACCGGAAAACATTCTGATAGATCGTCGCGGTTCCGTGAAGGTTGCGGACTTTGGGCTGGCGAAAATTACTGAATGCGGTGATGTCCTGCAAGAATCACAAGGGAAAGGCGACGGAAGAGAGAGGGAGCCAAATCTCACGGAAGCCGGCAAGGTGATGGGTACGCCCAGATATATGTCGCCTGAGCAGATTGAGGCTCCCGGCGAGGTCGATCACCGTGCCGACATTTACGCACTGGGTGTTGTCTTCTATCAGATGCTCACTGGTGAAATGCCTGGAACTCCCATTGAGCCTCCATCTCGAAAAGTGAAGATTGATGTTCGCCTTGATGAAATCGTCCTGCGTGCACTGGAGAAGGAACCGGCACGCCGTTATCAAATGGCGGGGGAGTTTCGCACAGTGGTGGAGACCATGGCGGAGGAGGAGTCGCTGAGAGGATCGGGAACCGTCCGCGAAGTCGTCGCGGTTGGCGGGTGGATGCACAGGAAAGAAGTTATTACGTTGCTCGGCGTGGCACTTGTGGCGACACTGGTCGCCCTGATCTCGTACGCCGTCTTACATACGTTAGGGAAGAGAGATATTAATCCTTCGGCGAACCCGGCTGAGAGGGTAAACGTCATACAACATAAACAAGTGGCTGAAATCCCTTTGAATAAAGCTCAGAATATGGTGCCGACAGTTGATTTTAACGGCTATTTTGAGGACAGTGTGGACGGCGGAAAGGCACTTGAAGAACTCTGGAAAGACAAAAATAAAGATATGCTGGATGAGGATGAGATTGTCGACACAGTGCGTAGTGGATTGCGCCACTACAACGGCTCGGGAAATATTCTGCGCTGGATTGGCAACCGTTTTATATGGGGGAAAACACCGCAGAACGCAAAAATGGTTGAGTTGATGTATCACGCTTCCGGCTCGCCAGATCGTAGTTTGTATGGTGATGCGGTCTACTTTGGTCTCTCGGTGACGCGAGAGAAAACCCCTGAAATCCTGTGTGCGTTGGCGGCGGTGGCGATGAAAACGGAGGATTATCGCAATGTGACCGGACGAATCTTGTGGGGATGTAAAGGATGTCGAGATAAACTTATCGCCTGTTTGGATCCGTATCTTAATTCTGAAGACGCTGCCGTCCGTCAGAAAGCGAGGGATGTGAAAGAGTACTTCGCAGACAGCAAATCTTTTATGGCAAAACGTTCGAAAATGGAAAAGGATTCTATCAGGCGTGAGTACGGCGATGAATTGGAGGAGTTTAAGAAGCAGATGCTGAACGGTGATTTACGGGCGCGTCTGGACGTGTTGAAGCAATTGCGGAGTAAAAACATAACAAGTATTATCGACAGTTCCTTCCTCAATGCGTTTGAAGCCTGCCTGAAAGATCCAAACCCGGAGGTGCGCGCCGAGGCGGCGAAGATGGTGGGTAGCAGATTTGTATGGCGTGGCGGAGTTCAGAATAAAGACGCAATTGCCATGCTTGTCGAATTACTGGACGACCCGGAGCGTTCTGTGCGCTACTCGGCCGTTTATTACGGATTATCAACCGTGCTAAAACCAGACAAAGAGCTGACTGCAAATATGCTGGCAACAATCCTGGATGATCGTGAGGTCAATTATTACGGACGTGTGATATGGGGGGTTACCCGGAACAAAGAAGCCTGTGTTGAGGTGCTTCAAGAGTGGATGAATCAGTCCGGGCAAGAGAAACAGCGTGCGTTGAAGGCATATGAGATTTATGAGGATGTAATTTCGCAATCATTGCCAGAAGAGTTCGCTTTGCGGTTTGCCGGTCAAAAATCCGATGCTTATGAAGGCTTGGTATCAATCTGTTTCAGTGTTGAACCCCTTGATAAAGAGGCACTGAAAATGAAGTTTATCAACCGTCTAACCTCCAGTGGGCTATTGATGAAAGTCTCAGATTTTTATATAATTCAAACCCCGATGGCGGCGGGCATGTTTGTTTGCGACAATCTCGCCGACAGGAATGCCGTCAGAGACACGCTGACAAAAGATGGTCTGTTTCAGGTTTTTGGTTATATGCGCGGCAAAATCGGACCGGTCGGTAGCGGCTGGCTGGAATCTCTGGACAAATTTAGAGCGCGGCGTAAATTCGATCGCGTTGAGTTGACGACCGCCGCGCTGTGTTCGCCGGATATGGTGGCGGACTCCAGTTACCTGGGAGTTTGGGAGGGAAGCCGTGGTGGCAAATCGCTACGGATAGAGCTTATGACAAACGGTGTTGTGCTGATGTCTATGAATGATCAGTGTAAGGAGGGGAGATGGGCTTTTGAAGGGGATGGCATCAGGATGTCTGCTTCGGAACATTCAGTTCTCAAGGGGGTGAGAGACGGTGAAACACTGGTTGTGTCGAACGGCTCCTCCCGGAATATATTTTATCGTTTAGCGACGACAGATACCACTGTCTTTATGGGTGAATGGTTAGTGCTGGACGGAAAGCGCACGAGAATGCGTCTTGAAAAAAACGGCGAAGTCATAATGTACGATGGAGAGAAATCCGTGAAAGCGCATTGGGAGCTGGACGGGGAAATACTGATTCTCGTAACGAAGGAGGGAGTTTTTCAAGCGGATATTAATCAAAATGGACGGCTTATTTTACGCAGTAAAGGCAAAATTGTCTTAAAGCTGGGGCGGGAGGGAACGCTTAATCCTGGATTCGACAGTTGACGTGGATGCAGATGTGCTATGCTTTCGTTCACAATGGGTTACGCATGGGCGAAGACGAGCCTGGAGTTCCATGCGTAACCCGTTGCGGGTAAAAATGATTGTATATATGAGCTGGATTCAACTGCCGAATCCGGGATTATGAAGGCACTGAACTTCGTGAAAAAGTTAATGGGGTGGATGCGCGTCCATGGGTTCTGGAAGATAGCATTTTCAGATCTCCCTCGTTTCCCCCGTTGCACAGAATTTCTTTTTTGATTCAGGAAGATAAAAAGCCACATTTGCCGGAGTGGTGTTTTGTTCGTCGCGGGGTAAATCCGGGCGGGATATACAGATGTGTCATTCACGAAACTTTTCGTTGCGGGTGTGCAAAATTAAAAACAATATCTTTCGTATTCCATGCTTTGCTATTTTGTGATAGAAACTTCGCGTTGGGCAAAATGTGTTTTGGACTCTTCTGTGTTTACACGATTATCAATAACGGAAAACTCCAGCGGTTAAGCGCGTTTTACTGGTAAAACGCCAGCATTTCCCGGAACACGGCTTTTGAGCCGGACGGATGAGGAAAACGAAAATTGAAAATTGAAAGATATCGAATATTTTTGTCTCGTGTCGCAGTAGTCATTGGTTTGTTTCTTTTATGTACTACACGGAGCTACTGGGAGACAAACGAAAAGATGCTCACGTTTTTACTCTTTTTTATCGGGATAATATTTGTGGCCATTGCATCATTGGGCAGAATGTGGTGCTCACTGTATATCGCCGGTTACAAAGATAACAAGCTCATCACAAAAGGACCTTACTCAATTTGCCGGAATCCTTTGTACTTCTTCAGTATGATAGGTGTGGTTGGCATTGGTTGCGCAACCGAAACCTTTACTTTCCCTATTGCATTCATCGTTCTCTTCGCAGTCTATTATCCCTTTGTCATCAAAAGTGAGGAGCGACGACTCAAACAGCATTTCGGAGATGAATTTGAAGAGTATACGAAAAAAGTTCCTTCATTTTTCCCCAGGTTTTCGGCTTTTGAAGAACCGGAAAATTATGTGGTGAACCCCATTGTCTACAGAAAACATATTTTCAGTGCTCTGTGGTTTATATGGATAATAGGTATTCTGGAAGTGATTGAAGGATTGCAGGAAACGGGATTGTTCGCTCATCTGTTCTTGTTTTATTGACAGATGAAGTCGTGTTGAGCCGAGGTTGTTTATTGATTTTAGAGGTGTTTTACAGCGTCACTGGTGGCGAGGGAGAGGGAGATCAGAAATGAGTAGTGATTCAGATGTGAAAAAGGGTGTTTTTATTACGGGAGCGACACGCGGTATTGGGCGTGCGCTTACGAAACAGCTGGTTGAGGCAGGGTTCAGCGTGTTCGGGACTGGCAGGGATGAGGGTCTGCTGGAGTCGTTAAAGCTGGAGACTGAATGCCTCGGAGCGACGGCAGATATCTCTGATCCCGCACGGGCGGTTGAGATATACGCGCAGGCGGAAGAGGCTTTGGGGGTTGTCGATATTTTAATCAACAACGCTGGTTTTAATCATCTTAGAGCGCCGGTGGTTGAGACAGGTCTGGAAGACTGGGAGTCGCAGTATGCCGTTAATTTGCGTGCCCCATTCCTTCTCAGTCGATCCGCTCTGCGCGAGATGGGCAAACGTCGGAGTGGACATATTGTGAATGTAATTAGTACAATTGCCAAAACCTCGCAACCCGGTTACGCTCTCTACAGCACTATGAAGTATGGATTGATGGGTTTCACAAAATGTTTGATCAAGGAGGCGAGGGAAGTGAACGTGAAAGTGACCGCGGTCTACCCCGGTGGCACAGACACTGATTTCCGTCAGGCATCACGTCCTGCATACTTGACGGCTGAGTCTGCGGCCCGGATGATCTTCCATTGCGTCACCGCCCCCGACGATGTGGTTATTCACGATTTAACCTACCGCCCCATGATTGAGAGCAACTTTTAGCCTGATTCACCTGTTGGTCAGATTGAAAGGAGCAAATTTCAATCCGCACCTTCCCCGTGCGGTGGGCGAGAGTCATTTTGTAAATGTTTGCGGGGGAACAGGGTGTTGAGTAGAAGCCTCTCCGTAAAATTTTTATCTTGTCCGATCAGTTTTAAGCGCATGGGTCATGGGGTTTGAAGATAGCGTTCATCTATGAGACGCTGGAGCAAGATTTACGAGTCATATAAAATCACATTTCGAGTTTTTATCGTCACTTCTTCGTTTTTAAAATATTTGACCAAATGTATTCTTTCGTTGGGGTGTGCTTAAGTGCCGGAAATTGTCCAACCTTCGAATAATTGATCTGAAAAGTTGTCCAATCCCCGGACAGTCTGTAATTTGTCGCAATTAATGAATATGCAAACTTGTCGTGCCAGTTTTATCGTTTATAGTTGTGGGAGATGTGTGATTGTCGGTCGGTGAGAGTGATTTGTGAATTTATAATGAGACAGGAGATAAAGAATGTCAAACAGAGTTCTGATAGTTGGGGGTGGGGGGCGTGAGCATACGCTTGCGTGGAAGATTGCGGGCGACAGTTCCCGTCCGGAGTTGTTTTGTGCGCCGGGAAACGCGGGCACTGCGGGTTTGGCGGTGAATTTGGAGATTGGTGCGGAGGATGTTGATGGGTTGTTGGAATGGGCGGTGGCTGAGCGTCCCGATCTCACGGTGGTGGGCCCGGAAGTGCCACTGTGCGCGGGACTGGTTGACCGTTTTGAGGCGGAGGGGTTGCGGGTCTTTGGTCCATCCATGGCGGCAGCGCGGCTTGAGGGTAGCAAGGCTTTCGCAAAGGAGATAATGCTTTCAGGCGGTGTGCCCACCGCTGAATTTGGGTGTTTCACAGATGCCGGGGAGGCCTGCGCGTATATCCGGGAGCGGGGTGCGCCGATTGTTGTTAAGGCTGACGGCCTCGCGGCGGGCAAGGGTGTGGCCGTTTGCGAAACGGTTGAACAGGCGGAGGCGTTCGCACGGGAGGTGCTGGATGCGAATAAGTTCGGCGCGGCCGGGGCCGGCCTGCTGGTTGAGGAGTGTCTCGTTGGTGAAGAGGCTTCAATTCTGGCATTGGTCGATGGCGAGAATGTGGTGATGCTGGCATCTTCGCAGGATCATAAGCGTGCATTTGATGGCGACAAGGGACCAAACACCGGTGGGATGGGGGCTTATTCCCCCGCGCCCGTGGTGACAGATGCGATGTGGCCGGTGATTCGTGAAGAGGTGATAAACCGAACTCTTAAGGCCCTGACCGAACGGGGGATTGTATATAAGGGTGTGCTGTATGCCGGTTTGATGATAACCGACGCGGGCTTGAAGGTGTTGGAGTTCAACTGTCGCTTTGGTGATCCTGAGACTGAGGCGGTGCTTGTGCGCTGGGACGGGGATATGTTGCCGGCGATAAACGCCTGTGTTGACGGGACGCTCTCCGATGAGCTTGTTGCATGGAAGTCGGACTCTGCGGTTTGTGTGGTTATGGCATCGGGCGGCTATCCGGGGGACTATGAGAAAGGTCGAGTTATAACGGGTTTGGAGCAGGCGGAAAGGATGCCGGGGGTCACTCTCTTTCACGCAGGCACAAAACTGTCCGATGGTGATGTTGTCACTGCCGGCGGACGTGTCCTGGGAGTGACGGCACTGGGTGCTGATCTAAGTTCCGCCGCCACCGCCGCCTATCAGGCGGTTGACACCATTCGCTTTGATGGTGCATTCTGCCGTCGCGATATTGCGTGCCGGGCACTGAA
>CAYTQP010000013.1:0-35696 GCA_964440175.1 uncultured Verrucomicrobiota bacterium
TATCATAGCAGTTAATGGAGAAAATGCTTCTCTTTTTATGAAATATTCGGGTTAGGTGCTCGGCAAGAAATTTTAATCTACTACATTGTACGTATATTGTTAGAACCGAAATTATTAATGGTCCAGATTGCTTTAGAGCGTGGAGTCTGCCACTCCTGAAGCCAGCGGGGGGAAGCGTTTTCTTCTGTTCAGACGAAGGTGAAAAAGGGCTGGAGATGCCGTCGTTGATTGCCAATGACTTACGCATGCAAATGAGAAACTTGGGCTAGTTGCGTAATGTCAAATTAAAACAATATATGAGTACTTATATGAAAGACTGCGGTCGGTTTGCGTTTACAACTCTGAGATCAAAAAAATAACTGTAGTTTCGATAAGTCGGAGTTCTTATGCTTTTGAGAGAAGCCATGCGCTATTACGACATCATCGGGAAAATGATCGACGGTATTGCTACCCAAAGAAACAAATATGTTGTACTTTTCCATCCGCGATTAATGGGTGAAAAACGTTGTACATTTCACAAATTTGCGGTACACTGCACCGTAATATTGCGAAAGGTGCGGATTTCCCGGCGGGTGTTCGGGAGAGGAGAGGGAGAGAGTATGACAGCGAAATGGCGGATAGAAGATGGAGGCGGTGACGGGCGTGGCACACGGGAGCACGCGGGATCTGAGAAGGAAGAACTGTTGTTGGTGGACAAATTGGTTCGCTCGGTGGGTCTGATCCTTCGGAATACCGAAATGCGTTGCTGGCTCTCTTCATATGATAAGAGGCAGGCTGTAGGGGCGGGGTATGCGTTGCTCAACCAGTTGCTTGAGGCATCGGGCAGGGTGAATTTTAAGCTGACTGATGGCGTTATTAGTATAAACGGCGAACCGGTGTTGCCGGATAATTTGATAGTTGGCAATTTGGTTAAACATCTCGCCGACCGTGAAATATATGATTTCTCATTTGATAAAGGTCTTGTTGTTGAGGAGTTTGAGCGGGTGCTTGATCTGATAAGCAAAACTCCTGAACAGCTTGAGGCGGCGGGCGGGTGTGTCAGTGCGGCTGGTGAGCTTGATATTTCCGGTTTTACTGTTCGCAATGTGGTTTATCGCGAAGTGGCTGAGGATCAGCTTGTCATTGACAAAGATAAGATTGCGAAGAAGCTGTTATCTGACAAAGATGCTGAAATTGATCATATTATTGCGTTTCTGCGTGGTGAGACGGCATCTCTCGATGCAAAGCTTGATAAGCGTATTTATGATATTTCGGCAGACACAGGGGAGATGCTTGAATTAATTATTGGTTTGGTTGACATTGAGCGGGCATCGGCATCTCTCGCTGACGGTGAGTCGTTGGCCGGTGTGCTTGTTGGCAGTTTGCGGCGTATCTTTGGCAATTTGATAAAGACTCGGGCTGTGAAAACACAGCAGGGGCGCAAGCGGCTCAAGCAGACTTTGGGGATACTGGAAGAAGAACTGCTGAAAACGCTGAATATAGTCTCTGAAGGCAAAGACGTTCGTGCTGAACAGGCGGTTCGCAGTGTTATTGAGGATATGCGGGATGAGCTTCAGGTTGACACACTCAGCACTGACTACATGAAAAAACGTAAGGCGATTGAAGAGAGCGAGAAGCGTCTTCTGCGCTATATCCGCAAATATGGTTCCGACGATATAGACAAGAGTATGTTGAAGGGAAAGCTTGAGAATGAGGGGTTGAGTGACGAAGAATGGCGGGATCTGACGCGCCGAATTTACCCTGGTTCATCGTCCGTTTTAAGCGGAGAAGAGATTTTGACATCGAGAGAATTGGAGGGTCTGCTCGCACGAATGAGAAGCATTGACGTTCGCATGGATTCCTCCACAAAAAGGGATGCGGAAAACGCATTGATGTTGGCGGCGGCGGAGGTGAGAAGTGCTGTTGAACAGGTGGCGGACAGCACTCATCAGAAGATTCAATTGTTGACGGATGAACTGAAGGGAGATTGTCAGTCAAAAACCGTGAAGAGTGATCATCTACGGATGTCGCGGGCACGCATCATAGAAGTTTTGGCGGAGATTGTGCAGGAGCTTTGTCAGCCATTATCTGTTATCAGTTGTTCTCTTGAGATGGTTATGAGCGGAAGCACTGGCGATGTAACTGAAGCGCAGGCGGCGATGCTGAAACTGGCAAACGAGAGTGCCTGGCGCATCACGATGCTTAAGGACAGCCTGAAAAAAATTGCAGGTGATCCGAGAAGCCTCAAACCTGACGTTAACATTACGTCGTCTTTTTACTAAAAATAGGGTAGTGTTGTTTTTTGCTTATTTTATTGGAAAAAGGTTTGTTCTTTCGGTGAAAAAAGACTATTTGTGTATCTGGTAGCGGAAGAAGAGAGTTTTCTATTTTGAAGCGGTTGACATGTAGCGGGGAAATGTATACACTCGCGGGCGTGATGGGGATTGTGTGTGTCAATCCGGTACAGGTTCTTTTATCCAGTAGCGAAAGGTTGCGAAACTTTTGACAGCGAATGACGAATATATTGTAGAGATACTTCAGGGCGTGGGGATGATAACTCACGAACAGGGAGCGCATGCTCTTCAGAATGCGGCACAGGAAGATATGGATGTGATAGATGTGCTGGTGCGCGATATATCGGTAACAAAGATAGATATCCTCCGCGCCCTGGCCGCGCAGTTCGGCATGGAGACAGTCAGCTTGGCTGGTATGACACTGGAGCGCGACATTCTTGATTCGGTTCCCGGTGTGGTGGCAAACCGCTATAAGATTATTCCGATTGCGAAGAGCGAGAGTACTATAACGGTTGCGATTAGTGATCCGTTTGATGTCGAGACGCTTGACAGTCTGCGTTATATTTTGAAAATGAACGTGGATGGGGTCGTTGCGCCCAGGGAGGATATTGATGTTGCCCGTACGCGTTATTACCCTGAGACCGATGCCGACGTCGAGTCGATTTTGAGCGAGATCGGTGATGAGGATGAGGGGGGGGTGTCTGATCTGGACAAGATGCTGGGGGATGGCGGAGAGGTTACCGAAGCGGATGAGCCGATTATCAAGCTTGTGAATCTGATAATTGTGGAGGCCTTTCGTCAGCGGGCATCAGATATTCATCTTGAGCCTTTGGAACGAAAGTTCCGGGTGCGTTATAGGATAGACGGCGTGCTTCATGAGGTTGACAGTCCTCCGAAGCGGTTGCAATCGGCTATTATCAGCCGTGTTAAGATTATGTCGAATATGAGTATCGCAGAAAAGCGGGTTCCTCAAGATGGGCGTATTGAGATCAGGGTTATGAAGCGCAATCTCGATTTGCGTGTCTCCACGATTCCCAGCAATCATGGGGAGACGATTGTTATGCGTATTCTCGACAAAGAGGGTTTGTTGCTGGGTTTGCCACAGCTAGGCTTCTTTTCGGACGATCAATCTACATTTGAGCGAATGATGAAGCTTTCGGACGGAATTTTACTGGTTACCGGACCAACTGGTTCTGGAAAGACGACCACGTTGTATGCTTGTCTCAACGTGATCAATCAGCCGGATAAAAAGATAATCACGGTTGAGGATCCTGTGGAATATCAGTTGACTGGAATCAATCAGGTTCATGTGCGGGCAAGCATAGGGTTGACGTTTGGTATAGCGTTGCGTTCTATTTTGCGTCAGGCTCCCAATGTTATAATGATTGGAGAGATTCGCGACTTGGAGACTGCGGAGATCGCGATTAACGCCTCGCTTACGGGTCATTTAGTGTTCAGCACGTTGCATACAAATGACGCGCCCAGTGCGGTTACGCGTTTGATTGATATAGGGGTGAAGCCGTTCCTTGTTGCGTCTTCGGTTCGTGCCATTATGGCACAGAGGCTGGTACGCAAGATATGTGAGCATTGCAAAACCGAGTATACTCCTACCGAAACAGAGTTTTCTTTGCTGGGTCCAGCTGCTGAACAGGTGGGGCAGGCGCAGTTGTACCGCGGTGCGGGTTGCGCGGAATGTTCCAGCAATGGTTATCGCGGGCGAATAGGACTGTTTGAGATATGTGTTATTAACGAGGAGTTGCAACATTTGATTTTTGACGGTCTTTCATCTGTGGAACTTCGGTCGCAGGCGAGAGAGCTTGGGATGAGGACATTGAGAGAGGATGGTTTGCGCAAGGTTGTAGCTGGAGCCACAACACTTGAAGAGGTTTTGCGCGTTACGATGCGAGGTGAAGACTGATGGATGATATATTGGCAGATGACATGTTGGATAAAAACGTCACGATGGACGAGCTTCTGAACCTGACGGTGGATGAGGGGGCATCAGATTTACACATTGCTGTGGGGTTGCCGCCGGTTTTAAGGATTCACGGCGGGTTGCATCCGTTGGAGTCGGCTGTGCTGACTCCTGATGACACAGAGCGTTTAATGAAGAGCATTACTCCTGACGAGCACCAGCAGAATGTCAGGGAAGGTGGTGGAACGGATTTCGGCTTTGGGTTTGGCGATAAGGCTCGTTTCCGTGTCAGTGTGTATAAACAGAAAGGGAACATCAGTATTGCGTTGCGTCTGATTCCCTCCAAACTTTTGACACTTGAAGAGATAGGGTTACCGCCCCAGGTGAAAGAGTTGCTGTTTAAGCCGCGCGGACTAGTGTTAGTTACGGGTCCGACGGGTTCAGGGAAAACAACAACGCTCGCATCAATGCTGAATGTAATAAATCAGGAGAGAGATGCTCATATTATCACGATAGAAGATCCGATTGAGTATTATCACAACCATAAAAGTAGCATTGTGTCGCAACGTGAAATTGGTGTTGATGTCACCAGTTTTGGTGAGGCTATCCGGCGAGGGTTGCGTCAGGATCCTGATGTTATTCTCGTGGGTGAGATGCGTGATCTTGAGACGATGGAGGCGGCCATTACGGCGGCGGAGACTGGACATTTGGTGTTTGCGACATTGCACACCACCGGAGCGGCGCGAACGGTTGACCGTATAGTTGATGCCTTTCCGACAGCGCAGCAGGAATTAATCAGAACCCAGCTGGCCTCCAGTATTGTCGCAGTCATCTCACAGATTTTACTTGTGAGGCAAGACAAGCCTGGACGCGTGGCGGCATTCGAGATTATGATTGCCACTCCTTCGGTACGAGCACTGATTCGCGACAACAAGTCGTTCAGAATCACGTCAGACATTCAGACTGGTGGACGAATAGGCATGGTGACGCTTGACGACCATCTTCTTCAACTATATACGGCCGGGCTTGTCCGCTATGAAGATTTGATTACAAAGGCGCAGGATGTCGATGGAATTATGCATAAACTACAGCAAATGAGCGGCAAAAAGAAGAAAAGGTAGATAAGCGCATGGCAGACCAGGAACAAATAATAAGCGATCAGCTACTGCAGCAGGTGTTGGAAGAGGAGTTGATAACGCGTACTCAGGCCGAAGAGGTGCTTGATGAGCACGAGCGCACGGGAACATCCACCCGCGTGTTGTTGATGGACATGGATTTGGTCGAGCAGGAGGAGCTACTGGAGGTTATTGCCGGTTATCTGGGGGCGAATGTGGTTGATCTGACACTGCTTGAGAAAGAGATAGATCGCGGTATAGTGCGTGAAATTCCGGGTAGCGTGGTGCGTATGTACAATATGATGCCGATCAGGGCTGACGAAAGCAGTGTTGTTTTGGCGACATTCGAGTTCGTGACGCCGGAGTTGATAGATGAGCTTATGTTTGTGCTCACCAGAGATGTCTCTTTTGTGGTGGCCAAGGAGGTCACAGTAAAGCGTGCAATAACGAATGTTTACGGTGAGGCAAGCGAGTCGGTGGGTGACATGCTCTCGCAGTTGGAAGCGGAACTGGAGGGTGCCGGCGACCTGATGGAGATAGCGGAAAGTGGTGCCGATGTTATAGAAATCCAGGCGGCAGCCAATCAGACACCGGTGGTGCGGTTTGTTAATCTTGTGCTTTTTCAGGCGGTGCAGGATCGTGCTTCTGATATACATTTTGAGCCATTTGAGCATGAGTTTAAGATAAGGTATCGTGTTGACGGCGCACTCTACGAGATGTCGCCGCCGCCGAAACGTCTGGCATTGCCAGTTATTTCGCGTGTTAAAGTTGTTTCGGGTTTGAATATAGCCGAGCGTCGTCTGCCGCAGGATGGTCGCATCAAGCTACAGATTGCTGGGCGTCCGATTGATTTTCGTGTCTCCACGTTGCCGACCCAGTTCGGCGAGAGTGTTGTGTTGCGAATATTGGATCAAAGCGCGGTTCAGTTGGATCTTGAGAACATCACTATGCCTGATGATGTGTATGAGACTTTCACTTACGATATCAGTAAACCAAATGGCATTATTATTGTTACTGGTCCGACAGGATCGGGTAAAACGACGACGCTGTATTCGGCCTTGAAGCGCTTAAATAAGATAGAGACCAAAATACTGACGGCGGAAGATCCGGTGGAGTATGATGTTGAGGGTCTCATGCAGGTGCCGATCAACGATGCCATAGGGTTGACTTTCGCCCGGGCACTACGTGCGTTTTTGCGTCAGGATCCGGATGTCATTCTAGTGGGAGAGACTCGCGACTTGGAGACCGCGCAAATATCTATTCAGGCATCCTTGACTGGTCACATTGTATTTACTACGTTGCATACCAACGATGCATCCGGGGCGATAACGCGTCTGGTTGATATGGGGGTGGATCCGTTTCTTATCGCATCTACGCTTGAGGGTGTTCTTGGGCAGCGTCTTGTTCGAACGATTTGCTCGAATTGCAAGACAGAGTATCTTCCTGATGCGGATGTACTGAAAAGCCTTCGGCTGAAACAGGCGGACGTGCAAGAGCGTCATTTCTATTTTGGGGAGGGTTGTGGAAACTGCAACGACACCGGGTATCGTGGTCGTTGCGGAATTTTTGAGTATCTGCGAATGACGGAGCCTCTTCGCAGACTGATTAACGAGAATAAACCGACAGTTGTAATCAGAGAGCGTGCCATAGAGATGGGGATGAGAACTTTGCGGGAAGATGGTATTCGCTGTATTCTGGACGGCTATACGACGGTGGAAGAGGTGTTGAAGTATACCTGATGAGTTTGGGTTTGACGATTGCTTTGTTTTCGGTGTTTTTTATAGAAGAAAGATATAAGGATAAAAATCATGGCTAGTTTCAATTATAAGGCGATGGATTCGAAAGGTAAGGAAGTCCGAGGAAAGGTGGAAGCTGTCAATCAGAGTATGGCCCTTTCACGAATCAGAGAGAAAGGTCTTTTCCCCACAGAGGTGGTTGCGGGCGATGTTGCAGGCAAGAAGCAACACAAGCAGAAGGGCGGGCACTCTCAGAGGGGTAACTCCGGCGGGGGGATGAATATCGAAATAAAGATGCCTTCATTTATGGAACCGCGTGTAAAATCTAAACAGTTGATGATTTTCACGCGTCAGCTGGCCACGCTGATTGATGCTGGTTTGCCGTTATTGCGTGGGTTGCGGGTTATTGAACGTCAGGAGAAGCATCCGCGCCTTAAGCGTGCCGCAGGGGAGATGGGTGACACCATTCAATCTGGTAGCACATTTGCTGAAGCACTGGCGCAGCATCCGAGGATATTCAACCGTTTGTATGTGAACATGGCAAAGGCTGGTGAGGTCGGTGGTGTACTCGATGTGGTACTTTTGCGTCTTGCGGAATTTATGGAAAAGATGCAAAAGATCAAGAATAAGGTTATCAGCGCGATGACCTATCCGATTGTTGTTCTGATAATGGCTGCGGGGATTGTGGGTTTTCTCTTCACGAAGATTATTCCGAAATTTCAAGATATTTTTAATGAGCTTCTACAGGGCAAACCCTTGCCCGGGTTGACACGTTTCATCATGGGGGTCAGTGACACTCTGCTGACAAGGGGGTGGCTGGTGCTTCTTGGTATAGTTTTGTTTGTGGTGATTCTCGTTCTTTTCGGGAAGTTTCCCGCCGGTCGCTTGATTAAGGATCGCCTTAAACTGACGATGCCGATTTTTGGCCCACTGATGAAAAAAACGGCGATAGCGCGACTGACGCGCACACTGGGAACGCTGATGGATTCCGGTGTTCCAGTTCTACAGGCGCTGACAATCGTCAAGGATACGTCCGGCAACGAGGTCATTGCGCGTGCGCTTATGGTTGTGCATGACACGGTGAAGGAAGGGGAGAATATCGCCCCGCCGATGGAGTCCACCGGCATATTCCCGCCAATGATGACCAGTATGGTTGAAGTTGGAGAAGAGACGGGCGAGTTACCGGAGATGCTGATGAAGGTCGCCGACAACTATGACGATGAAGTTGACAACACTGTGGCCGCACTGAGTTCAATTCTTGAGCCTATTCTTATTGTTATGCTTGCTGTCGTTGTTGGCACAATTGTCATTGCGTTGTTTATGCCGCTGATTTCGATTATTGGAGAGATGAGCTAGATGAGGGGCAGGAAATAGAGAGGCGGAGCTTTTTTAAATTGAAGTGTTGACGGATGGGGTGTTTTTTCACTATTGTGCGCAGTTCATGAATCACCGGGGATTTATTTAGTGGATTATGTGCCGATCTGCGGGAGAGAATGTTATGAATTTGAAAAGAGTGGACAGAATAGTACTGGTGGCAGCGTTTATCGCGGTTGTTTCGGTTGTGGCGGTCTTTGCGCAAGAACGTATTATTAATCCCGTCAGCAGGATAGCGCGTATTAGCACTGCTTTGCAGGCGACACCTGAGTTTAGCGTTTCGGATTACGATACAGAGAAGGGGCGGAAGAACTGGCTGGAGTTGCGGGTTGACTATGAGATTGCGCCGGAATGGGTTGATGAACTTGAGTTTATTTATTACGTGTATTTTAGAACAAAAACGGGCAGAGCGAAGAATATGCTTTTCAAGCACAGTGTCACCTATATGGATATAGAGAGAGGTCGGCATATCAGCAAGGTTTACATTCATCCGAACACATACACGCGTTATGTTAAGGAGATTGTGTATGTGGGGGTGGAGATTCGCTATCGAGGAAGACCCGTAAAATGGATTAGTGACAAATCGAAAGTTAGAGATACGAAGTGGTGGGAGCAGGCGCAGAATGTGATGCCCCCGGTAAGCGGAAAAATTCTGGATAGGGATCAGACTCCGTTCTCGTTAATAAATCCTGATGATTACGAGTTAAGAAAGACTAAGAATTAAAGAATTTAAGGAATTCAAAATGTTTGGATCTAATAAAATCATAGCAATAGACATAGGCGCGGGAAATATCTGTCTAGGCGTTTTTGCTCCCATGAAATCAGGTGGAATTCAGCTTGTTGATTTTGCTATTGAATCCCTCGGTGTTGAGGGTGGAGATGATGAGTCGCGTTCCTGTTTGATAACAGCGCTTCATGGTCTTATACACGACCACGATATCAAGCCGGGTCCGGTTTTGCTGACTATCCCTGGACAGCAGGTTTTTTCTCGATTTGTGAGGCTTCCACCGGTAAGTGAGGATAAAATTGATCAGATAGTCCGTTATGAGGCTCAGCAGAATGTGCCGTTTCCGATAAACGAGGTTGTCTGGGATTATCAGCTCATTGGTGGTTCTGAGGGTGAAGTTGATGTTATGCTGGCCGCTGTTAAGCTGGATCTTGTTGAGACTCTCTGTCAGGCTGTGGAGCAGTTGGGGTTTGAACCCGAGTTGGTTGATGTGGCACCACTGGCACTTTACAACACAGTCCGCTACAACTATGACGAACTTCCCGCCTGCACGCTGGTGGTCGATATGGGCGCACGTTCCACGGATTTGATCTTTATCGAAGAGGGTCGTGTTTTCAGCCGTAGCATTCCTGCGGGTGGCAATGCTATAACCAATCAGATTATGAAGGAGTTTGACCAATCCTTTGAAGATGCCGAAGAGATAAAGAAGACGCATGGTTTTGTCGCGTTCGGCGGTGCCTACGAGGCACCAAGCAGTGAAGTTGCGGATAAAGTGTCGAAGAGTGTTCGCTCTGTGATGACCCGTCTGCACGCTGAGATCGGGAGGTCTGTCAACTTCTACCGCACTCAACAACAGGGTACTAAGCCAGGGCTGATCCTTTTGACTGGCGGATCGTCAGTGTTGCCTTACACAGACAGATTTCTGGAAGAGAAGCTGTCTGTAAAGGTTGATTTTTTGAATCCGTTCCAGAATGTGACGGTGGGACAGAATATTGATGACAAAGAGATCGCATCCAGTGCCAACCGGCTTGGCGAGGTGGTTGGTTCCTCTTTACGCAAGATGATGTCGTGTCCGATAGAGATAGATTTGCTACCCCCCTCTGTTCGGGCGCAGAAAGCGATGCGCAAAAAGTTACCATTTTTCATCGTGACCGCGTTTTGCCTTGTCCTTGTTGCGGGGGTTTGGTGCGCCTATTTTCTGAAGTTGGAAAAACTGGCGGGGAAACGACTTGCGAAAATTGAGGCGCGTGTCTGTGATCTGCAGGTTGAAGCCGTAGAGATGAGCAAGGTTGAATCTGAGATGGCGTTAATTGAGAAGAAGAAGATGGAGCTGATTAACCTGTCAACGAGTCGTTCGCAGAGGTTTAAACGTGTGCAGGCCATCCACAGGCAACTTCCTGCGGGAATGTGGATTATTGGTTTGTCGGGTAGAGATGAGGGGGGTTCCGGTGGTGACAAGCAGGGCAAAGACGGGACGGTGAGAATTTTAGAACTCGAAGGAAGAGCTTATGTTGATAAGCATCCCAACGGTCAGTCGGTCACCAGATTTGCGGAGAAACTGGGAGCACTGAAAGAGTTTGAGAAATCGAAAATAAGCTGGATGCCTGCGCCCGGAGATGACCCTGTAATGAAATTCAAGATTGAGTTGATATTAAATAAGTCTGTGCAATTATGAAATTTAGAAAATACATGTCATTTATTGTGAGCGGGTGTATAGCTCTGTTGTTGCTAATTATAACTCTAGTTTTTCTAGTGCGTTGGCAGAAGAAATACACCGATGTGAAAAACAGTTTAAATTCGAAAGAAACGGAACTGAGATCACTTAATGGGCGCAATCCTTTTCCGTCGAAGGAAAATTTACAGATAGAGCGTGATAACGTGGTTAAGCTGAGATCGCAACTTGCCGATCTGCGAGAGTGGATGAAAAAGGGGCAGATCAAGATGGTTGAGGCGACGAATCCGACAGAGTTTCAGGTTCAGCTTAATCCGCGACTGAAGAAACTGCTGATAAAGGCAAAAGCCGTTAATACGGAGCTGGATTCCAATTTTAAGTTTGGATTTCCGAAATATGCGCAAGGTGAGATGCCTGCCCCGAAAGACGTTCCGCGCCTGTCGCGACAGGCGCAAATGATTGAGAGCATTTGTAACATAATGTTTGATGAGCGAATAGATGCACTAACGGCGATAACCCGCCAGAAGTTCGATGTGAGAGAGAATGCTTCTTCTTCTACCACCTATGATGGTTACGGAAATGCTTTCGATGACAATAAGCCGAAGAAGCCAAGTGAAGATGAATCGAAGGAAGAACAGAGAGATGATTACGGAATGTATGCGTGGGAGACTTTCACTGTTGAGTTTAGGGCGAAAGAGAGTGCTCTGTGGAGTACCCTTCGTAGCTTTGCCAACACAAACTTGCTTATTTCTGTGGAGAGTTTGAGCTTCGAGACGCTTGAAGATAATCCAGCGGCGACACAAAGTTGGGGTTCGGATAAAAAGAGTAAGGTTCATGGATTTGGAAGCGGAGATTCTCGGACAAGGGGTGCTAATTTTGGACTGCCGACACCAGTTGCCGAGCCGGAAGTGGTTGCGCGCGAAAAACGTGTTGTCGCAGGTGGTGGAGTGTTGAATGTTACTATGAAATTGAATTTCTATCGTTTTCTTGATGAAAAAACTGAAGAGGAGACCCAAAAGTGAGTGTGGCATCGTCAGGAAAAAACAGCTGGGTTAAGAGTAATTACGAGATGTTGATTTTGGTAGTGGTGCTTGTTGCGCTACTGGTATCCACCGTATTGCTTGTTCTTAAGATCAGGGCGGAAAAGGGCAAGATTGCCGAGATGCAGAATGCGGTCACCAGCGGGGGTGCTACAGCGGAAGCCATTGACCTCACCAAGTATCAGGCGATGCTGGATGAGTTGCGGGCGGATATACCCGCGACAATGTTCAGCAATCGAATGTTTATAAGTGAAAAGCGAGTTGCGTGTATCGGTTGTGAGAAACCCATATCGTATAATGCCGAGGTGTGTCCGTTTTGCGGAATGGTGCAACCTGGCGGCGGGGATGATATGGATGGCGATGGAATGCCGGATAATTACGAGGATGAGCATGGATTCAACAGCAACAACCCCGATGATGCCGATCTGGATGCCGACAATGATGGGTTTACAAATGTCGAGGAGTTCAGGGCGGAGACGAATCCCCGTGATAAAACTGACAGACCGCCATGGCCAGCGAAACTGAGAGTGGTGAGGCTCAGGAAGGTTCCGTTTGTGTTGCGTTTCAACTCAGTTCAGGAAGTAAGACCCGGAATTAAGTCGTTTCAGTTGAACTTGCGGACGTTGAAAAAAACATACTTCGTTAATGTTGGTGATGTTATCAACGACAAGCAAAATAACGTGATGGGCATAAAGATACTGGAATTCCTTCCGAAAGCGGAGAAGGGTCCGACATTGATTGTAGAAAAAGACGGCAGGAAACTACCGCTCGTCAAAGATAAGCCGGTGACGGAAAATGATATAGTTGTGTACATTATCTTCCTTATCAATAACGAAAAGTTCAAGTTGAAAATGGGTGAAACTATGGAGCTTCGAGGTGACACCTACAAAGTTGTTGACATTATGCCAGATTATGTACTATTAAGGGACATCAAGAGCGGAGAGGAGTCAAAGGTCTCCAAACTCAGCGAACAGGAAAGAGATGAAATTCGTGGGAAGCTCGCGCCTTCTGCCGTGGAGAGATCCATCGGGTTTGTGCCGAAGTCGAATAGAATGAATGAGCGTCGGGCTGTGCGTTGATGACGATTGATTGTGAATCATTCGCCTTCGGGCTGTTGTGTGCCGGAGGATGGGTGAGGATGTGGAAGAGTTTATTTATGTTATGAATGAGTTGGAAATATTGAAATAGAGAAAGTGTGGAGGATTTTTGATGAAAATGTTGCGATATGTTACAGCTGTGGTTTTCATTTTAACGGTGGTGTGTTGTTTGCCACTTTTTGCGCAGGATGCAGATGCCGGGCTGGATGAGCTGTTGAGGGAACTCGACAGCACTGCTGGCGATGATTCCGCACTGGATGCCTTGGTAGGAACACCCGAAGTTTCCGCAGACACAGAGATTACGGGGTCGAAAGAAGTGGGCGACGGCACACAGGAGAACGCCGACAATTTAACGCCGGAAGATATTGCGCGGCAATTCATCATAAAGCGTCAAGCCGCCGAAGAAGAAGGGAAGAGTAGTTTGACGAATGCGCAACAGGCAATGCAGGAAGGGCGTTTCCCCAAGGCGGTTCAGGCGTTTTCGGACGCACTACTAAAGATTCCAGAGCGTCCGGAAAACGACAAAATCCGCATTAAGGCGAAAGAAGGTCTTGTGGCGGCTCTTTGCGAGTCGGCTCAGGGCTATGTGAGCCACGATGATTTTAATGCAGCAAAAGACGCTATCTCCAAAGCGAAAGTTAATCTTGAAGCGGTCTCTCCCGAATTCAGAACTGAGGCGACAAAACGTATTGCCAGTATAGAAAAAAGTATGGCGAAAGCTGAGGATAAGTACGCAAAGGCTAACACGCCGGAGGCGCAGGAGGTGAGAAATCTTGAAGTTCGGAATGACGGTGTAGATTCTCTGTTGGATGCGGGTAAAGAGATGCTGAATCGCGGAGAGTATGACAGGGCTGAGATTTATTTTGAACAGGTGTTGGCTATTGACAAGTATAATAAAGCTGCCATGCGTTTTTTAAACAAGATCGAGGAGAAACGTTACGATATCAGCACCATCAAACGGATGACGACAAAAAACGCCATGATTCAGAGTGTTCGCGATGGTTGGAATCCTCCTATTAAGGCAGAATTGCGTCCCGCAACATCAGTTTCCGGTCCGACGATGAGCGCGAAGACGAGTACGCAGGTGTTGCGCCAGAAGATGGTTGACATGATTATCCCGTCGATTGAGTTCCGGCAAGCCAATATAGTCGATGTGATCAGTTTTCTTAGAGATGCCAGTGAGGCTGCTGACCCGGATCACTATGGTATTAACATAATCTTAAAACTGCCTCGCGGAGTCGATTCCGGCGGAACAGACGGCTCGACGACAGCGGCACCGCCGATTGATGATGCATGGGGGCTTGATATAGGGTCTACTGGCGGTGGCAACAATGGAGCGGCAGAGTCGGGGATGTCCGGTTTGGAGACCATCCCGACAATTACGTTGACTTTGCGTAAAATAAGCCTGTTTGATGCCATAAAATTTGTCACTGAGGTCGCCGATCTCAAATACAGGCTGGAAGAGAATGTGGTTATTATAACCCCCGCAAATATGGTGGAAGGCAGGGTGATTACCAGAATATATCCCGTCCAGCCCTCGTTTCTTGATGTTGTAATCAGCACGGAGAAAGAGAACAACACCCGTAGTGGTGGTAGCGGTGGTGGCGAGTTTATCAAGCTGGATTCAGGGGATGTCAAAATTGACGTAACCGATGTGAAAGATTTCTTCATCTCTGCTGGTGTGAAGTTTCCGGTTGGCACGACCATCACTTACAACAAGAGTATAAGTCGGCTGATTGTTTCGAATACGCCTGAAAATCTGGAGGTGTTTGAGCTTATTCTCAGGCAGTTGGATATTATTCCGCATCAGGTTGAAATTGAGGCACGTTTTGTCGAAGTGAGCCAGAACGATCTGGAGGAACTGGGATTTGAGTGGTTGTTGACCGACAATTATGAAATGTTGGTCAAGGAAGGTTCTGGTCCGGTAGGTGGCAGAGAACGCGTTGTTATGAATGCCAACTCCGCCGACGGTGGTTTTACCAGAGGAATGCGTTTCTTCGGTGATTCGGAGTCGGGAATTGCACCGCAGAGTCCTGTTTCCGGGGCAATGAAGGGGCTGGGCGGAATACTTGGCATATCGAGCATTCTTACAAACCCGGAGGTTGGAATGGTTCTGCATGCGTTGGATCAGAAGGGTGGCACTGATCTTTTGTCGGCTCCGCGTGTTACAACCCGCAGTGGTGTTAATGCGCAAATCAAGGTTGTGCGTGAGATTATTTATCCAACCGAATTTGATATGCAGTCGTCGTCCGTCTACACTGGCGGAAACACGGGCGTTGGTGCCACTGACAGAGGCAGGCAAACGCAGGTGATTGTGACTCCTGATGGTTTTGAGACTCGAGAGACGGGTGTCATTCTTAATGTAACGCCTACTGTTGGTCCTGATGGATATACGATTGACCTCGTGATGGTGCCGGAAGTGGCGGAGCTTGTTGACTGGCTACAGTATGGCACAAGAGAGTACAATATTCCTCAGCCTGTATTCAGCAGTCGCAGTGTGACAACGAGTATTGTTATATGGGATGGTCAAACCGTTGTTATGGGGGGCATGATTCGCGAAGAGCTAACTACGGTGGATGACAAAATACCGCTTCTGGGCGACATCCCGCTTCTGGGGCATCTCTTCAGAAATAAGGGTGAGTACAGCAAAAAACACAATCTGCTGATATTTGTGACCGCGCGGCTGGTTGATCCTGCGGGAAAGAGAATGCGTTCTGCGGCAACTGTGTCAGACGCGTCGATCTGAAAGTGATTTGGTGTCTCTGTTTAACGCGATCGCACCCCATGGCGCGATCGCGTTTCATTAGGCGGGGCTAAAAAGTGAGCGAGACGGGCGTAGAGAGTATACTGATTTGCGACGGTCATAACATGGCGTATCGCGCATTTTTCGCAATCAGGAATCTTTCCACCGCCGCCGGAATTCCCACAAATGCGGTATTTGGATTTGTTCGTGAGTTTTGTCGCATGACGGCAAAGTTAGCACCGAGTCATTTGGTGATGGTTTTTGATGGTGGTCTTCCCGAGAGACGAAAGGCGTTGCTCGATTCGTATAAAGCTCAGCGTCCGCATATGCCGGAAGAGTTGCGTAGCCAGATGGCTCTGATACGGAGATATTTGGATTGTGCGAATATCTACACAATTTGCCTGGACGGAGAGGAGGCTGACGATGTTATGGCCACGATCGCGATGAAGGCCGAGGCGGACGGGGCACGGCGCGTAGTTATGGCGACTAATGACAAAGATATGTATCAGGTTGTCTCTTCCCGGATTGCGATGTATTCCACAACTGGCGGGATCGGGCTTATGGGACCGGAAGATGTTAAGAATAAGACCGGGGTGCTACCCGGATTGATACCGGAATGGCTGGCGTTGATGGGTGACAGCGCGGACAATATCCCTGGAATAACAGGTGTTGGACCCAAAACGGCATCAAAACTTTTGAACAGGTTCGGGTCTATTGATGAAGTGTATGCGAATATTGAGATGGTTGAATCGGAGAGAATACGTTCGAACTTAAAGGCGGGTAGAGGGTTGCTTGAAAGAAATGTTTCTCTAACAAAACTGATTACCGATTTAAAATTTAAAATTGAATGGGATGAAATGGCGGCGACATCGCCTGATCACGGTCGACTGTTATCTTTCTTCGAGGAGATGGAGTTCCATAGAATGGCGAAAGATATGCGTGAACCCCAATTATTTTAAGACTTTCGCGGGAACAAATCATTGCAAACCAAACCCTGAGATCAGAGCTTAATCTTATTCGTTTCAATCAACTGCGGATAGAGTCGGAAGTAATGTCAAAAACACACATAAATAGAATCATATGGATTTTGGGATTAGTGGTGCTGTTTGTCACGGGAGTGGCTGTCCGACGAAATATTTTGAACGAGCAACACGCTCCGGGCTGGGAGGAGATGCCCTTCACGCTGGAAAGCGCGCTTCATTTTAGAATGATTGATCAATTGCTGAAGAATGGAGAAATCCCGAATGTTGATAGAGCGGTGCAGTATCCGGAGGGTGTTAATCCGAGGCAGACATACTCGATAAGCGATGAGTGGGTATTTGCTGGAATCTGTAAATTGATTCCGGGCGGTAGTTCGCTGACAACACGGTTGCGGTGGATATCCGTTCTCTGGTTTTGCATGGGTATTCCAATGATCGCGTTATGGATTGCATGGAGAACGGGATCGCGTACGGCAGGTTTTGTGACGGGTGCATTTTACGCTGTTATGCTGGCATCAGTAGTCCGTTCAACCGGGCAGGAGCTTTCTCGTGAAAATTTTGCGTTACCGCTTTTGCTGGCGCATATGGCGTTTAATGCGCTGGCAGATCGACGAGAATCGGGATGGGGTTGCTGGCTGGCAGCAATAGTTTCGGGTGTAATGCTTGCGCTTGCATTGATTTCATGGGATTTGGTCAGGTTCTATATTGTTATTCTATGGGTTATGGAAGGCTGGAAGATTGTATTTGGCGGTGGTGAAAAATTTGAAGCGTTGTATTGGAAGCCGGCTGTGGAGGCCATCGCTGTGCTTGCGATTGGCGCGGTAAATCCGTATCTGCGTGCGCACGCCTTTGCTGTTTCACCCATTGCGTTATTGGCATTGGGCGTTATTATGACGAAAATATGGCGGCGATTACCATGGGGGCGGGTGAAGGCGGGGGTGGATGGTAGAACTGTTTTGGGCATTTTGATGACCGCGTTTATATTTTTCATTCCTCTGTTATGCGGGATATTTTTTTATCGGGAATTTGGTTCACACTATGGTCATTTTGGTGAACTACTTCTGGCGAAATTACGGTTTTTTGGTGTAAAGCCACAGGATCCCGGATTGCTGGGTTTTGAGGCTTCTATTATGTGGGTGCCGGCATTGCATACCGCAAACGCGGATATTATTTCTTCTCTTTTTCCATATACTTTGTATTTGACTTTCCCCGTTTTATTGGTACTTTATAGCGGTTTTTCAAGTAAAGCTCCGGACAATGGACTGGGTCGTGTCGCCATCTTCTATGTTGTGACGTTTATCTCTTTTTGCATGTTTGTAAGATTTCATGTTTTCCTTGCGGTATTTCTGGCCGGGCTGATTGGCTGGGGCGTGCATTTGGCTATGCGTGTTGGTGGATGGCGGGCATGGGTTGTTCTGATTGCCGTGGCGTTTGGTTTTTTAGCGGAGACGGTGAGTGCTGTCAAAAATCCTCAGGATTGGGGGCGTCCGGCGGTCTACTACAGTGAGATGCGGGAGATGACAGAGTGGATTGGCGAGCACATAGAGGGAGAACCAGTGCTGGCGAACTTTGGTGTTAGCTCGGTAATATTGACGTATGCTGGAAGTCCGGTGGTTTTGCATCCGAAATTTGAGAGTGACGACATAATTCAGCGGGTGCGCGAATATGGGGAGATAATGTTCAAAGGCAGTGAATTGGAGTTGCGCGACTGGATGCAACAAAAGAAGACGCGCTATCTCGTCTATTCAATTGGGGAGTTTGCCGCTAAAAAACCGGAATGTCAGATGCGGTATTTTGTGGATGCGCTCAATCCGGCAGAGGGTGTGCCGGCGCGGATTTTTGAGTACTGGACAGGCGAGACGAATTGGTTTCGGTTGATGTGGGAGAACAGAAAGTATCGCGTGTTTCGGGTGACAACAAAAGCGGACATAAAAGAGGCGGCGCAGATTAGCAGTGAGGCGCGGAAAGCATTTCAGCATGGCGACTTGCAGACGGCCGAAGATGCTGCGGCACGGGCGTTGCTTCTGTACCCTCGCCAGAAAGATGCCATAAAGACGTTGCGGCATGTTATGGCATTGCGCGAGAAGAAATTTAATTACAAAGCGGGTGATGAGAGAGAAGAGTAACAGAGGTTTGGTGCTGGGAGTGACTGGCGGCATAGCGTGCGGGAAGAGCGAAGTGGGATACCTGCTGGCGCACGCGGGGTTTGAGGTTCTCGACGCGGACGATGTGGCCCATAGACTTATGGCTCCTGAAGGTGGAGCGTACCGTGCGGTGATAGAGCATTTCGGTGTGGGAATATGCGGTGATGATGGAAAGATTAACAGGCGGAAGCTGGCGGAAACAGTGTTTGACAATGATGCGGAATTGAAAACCTTAAACAGGATTGTTCATCCGCTTGTGTGCGAAGAGTGGCGAGGTTGGATTAGAGAAAGATGTGGAGCGGGGAAGAATATCGCGGTGATTATTCCTTTGTTGTTTGAAATTGAAGAGAACGCGGGATGGGATGCAGTGATATGCGTCGCGGCAAATGAAGAGATTGTTATAGAAAGATTAAAGAGCAGGGGTTTAACAGAAATCAAGGCACAGGCGCGTATCGCTGCGCAGTTGCCGTTAAAAGATAAAATAAAAAGATCGGATTATGTGATTCGCAACAATGGCAGTTTAGAAGATTTGTATAAAACAACGCATGAACAGCTTGATAAATTGTTGTCAGAAAGAAAGGGATAAATAATGCCTGAAAAGACAAAAAAAGAGAATAATGATAAGAGTGGAAATGTTGAAAAACCTGTTGTGGACGAGGCGAAGAAGCAGGGAAACAAGAAGCGTTCGAAAAAATTGAAACATAAAGGAGATAAAGGACGCATAAAGAAAACTGGTGGTGTCAACAAGCAGGACAAGCCCAAAGGTCCTGATTTTAATATGTATGACCTGCAGGAGCAGTCGGTCTTGGAGATTAAGTCTCTGGCTGACGAGTTGAATGTTAAAGATTATGGCGGGTTGCAGAAACATGAGTTGATACTGGAGATTGTTAAGATCAAGGCCGCAGCAGGGTTCACGATGCGCGGGCGTGGTATTTTGGAGATACTCGCGGATGGATTTGGATTTCTGCGTTCCCCGCATTACAAATATTTGCCGTGTCCCGAAGACATATATGTTTCCCCGTCCCAGATACGTCGATTCGGGATACGCACAGGTGATTTGATTGAAGGCGAGATTCGCCCGCCAAAAGAGAAAGAGCGCTTTTTCGCGCTGTTGCGTGTTAAGCAGATCAACGGTAAGGACCCGGAGTTGAAACGCAGTCAGATTCCTTTTGAAAATCTGAGACCTCTTTTCCCTGAGGATCGCATTGTTCTCGAAAGAGAGCAAGATGAAGTTTCGATGCGGGTGATGGATATCCTCACTCCGATCGGGAAAGGACAGCGTGGATTGATTGTTGCGCCTCCGCGTACAGGAAAGACAGTGTTGTTGCAGAAAATCGCCAACAGTATTTCGGCGAACAATCCGAATGCCAAACTGATTGTTCTCCTGATTGATGAGCGACCGGAGGAGGTTACGGACATGGAGCGCAGCACAAAGGCGCAGGTTCTCGCGTCCACATTTGATGAACCCCCGGAAAGACATGTACAAGTGGCGGAGATTGTTATAGAGCTTGCCAAGCGCAGAGTCGAATGCGGTGAGGATGTTATTATTTTGCTGGACAGTATCACGCGTCTGGCTCGTGCATACAACACTCTGCAACCGCATAGTGGCAAAATATTGTCGGGTGGTGTTGACGCAACCGCGCTACACAAACCAAAGAGATTCTTCGGTGCGGCCAGAAATATTGAGGATGGTGGGAGCTTGACCATCATCGCGACTGCTCTTGTCGATACCGGTAGCAGAATGGATGAAGTCATCTTTGAGGAGTTCAAGGGAACTGGCAATATGGAGCTTGGTCTCGACAGGACATTGGTGGACAAGCGAATATTCCCGGCAATCAATATCGAAAAATCCGGAACCCGCAAGGAGGAGTTGCTGTTGCACCCGGATGAGTTGAATAAAATCTGGATCTTACGTAAGGCTCTTAAGGATGTTCCCTCTGTTGAAGGAATGGAACTTCTCATTAACCGCTTGAAGAAGACGGGTAACAATGCCGAATTCCTGATATCGCTGAAAGGATAGAATCATTACTTTCTTGATCATGAGCCGGATGTTTTTTACACTGTCCCGCTTTATTTTCAGATACAAATAGAGATTTGGAGTTTTACAGTTATGAAGGTTAAAGTGAGTGAGATCGGTGTCTGTCAGCGTAGCTTGGAGATAGAAGTTGAGGCTGACAAGGTGAGCGACACATATAAATCCATGCTTAATCAATATATGAAAAACGCATCATTACCAGGATTCCGCAAAGGTAAAGCGCCGCAGGCAATGGTGGAGAAGCGTTATTCGAAAGATTTGCTGGATGATGTGAAGCAGGAATTGGTTGCCGATGCTTATCGCGAAGCTGTTAAGCAGGAGGAACTTGAAGTTGTGGCGGTGATGGGTATGGATGAAGAGGAATTTGATCCGAAATCGGAATTCAGGTTCATTGTGAAGGTTGATGTGCCGCCCGAATTTAAGTTGCCCGGTTATGAAGGCATTAAGTTAAAAGGGGAGAACACGGTTCCCGAAAAGAAAGATATTGACGTAGCGATAGAGAGGTTACTTGATCGGTACGCATCCTACGAGGATGTGGAGGACAGGGCGGTGCAGGAAGATGACATGGTCAAGATTGATTACAGCGCGGTAATTGGCGAGAAGCCGCTTGAGGAGTTCTCTCCGAAGGCCAAAGGGCTGGGCGGCAAAGAAAATTACTGGGTGCTGGTGAATGACAATGCGTTTCTTCCCGAGATGAAGGATGGGCTGACGGGTTGCCGGATCGGCGATGAGAAAGTGATTGAGGTGCTGTTCAATGACGGGTTTACGGTGCGGGAACTCGCAGGGCAGGAAGCCCGGTTCACTGTTAAAGTTAAGGCGATTTGCAGCAAGGTGATGCCAGAATTGACCAAAGATATGCTGAAGCGGTTTAACGTTGACTCGGAAGATGAATTGAGAGCGGAGATTAAGGACGAGTTGGAAGAGGCCGCGAGCAGGCACGAGACAGACCGTCTTCAAAACGAGATATGCGCATATCTTTTGAAGAAGACAAAAATAGAGGTGCCCAAATCGCAGATTTACAGTATAACGGATGATATGATTAGAAGAATTGTATACAAACACACCTCTTCAGGAGGTAGCCGTGAGGATATTGAGGCGCAAAAGGATGAGATATTCGCGGAGGCGAAAGCTCGTGCGGTTGATCAGGTGAAGCTGAGCTATATCATGGCCGCAATTGCGAAGACGGAGAAGATCGAAGTTTCCGATGCTGAGGTTGAAGAACACGTTGATAAAGAATCAGAGAGTTTGGGAATGCCGAAAGAAGATTGGACGGATAACTATTTGGACAAAATCAGAGCTCATTTAAAAACGGAGAAAGTGCTTGATATGTTGCTCGAAAAATCAATCGTTAATGTGTAACAAGAGGAGATAGTGTGATGACGGAGAATTCTCAAGTGTTAATTCCTATGGTCATAGAGAAGACGGGAAGGGGGGAGCGGGCTTTCGATATATTTTCGCGCCTCCTAAAGGAGCGCATAATTTTTATCGGTTCTCCGGTTACCGATGAGTTGAGCAATTTAATAATTGCCCAGTTGCTTTTTTTGCAGAGCGAAGACGCAAAAAAAGATATTAGCCTCTATGTCAACACTCCGGGAGGATCTGTGACTGCGGGTTTGGCAATCTATGACACAATGCAGTTTGTTAGATGTCCGGTGAGTACCTATTGCGTAGGGCAGGCCGCAAGCATGGGGGCGGTGCTACTTGCTGCTGGAGAGAAAGGGAAACGTTATGCCTTGCCAAATGCTAGAATCATGATGCATCAGCCCTGGGGTGGAACGCAGGGGCAGGCATCGGATATCAGTATTCAGGCGAAAGAGATATTGCGTCTGCGCAAACGCCTGAATCAGATTATGGCAAAACATACCGGTAAATCCCTTGCGGTTATCGAGAAAGACTCTGACCGCGATTTCTTTATGTCCGCAGATGAGGCTTTGAAGTACAATATTGTCGATGAAGTGTTGGAGAAAAATCCAACGCAATCCACCAAAAAGGGAGAAGAGTAAGGCATGGCACATAAACCGATTGAGCAATGCTCCTTTTGCGGACGAGCGGAGAGTCAGGTTTCGGAGCTTGTGGAAGGACCGGGTGTGTTTATCTGTGATGAATGCGTGAATTTGTGCGGTGCTGTTATTAGAGAGAATCGGGCCCGGAAAAATAAGCCTGATAAAAAGCACAAGATTAACCTCATGAAACCACATGAGATCAAGGCGACTCTGGACGAGCATGTCATTGGGCAGGACTATGTTAAAAAAATACTTGCTGTTGCGGTTCACAATCATTACAAGCGTGTCGATTTTGCGGAGTGGGAGAAGATTGATGGCGATCTGAAGGATGTTGAGGTGGAGAAGAGCAACATTTTGCTCACAGGACCGAGCGGTTGCGGGAAAACTCTTTTGGCGCGCACCCTCGCAAGGGTTCTCGATGTGCCTTTCAGTATTGCCGATGCGACAAATGTCACAGAGGCTGGCTATGTTGGCGAGGATGTCGAGAATATACTTTTGCGACTTATTCAAGCGGCAGATTCCGATATTGAATATGCGGAAAAGGGAATAATCTATATCGATGAAATAGATAAAATCGGTCGGCGGATGGAGAACGTTTCAATAACTAGAGATGTCTCAGGTGAGGGAGTTCAGCAAGCATTACTGAAAATCATTGAGGGAACGATCGCAAATGTCCCCGAAAAAGGCGGGCGCAAACATCCTCAGCAGGAATACATCAAAATAGACACCAGTAATATTCTTTTTATATGCGGTGGTGCATTTATCGGTTTGGATGAGATAATAAAAGAGAGAACAGGCAAGAATGTGCTGGGTTTTCATGATGTCGCGTCGGATGAAAATCAGCCGATTGAGAACAGAATTGAGCCGGAAGATCTTATCCGTTACGGATTAATCCCTGAATTCATTGGAAGGTTACCGGTGGTTGCCTCGCTGGATGAGCTGACAGAAAAAGATTTGAGAAAAATTTTGGTTGAGCCCAAAAATTCAATGGTCAAGCAATACTCCAAATTGATGGCCATGGAGGGTGTTGAACTCAGTTTCACCGATAGCGCGTTGACAGAGTTGGCATCGATGGCGTACGCCAAAGGCACTGGCGCACGCGGTTTACGTGCAATCCTTGAGCATGTTATGCTGGATACCATGTACGATATTCCCAGAAAGAAAAACTGTAAGAAATTTAATGTCACAAAAACGATGTTGCGAAAATATCGCAACCAATTGGGCTTGAAGAGCGGTAATTAAAATATCGTGTTGCCGTATATATCGACTTCCGCCCGGAAAGGATTGATATGCGTGTTAAATCCTTGTGGATCGGTCTTGCGCTGATTGTCGCGTTATTTGAACTTGCGCCGCTCTCTTCAGCCCGCATTGTGCGGGTCGATATTCTACACACGTCAGATATTAACGGACGGCTTTTACCCGGAAAATCTAGAGGGGTCAAAAAAGGTGGCGGGCTATTGCGTTGTGCCACTTTGATTGCCCGTGAACGCGAGAAAAATCCGCAGGCAATTCTGCTGGATAGCGGGGCTGCCCTGCGAGGAACCCCGGAAAGCGATGTTTTGAACGGGTCAGTCATTGCCGATGCCATGAAAATGTTGAAGTATGATGCATGTGTGCCAGCTGCTACGGATTTTGCTTGCGGTATAGAGGTTCTCAGGAATGTGCATGGTGAAGGTGGTCCGGAGATGCTGGCCGCGAATTTAAAAAGTCTCGGTGACGCTAATCCGTTGCCGAAACTCAAACCCTTTATTGTTCGCAATGTTGAGGGTGTGCGTGTTGCCATTACGGGGCTTACCAATTCCGGGACACCGCAGCGAATACATCCCACGCTTCTGCGGGGTCTGGAGTGGCGTTCTTCCAGGAGGGCGTTGGCGGATATTATGCCGTCTTTGCGTGCGCTCAATGCGGATATTCATATTCTTGTCGCCCATCAGGGGTTGAAAGAGTTTGATGATCCCGATAATGAGATACGGGCGATAATTAAGGAATTTCCCGAGTTTGATGTAATCATCGGTGGCAATACGGGGAAGCGGGTTCAGTCGGTGATGATTGATGACACTCTCTATACGCAAGCGGGCAAGGGCGGGGAATGTCTTGGAGTGATAAAAATTGAGTATGACACAGTGAAAGACTCGCTTGTTGCCAGAGATGCGCGACTGGTTTTGACCGACAATTCTATTCCGCAGAGAGAGGATCTACTGAAGCTTGTTGCTGAAAACTTAAAAAGAGCAGGAGTGTTACTGAAAGAGCCGATTGGATGCGCGAAATCCAATTTTAATTTTCGTCCGAAGGATGGCGAACAGGGTGTTCGCGCCATTCTTTTAAGTGCGATAAAAGAGGCTGTTAATGCGGATATTGTCATTCAGGGAACACAAAGCAGGCAGAATATTTGGGAACGGGAACAACGCGAGCGGGATCTTTGGCGAATTCTGCCGTATGAAGACCGCGTCGGAGTAGTTATGTTGACGTTTGGCGACATAAAAAAGATACTGCAGGAGAATGCAACTTACATCAAAACGAATTTCTTCCTGGGGATATCGGGGGTTGATTACCGAATTGATTATGATGAAAGCGGTAAGCCACTGATAGTTGATATGCGGTTGTCAGACGGTTCTGTTCCCCATCCGCGCAAACGTTTTAAGGTGGCACTGAGTTCGTATGTGCTGGCCTCCGGTGGTGGCAAATTCAAAGTTGTCCGCGAAGTGACCGCCGCACCGAAAGCGCGTCTTGAACTGACCGATATTTTGATTAGAGACGCATTGCGTGAATATATGCGGCGGCATAATCCGCTTGAGGCACCGCCTGAAGACGGGCTTGAGTGAGATGATGACTGAACCCATCCAGAAAAATAATGTGAAAAATACAATATGCGTTTTTGCGCTTTACTCTTTTGCGTTTGCGTTGCCAGTCTCTTTACCGGTCGCTGAATTCTTTATTTTGCTGGCGATCTTTACCGGGATGCTGTTGGCGTTTTCGGTGGTGGGGGCGTTTGAATTCAGAACCGTACTCGTTATACCGATTGCGCTTTTTGTCGTTGTTGCGCTTGTGGGAACAATCTGGAGTTTGCGTCCAGCTGTGAGTTTCGGAAAATTACACCGATTGCTGTTTCTGCTTGTAATATTTCAAATTCCGGCATCCATTGGTGCGGTTCGCAGGGTTGAGATTGAGTCGTTGATGACAGCCTTTGTGTGTGGGACATCGTTGAAGGCACTTTACGACATTTTTCGCATCCCGTTATCTGTTATAAACGGAGGTAGTCTCTACGATGCCGGCAGTATGACAATGCCCCAGTTCTATATGGTGGCACTCTGTATATTTGCGGCGGTTTTCGGTAGAGATCTGTTTGGTCGTGTGTTTGCTGGAAAAAACTGGCAGCACCTCTTCTTCTCTGCGCTGGCGTTGAACATTGTGGGTTTGATAATACATTTTAAACGCGGTGTTTGGCTCGCCTGTGTGTTAAGTGTCTGCTTCCTGTTGACTATGCGGCGTCGATGGCGTGTAATTGTCGCGCTGTCACTGTGCGTGCTGGCATTGCCGTTGCTGCCGCAAGTGAGAACACGTTTAGCCCAGCTGCCGGAGGAGTTTTCAGAGATGCAGGGCGGGCGATGGGTGTTGTGGACAAAGGTGGCGCCTGCGTTGATTAGCGAATATCCCCGAGGTGTCGGCTGGCAGGCACTGAGCCATGAAGATCTCGCGAAAAATGCTACCTATGTTCAGCCGGGACTTGACCACTTGCATAATAATGTGTTGCAGGTTGCAGTTGAGCTTGGCATTGCCGGCGCGTTAATCTGGATTTTATGGATGCTTTGGACCGTTGGTTATATGGTCTCTGTGTATCGCAGGCTAAGATATGCGAAGCATAAACACGCAAGTCTGGCTCTGGGGGTTCTTGCCGGTTTTATATCACTTTTGCTAAATGGTTTTGTTGAAAACAATTTCGATGATGGGGAGATTATGCTTCTGTACTGCCTGCTTATAGGTTCTGCTGTTCTTCTCCGGAAAAGTGTTGAAATTAAAGATAAATCACTTGCCTGCGTGTAAATTAAACGACACCCTCTCTCCGTGTGGCGTGGTTTATTTTTTGACATGTGAGTGAAGGCGGGAGTAATGTTATGAAAAGATGTTTAGGGGTTCTGTTTTCTGCTATTTCTTTGGTTGCCGTATCCGCGAGTGGTGAGTTAATGTATGAGTTTTTTGATGATTTCCCGATGGGTTCAATCACAAACAACAACGATTGGTTTGCTCGTGCAGGGGATCTTTCCGGGGTGGTCACGAACACACGTCCGTTTTCTGCAAGCCAGTCTGTTATGTTGCCGTATCCGCCCGGAACTCCGGGTGCGACCGGGTCATCGATGGTTTTTATTACCGGTGATGCTTATAACTGGTCGTCTGCGGATCATTCTGTCATCCGCATAAGTGCCCGTATATATTGTGAACGTGCGAATCAGACGATTGCGATGATTGCCGAACACGACAGCGATCACAAATTGAATGTTCTCTTTGATGCGACGGATGGGCATATCAAGATGAACGGGACGGACACTGGAGCTGGTTTTATCACTGGCAATTATGCAGAGCTGGTCTTGTACTACAATATGGTGGCCAACACGGCTTCGCTGGATTATAACGGAACCAATATTCAAGCGTGGGTGTCGCTTGGTGGCAGTGCCTCCACGCAGTTTAATAAGATTGGGTTTTATCGCAACACATCTGGCGGCGGTGCTGATGGAGCGGTCTATATAGACGATGTGATGGTCGAGGTGTTTCCCTCCTCCACGATAGCCTGGTGGCGTTTTGAAGAGGGAGACGGTAAAAGGACGGCGGAACGGACTGGACGATATCCCGCTGTCGATTGCTGGGCAAGTTTTGGGCGCGACTGGGCGGAGGCAGCAGTAGACTTGCTGTACAATGGACGAAAAGATGTTCCAGATCTTGGTGCGTTCAATGGGCCCAGAACAGGGACTGCCACAAACGGTCTTGGACGGTTTATAATGACCAATTGGACATTTGAGGCTGTGGTGAAAATTATGCCTGATGTGGAGAGCTACGGTGCCAATTTCATGGATGCTGCTGTTGGCTATGGTTTTAACTCAACAAATTCCTGCATACATGTATATGCGGGCTCACAAACAAACCTTTGGATTGTTCTTCGGGATAACAAGCAGACAGCCATAGTAAGTCAGAATATTGAATCAATCGAAACAATTCCCATGGATGGCGAGTGGCATCATCTCGGAGTGGTGAAAACTAATGATATCCTCTTAATATATATTGATTATAAACCTATCTCAACAAATTCACTTTATTCGGCAGCGGATGGAGCTTATGAATTTGGTCCTGAATCCTGTGCCAGTATTGGGATTGGGCTTAATGGCGCAGGCGCGGCAGATGCGGGTTTCTTCTTTGACGAGGTGCGGCTCTCGTGCGGAGTGCTCAAAACACGTAAGTTTATTCAGTCATCCCGCCCCATTATGGAGGACAGTGAAAAGAACCCTGAAGCGGCGACCTGGGAGTACAGGTTTATGACAATTCCCGGTTTTGACTATCACATACAATACAATTCGGCACTTGATACGACGGAATGGATAACTTATCCCCCCGCCATGCGTGCGGTTGATCACAGCTCTGTTATGACCATTCCCCGCAGGGTGTTTGATAATGCGTTCATTCGCATTGTCAGGGAAAAGTAATGTGGTTGCGGCACTGGTGATGGTTTTAATGCCGGGTCTGGCGGCACTTTAAATGGCGGCGGTTTGCGTGGAAGTTTATCTCTCTTGTAGCAGTTTATTTTTTTTCTTGAATATTGTTGTCAAAATGCAACAATGCCCACTTTATTGTATTTAACAGGAGTGCCGATGAGTATGTGTAGCTAATGGATCGCCGTGTGCGTGTCCAACCTTGACCTGACGGTATAGTCAGATTGAATTATCAATCTGGGTGTGCTCTATTTTTTTAAATCACTTTTATAAGGTTGTTGCATATATGAAAAAAATAAAATACATAATGACATTAACACTTCTCATAGTGTTATTTTCACAGGGGGTTTGGGCTGGTAAAAACACATATAAATATCCTATGAGTTTTTTCTGGAAAGCACGTACCGCGAAAACCGTTGGATACAAACATCTTTCTGTCGCTCTGAAATTGGGAGATTACAAATGTGACGAAGTTTGCGATGCGAACGGCAACTACTCAGAACTCAAGCCCGGCGAAAAGTTTGAGAGTTTTGTCTCGGTGGCAACCGCCAAATATGGCTGGAGAAAAGATCATCATCTCGCCCTTGGGGTGCCATATATCTGGACCGAATTTGAGTCCAGTAAAAAAAGAATAGACGAGAACGGATTTGGCAACATTTTCGTGTTTGAGAAATGGCAATTTGTCAAGGAGACCGACACTGCACCGGCGTTTGCGCTGGATGCCTGGTATTTTTTCCCTTCAGGAGATACGGCGAACAAGATAGGATCCGATGATGACTCTGTGAAAATTGCGGCGGAACTTTCCAAGGCTTATGGAGCTTTTAGTTTTCATTTGAATCCGGGTTACATATACAATCTCAGTGGTGGTTCGAACATTCACACTCACAATGCCGGCATTTTTTGGCACGCCCATCCCAAACTTCTTCCGGCGGTGGAATACAATTATATCGATAAAGAAGGGAAGGGGCACAAACACAGTGTTATTCCCGGTTTGGTCTGGAGATTCGCAAAGGGATGTTCGGCCAAGCTGGCTTTGAACATTACCGCCGACACAACAATGAAGTACAAAGATGATGTGTCTGTGGCCGCCAAGATATTCAAAAGATTCTAAAGGAGCATTTATAATGAGAAAACTTATCTCGATCTTAATGATTGCAACTTTTGCCCTGTGCGCGGGTTGTGGTAAATCGTCAAAACAGGAAGTGCCGATCTCGACCGCGCCGATCACAACACTCACGGTTGGGCATGTGGGACACGATCACCATCTTGCGCTTTTTGTGGCGGCGGATAACGCAGCGCAACTAGCCGAAAACAGTGGCGTGGCACTGCGGGTTGTGAAAGACAAGAAGCTGTACGAATTGTACGACAACGGAAAAAAAATTGCCAATGTCGAAGTGCTCAAGGTTGGTGGTGGGTCAAAGATGCCCACATCCCTCGCTCAGGCCTCCATCGATGTTGGACTTGGGGGTGTCGCGCCAGTGTTGGCGGCAATCGATAAAGGCGCACCAGTTACATTAATATCCCCGCTTCACAATAAAGGTGACATGCTGGTCACAAAGCCGGAATTGAATATAAAGAGCTGGGAAGAGTTTGTCGATTATGTCAAAAAATCTGACATACCGGTTCGCGTAGGCTACAAGAGTCCCATGGCTGTGGCAAAGGTCATCTTTGAAGATGCTCTTAGTCATGCAGGATTGACCTTCAGTGGGGATATGTCCAAGACGGATGTCGATGTGCATATGGTGAATGTTAAAGGTGGCGGAAAACTGAACATATCTCTTTCCGGCGGATTGATTGATGCTTATGCCGGCAATAACCCGTTCGCAGCCATTGCTGAGGTCAAAGGTCTTGGTCATTCAGTTTGTGAGTTGGAGTCTCTGCCGCCCGGGCGATTCAAAAATCACCCATGTTGTTGCATAGCCGCCAATAGCGAGATGCTTGTCGAAAAATCAGTGGCCATAACGGCATTGCTCACAGTCCTGCAGCAGGCGACCGATCTGATCAACGCCGACACCGCATCCGCCGCTGAATGTGCGGGTCGCTGGATAGGAACCAGCGCGAAAGTTGAGATGAAGAGTTTGCCCACAAGCTCCTATTCGATGGATGATTCGGAGAAGTGGCACTCGGAAATGAGTGTTTGGCTGAATGCTATGAATGACCTTGGTCTTTTCAAAGACAAGCTCAAAGGACTAAAGGAAAAAGCGGTTGCGTCAATCGCCTACGACCTGCGTTGCCTGCATGTCGCTCAAAAACGATTGGAGAGATAAAGCGGTTGAGGAATGCCGGGAAAAACAACAAATTGAAATGGATCGGTTGGCTCGTTGTTCCGTTATTCGTTGTTGCGGGCTGGGAAGTGACCGCCATCTTAATTGACAAGCCGTGGATACTGCCGACTTTCCATAGCGTGGCGGGCATATTGATGCATCCCATGCGGGATCATTATTCGACCGGCTCGCTTTTCAATCATACGCTGATTAGTCTTGTGCGGGTGCTGTTTGGGTTTACTCTCGCGGCGATAGCGGGCGTTTCATTCGGGCTTTTGATGGGAGGCATGCAAACAGTGCGTTGCCTGCTGGAGCCGACGATTGAACTTTTGCGCCCGCTCTGTCCGATCGCCTGGATGCCGTTTGCCATCGCTGTTTTCAAGCTCAAAACGGTCACGGAGCTGTTCGGATTTGGGCGTTACACCGGCACAATCTTCGACAATGTTCAGGTGGGCATGATTTTTGTTCTCTTCTGGGGAGCCTTCTTTCCAATAGTGATTAATACCCTGGACGGGGTCTCAGGTGTGCGCCGCAATTATCTCTCTTTGGCATGTGTGCTCGGCGCGAGTCGGCGGCAACTGTTCACTCGGATATATCTTCCCGCCGCGTTACCAATGATTCTCACTGGGTTGCGGCAGGGTATAGGTGTCTGCTGGTTTGTAATTATTGCCGCCGAGATGCTGCCGGGAGCAGGGAATGGCGTTGGCTACCTCCTCATGTATTCAGCGGATCAGAGTGATATGGCGGTTGTCATGGCGGCAATGATCATTATTGCCGTTACGGGGGCTTTGCTGAATGCTGTTATGATTAAAGGATCGCGAACTTTTGTCGGCTGGTACGGGAAGGAGTTCTGAAACATGATGGAACCCGTTCAGCCGACATCTCTTTTAAAATTCAGCAATGTTCGCAAGACGTATGAGTCTGAATATGGCGAACCTCTTCTTGCGCTTGATGCGTTGGACATTTCGATTGAGAAGAACGAAATTGTAGTCTTGCTGGGACCGACAGGATGTGGCAAGACGACCGCGTTGAACATGGCGCTTGGATTGGAATCTCCTGATACAGGTACTGTTCTGCTTGGTGAAGAAGTGATACGCGGTCGGAATATGCCCTGTGTTTTCCAGCACTACACACTTTTTCCCTGGCGGAATATCCTCCGAAACGTGACTTTTGGATTGGAGATGAATGGGGTGTCACGCAAAGAGAGTGAGGAGCGGGCATTGGGATTGCTGGAGAGCGTGGGGATTTCATTTTTTGCGAATTCACAGCCGCACGAACTGTCTGGAGGTATGCGGCAACGCGCTGCAATTGCCCAGGCACTGGCGGTTGATCCCCGCCTGCTACTGATGGATGAACCCTTTGGCGCATTGGACGATGCCACCCGCAACGAACTGCAGAAAACACTTATTGAAATATGGAAAGAACAGAAATTTTCAATCCTTTTCGTCACTCATAGCATAGACGAAGCGATAATACTTGGAACACGCATAATCGTAATGTCTGCCCGTCCCGGTAAAGTAGCGAAAGAATTTGGGGTTGAATTACCGTGGCCGCGCGATATAACGAGCAAACCATTTACCTCACTACTGGTGAAAATTCGCCAAACCCTCGCCCGGCAGATTGCTGAATGAATCTGATATTTTATATATTTATCACCCCTCCCCATAATCCAAGTTTCTTATTTGCGTGTGTACGTCATGGTAATCAACGACTTACGGCTATTGAGACCCCGGATATTACCGAAAAAGCTGCTTTTCAGGGTTAAAAATGGTTTTTTGAGAAAGACGGGTTAAAAAAGTAACCCTTTAAAATCAGGCGTTTACGATTAATCTCGCAGGTTCGCGGGATGGCTGTGTATATTTAATGATGAAGAGCGATTTTGAGATTATCGCGATTGCACAATGGAGAAGAATCGGTCTTGATATTTTTCGAAGAGTCCGTGTTTTTCAAGAAGACGACCGAGCTGTTCGATGCGAGCGGCATTTTTGGAGGCAAGGCGGAATTCGTCCTCAATCTCTTGTGCGATTTCAGCCTGACTCTGCCTGCCGCTCAGAATATTGCGTTGTTGTTTTATGTCGTTGTAATTGCCGGTAGCCGAGGTCTGGACTATCTCAACCATGAGTTTGAGAAGGCAGACCTCCCATGGTTTGTCAACCCCCACAAGAATTGCCGTGTTGGGATCGTTTTTATTCTCCACTGCGAGTTCCACCTTCTCCACGACATGTTTCAGTGAATTACTGATTATATGATCATTGGTCTCCTGGTTTTTGATTGAGAATCCGTATTTCAGAATGAAAAGGTCAGGATTGTTCTTTTTCAGCCAATTCATGTATTCAGCCGATTCTCCGTCAAACCCTTCCAGCATATTGTCGACGAAAGAGTCGGGCGTTATGATTTGAGGACGAAACGCCATGATGCTACCTTCACGAACACGGATTTTATTGACAGAGTCCATCAGTTCGCTTATCAGATGATAGCGCACAAGCGTTTGCCCGAAAGTTTCCAGATGTCGCTGGGGCGTTTTTATCACTGTGGTATTTTCCACGGCATACCAGAAGTCAAATTTTTGTTTTTCGTCCATATTACTATTATCGCTCTATTATTCATGTGAACATTTGAGGTTCAGATTGAATTACGACCACGGTATATATAGGAATTAAAGAACGCAATCAATCCAAATTTGAATTAAGACCGGGAGAAAGAGTATCTTCGGGGTGGGGGTTCTTTATTTCTTTGCGCGGTTTGCGGGCGCATAAGTTTCATATCCATCCTTGAAGTTTACACAAATTTACTGTAAGTTCCCCGTTTTCGTTTTAAGAAGTTCAGGAGTCCCTTGAGGCTCGCACGGAGATTATTATGGCTTTATTGGATACAATAAAAGGTCTTTTGGGAGGCCAGACAAAGAGTTCGAGGAAAAAACTTTATATCGTGGATGCCGACAGTCTTGAAAAGCGCAGTCAGAAGCAGATGCCACCGCATCAACAGATCAACATATTGAAGCGGCTGGCTTCTTTCGCGGATAAAGAGAAGGTGAACATACATGCCCTTCTTGACGGGAAACCGTTGCGGGTTGTTGACGATGGCGCAGATTTTAGTGGTGTTACGGTTTTTTTTACTCGCAACAAGATTGACATGGAGGAGCTGACCCGTAAACGGGTGAAGTCTGTTCGCGGAAGTGCGCCAATCCTTATATCGGCTAATCAGAAACTTGAGTCGGATGTGGAGGCGGTTGGCGGGCAGTGGATGAGCAGTAGCACCTTTAAAAAGGCATTGGGAATGGGCAACAGTAAATCTGGTGGCGGTAGAAGCGGACACAGGAACCCCCGCCCGTCCTCTCGCAAAAAAACCGATGACCGCCCGTCTCGCAAAAGAGCGGGTTCCGGTAAGGAAAAAGCTACTGAAACAGAACATGTTCAGAACCTGATTGATTTGGTCGATTAGTTCACTGTCGAGGGCGGCGTAATTTCCGTGTGTGAGAACCGTGTCAGGAAGATATAATTAGGAGTAGAGTACGTGGTTACTGAAAATCCAGAAAAAGAGATTGTGAATCTTCCTGAGAGTGTCCAGATAATTCAGTTGAAGGAGAAGAAGGTCTATCTTGTGGGTACTGCCCACGTCTCAAAAGAGAGTGTTGAAGATGTACGCATAACCATTCAGGCGGTGCGGCCGGACAGTGTTTGCGTGGAGCTTTGTCCGCCCCGGTTGAAAACGCTCACTCAGCGGAACGCCTGGGAGGAGATGGATATTTTCAAGATAGTTCGTGAGAAAAAATCATCCCTGTTGCTTGCACAGCTAATGATGAGCGCGTTTTACCGCAAGCTTGGCGATCAGCTTGGAGTGAAACCCGGCGCGGAGATGTTGGAAGGGGTTGCGCAAGCCCGCCAGATAGGAGCAGAACTGGTGACGGCGGACCGTGATATTCAGATTACACTGAAACGTGTTTGGCGTAATTTAAGGCTATGGACGAGGGTTAAGTTGTTTAGCGAACTTCTGGCGGGAATATTTGTCAGCGAGAAGATAGATGAAGAGTTAATCGAGCAGATAAAGAAGAAAGATCAACTTGAAGCGTTGATGGAGGAGTTTTCCGGCAAACTACCCGGTATCAAAGAACGCCTCATAGACGAGCGCGACATTTATCTGGCTCAAAAGATCAGGGAGACATCAGGGAAAACGATTGTGGCCATTGTCGGGGCCGGGCATTGTCCGGGCATTGAGCGTAATATTCATGAAGATCACGATCTTGAGCCGCTGGAGGAGTTGCCACGAAAATCACTGACCCCGAAAATACTGGGTTGGGGGATACCAGCACTGATTCTCACGCTCCTTATCGCCGGGTTTTTCAAAGATGGAACCCAGCATTCTGTGCAGTCGATTTCGATCTGGATATTGACAAATGGAATTCTTTCGGCACTTGGAACAGCCTTGGCCTTTGGACACCCTGTCACCATTGCAACGGCGTTTGTTGCCGCCCCGATAACCAGTTTGAATCCGACCATTGCCGCCGGCTGGGTGGCTGGTCTGGTGCAGGCGTATGTGAGGAAACCAACTGTCGCCGATTTTGAAAACCTGCCGGTGGCAATTGCGACATTTAAGGGGTTCTGGATGAGTCCTCTGATTCGGATACTGCTTGTTGTGGTGATGGCCAATATCGGTAGCTCTATCGGAACTTTCGTCGCCGGAATCTGGATTGCGCAACGGACATTGTAGGCAGGTGGTGTTAAATTCAGAACATTGACAGGACTGTTTCTATCATTTGGTTCAGACTCAATGTGTTTTATTCAACACCAAAACGGTAGGTTGTTATCTGTGAATACTTCTCCCCGGGACGCAAAACTGGATTCGGAAAGTTATCGTGATTGATGGCATCTGAGAAACGCTGAGC
>CAYTQP010000014.1:0-35335 GCA_964440175.1 uncultured Verrucomicrobiota bacterium
CACACTGGCGGGATTGTGTTATTTTGCAATCTGGAAATATGAACATGAGGAAGACAGAGCGGAGGAAATATGAACAATCAAGTGTCTGTTTTAAGAATTGTATGTGCTGACGAACAAGGACTGGTGGCGCAGGTGACGGGAATATTGTTTAAACGTCACTGCAATATCATTGAGAATGACGAGTTCGTCGATCGCGAAAACAGACGCTTTTTTATGCGTACAACTTTCGAAGGGAAACACGAGAACGTCGATATTCTGAATGAAGTTCAGGCGGTGTTGCCTCAGGGTGCGCTTATTCAATGTCGACGGCAACGCAAAAAGAAGATTGTCATTCTTGCTACAAAAGAGGCTCATTGTCTGGGAGATCTTCTGATACGCGCAACCTTTGACGACCTGTACGCCGATATTCTGGCGGTAATATCCAATCATAACAACCTCTCGGAAATGACCCGACAATTGGGACATAAGTTCCATTTCGTAGACCACGAGGGATTGGAGCGTGAAGAGCATGAAGAACGCATCATTCAGCTGATTGATGAATACAGCCCCGACTATCTGGTTATGGCCAAATATATGCGCATACTCTCTTCCCGTTTTGTCGATAGATACACCAATCGGATAATAAACATCCACCACTCTTTCCTGCCGGCATTTGTCGGGGCAAACCCATACCGGCAGGCCTATGAGCGCGGCGTGAAAATAATAGGTGCCACCGCTCATTTTGCCACCGCAAATCTGGACGAAGGTCCCATCATCGCCCAGGGAACCATCCCCGTCAGCCATGCACACAGTGTCACAGACATGGCGGGAAACGGTCGCGACGTTGAGAAACAGGTGCTGGGTCGGGCATTGAGATTAGTCTTTGACGACAGAGTGTTCGCACACGGCAACCAAACGGTAATCTTTGATTAAAAATTGGATTTCCACGGGGAAGAACACCAGCTTGACATCAACCCTTTGGATGCAAATTATTTTGATAGCCGGAACTCGTATTCCGGTGGTTGTCCAAGCTCCGGACAAACGCCCGGAAAAATTGTCCAACGTTCGGACAAACGACAAAAACTGTCGTCCATGCCAGGGATATAGATTTTACGACACCAAACCCGGTTCAGGGTAAACTGCAATCCTATCGGAAGAAATGGCGAGCGGATAATCCCGCCCAAAACTCTGTTTCTCACGGGCTTGGAACGATTGTCCACTTGTCGCCACCCACGCCAAGCTTGAGCTGATCGCGAGACATTCGGTTCAGTTTGATCGTTCGTCCCGGCACATCGCCCTCAAAGGTGTTGTCTTCCACCGTCACATTTTTACATGCGTCAAGCGTTAGTCCATATTTTTGTTTGTTAAACGGCTTGTAGCGTTTGCTGTGAATGATTTTGTTGCGTGCAAACATAAGACCGTCAACCGATTTACTGTAAAGCAGGGAGTAGTCAAAAACCTGGAATGTATTGTCTACAATACGAATATTCCGATGAAAGGGTTTCTCTATATCCAGTTTTGGAATAATAGGCAAAATTGAGATTACCCCATTACAAAACTGGTATGTGCTGGTGAGGCACGCATCCTGAAATGTGTTGTTCTTGATCAGCACATCCCTAACGGCTCCTGACTCATACCATCCGTTCGCATCGCCATTGATGAGAATTGCAGAGCCGCTGGACTCGAAATCGTTGCCGGCAATCACCACTTTTCCCGGCGTAGAGATCAATAATCCGCGTGCCCGGCAAGGGCCGAAGATGCAATCGCGTATATCTACATCTGGAGTCCATGTCAGGTTTTCGAGGGCATCACCGACAGTCACTGTGTCTGGAACGGGCGTTTTAAATGTCACTTCAAAATTTCGGCTGTTCAGTAAGGTCCAGGATTTAATGGTGGCTTCCCCCAAAAACTCCATGCACGTATTCTCAATATATCCAATACGGTCTCCGGGGTGTCCCCACTCCATACCGACACTCTGTTTGTGCATAAAACGGCACCGCAATGTGTCCGCTGAAATCTTTTTAACAATCCGCACGCTGGTTCCATGCACATTTATTGGATCATCCATCAATCCAGCAAATTCGCAACCATGAACCTTTATCAGCCCCCGGCAGTTTGACACCTGCAAACCATCATCATGCCCGCTGAAGAATCGTTCTTTCTCGCGATTCGGACGAACGTGGCATCTGTCCAGCGTTAGTGTGTCTGCGTACTGCGCAAGTACACCAAGACCGGCACAGTGAAAGAGTTCTATCTGCCGTAGCTCGGTGTTGAAACTGTGTAGCACAAATATACCGGCGTGATCGCGCTGGTTGGTGCGCATAACCAGAGTGTTGCCAACGGCGGGATGCCGGCGAAAACGATAGTGCAGGCGCACCAGCCCCGGCTCAATCTCCTCGGCACGATACTTGTTCCAGCCGCCGCCCAGACAACCGTCCCCGCTTCTGTACGGAATACGACGCGAATCAGCCTCGAACTCCATCGTCCCCCACCATCCGCTCGTCCAGCCTTCGCCTTGAAATATCAACTTTCCGTTCTTGTCAATCACGTATGGAGATTCCTTTGTATTGATGCGAATATCAATCCAATCATCATTCACCGCCACCACTTTCGACTGAGCGGTCAGCGGAATATCCCAGTCGATTCGTACATTTTGGATCGTAACGTTTCGGCTACGCTCGATTGTGATGGGTTGCATACGCCCGTGAAAAACAAAATCACTGCCGGATCCATCGAGGGTGAGCCAGTTGAAGTTCTCAATCAGAACACCAAGACACTTGGGGTTGTTGTCTGTGGTGTTCGACTCATAATAGTCACGCCTAATTGCGTCCGGCGCATAAAAATCGTACCGTCCTTTCGGGAACACCAAACGCGCATGACCCGCCTTGCGGCAGGCGACCAGTGCCCTCTGCACGGCGGGACCAGCGTCTTTTCCGCTGTCCGGGGTGATTCCAAAATCGGTTATGGTGAACGTCTTCACTGGCGGCGATATTTTTTCGAGTTTCTGACTAATCTCCGCGTTGCTCGGCGTGCAGACCGCAAACATTACACTCAAAAACAGGAAAATAGAATATTTCATAACGCAATCCTCATAACCAACCCACCCACTGAACGCTCCGATCAACATTGAACACTGCCGGAGTGTACACCCGCAAACAACTAAAACACAAAGAAAATATGTATAAACCCATCCCCTGCGCATAAAACCGTATCGTGAGTGTTGGTCTTTTTATTATTTCGTACTCTTAGTGCGAAATTTTTCCTGTCTTGATTAATAATTCAGGCTTGCACCTCCGAACGGTTCTGCTATCTTCAACCGCCTATGTTTAAACACACCAGAATAACAATATTTTTCGTACTGTTGCTAAATGCGATGCTCGCTTTTGGCGCAGGTTCCGACGCGCTACTGAAGAGCTTGCGCCCACGCGGAACAGTGAACGATTTCGCGGGGGTTATCGACGCGGCGGGGGAACAGTCGATAGAAAAAATATGCGTGGAATTGATGAATAAGACTGGTGCCGCAATTGTGGTTGTGACGGTGAAATCGCTGGAAGGCGGTGATATTGACGATTTTTCTACCAGGCTCTTTGCTCGATGGGGTATTGGGGAAAAGGGAAAAGACAACGGACTGTTGTTGCTGGCGGCTATTGACGATCGTCTGTTGCGTATCGAAGTAGGATACGGTCTTGAAGGGGTGATCCCGGACTCACTGGCGGGACGCATCCGGCGCGATGTGATAAATCCTCACTTCAAAAAGGGTGATTTTGGTGGCGGTTTTTTGGGCGGGGTCACTGTTCTGGCTGGAAAGATCGCGAAAGAGTCGGGTGTGGAACTGACTGGTGTGCCACAAAGCGTGCAGTATGTGGTCGACGAGGATGATAGCGGAGGAATCCTCTCTAATATATTCACATTAATTCTGATTGCTGCTTTTATTATGTTCGCGATACGACATCCTGTCCTGGCAATAATGATACTGAGCGGAGGGCGTGGCGGCGGATCGGGTAGCGGCGGATTCGGCGGTGGATTCGGTGGAGGATTCGGTGGAGGCATGTCGGGTGGCGGCGGATCGAGTGGCGGATGGTAGACAACAAAGGAAAAGATTATGACACCTGAAAAACTTGTTCAAGAGATGAAGGCGGCTTGTGGAGATAAGCTCAAGTCCGTGATTCTGTATGGATCTGCGGCGGCCGGGGACTATGGCGCTAAAAACTCGGATTACAATCTGCTTGTTGTTGTCGAGGATATGGAGCAGGCGACATTGAAGGCCTTTTCCCGTTCCGCCATTACGTGGGCAAAGGCGGGCAACCCCGCGCCACTACTTTTTACAGAGGCGCGGTTAAAACAGGCTGGTGATGTTTTTCCGATTGAACTTTTAGACATTAAGGACTGTCATAAGATACTGTTCGGCATCAATATTGTGGAAGATATCGATATAAGCACCGTGAATCTGCGATTGCAGATCGAGCACGAGCTACGCGGCAAGCTAATACAGTTGCGTCAGGGCTATTTAATGGTCGCCGGCAAACAGAATAAGGTAGTTGAGCTTATGACTCAGTCACTGTCCACATTTCTGGTGCTCTTCCGCGCTGCATTACGGCTGTTTGAAGATGATGTGCCGGCAAAGAAAATTGACGCACTCACAAAACTGACCGGGCATATTGAATTTGATATGGATGTGTTTAAAAATGTTCAGCAAATCAAAAGCGGTGATGTGAAGATAAAATATGTGAAAGCGGAGTCCCTGTTCGGTCGCTACCTGAACACCATAGAGAATGTTATTGATGCTGTTGATGCGTTTATTAAAAAAGGAGAAGAGAGATGAAAAAAGGATTGATTACGGGATTGATTGTATTGCTTGTTTTAGTTTTCATACCACTGAGTTGCACAATCAAATATCACAACACTTTTGTCGACCAGGAAGAGAACGTGAACAAGGCGTGGGCTAATGTCGAAAGCGTTTTACAACGTCGCTACGACCTGATTCCCAATCTTGTCAACACCGTTAAAGGCTACGCTGCCCACGAGAAAGAGTTGTTGACCGAAGTGACCAAATTGCGCAGTCAATGGGGGAAAGCCCGCGCGGCGGGAGACTCAGCGGGCAGTTTGAAAAGCGCAGGGATGCTCGAAAACGCGCTCGGACGACTGATGGTTGTTGTAGAGAAATATCCCGACTTGAAGGCCAATCAGAACTTTCTGGCACTGCAGGATTCTCTGGAAGGGACGGAAAACCGCATCTCTGTGGAAAGACGCCGTTATAACGAAGCCGCCACGGCTTATAATCGCAGTATCCGAAAAATTCCAGGTTCCTTTTTCGCAAACATTTTCGGGTTCGAAAAACGCGAACCTTTTGAGGCGACAGCCGGCGCGGAACAGGCACCACAGGTGGAGTTCTAACGGCAAATGCTGATGTTTGCATGAAATAGAACGACATAGCGGCAGTTCCTCTCTCTCTCACGCCATGTCGGTGTGGGTGTGCTTCATCCCTGCATATACTGGGCACACTTGCGCTGACAGCAATAATAATCCTCGTCCTGACCGGAGGTGTTTATAGCGGGATTGATTTACACCGCCTGCACCGTCACACTTGGCACAGTGCTGAAATGGCATAGAAACGCAGATAAATATATAACTAAGCGGGCAACATGTAAAAGAGAATACTGACGAAGTGACACAGGCAGGCGAACAGAACAAAGAGATGCCAGATGGCGTGATGAAACGGAATGCTCTTCCACAGGTAAAATATGACCCCCATCGAATAGAGGACTCCGCCAGTCACCAGCCACACAAACGCGGGACGCGGGAGCGTCGTGAAAAGAGGTTTAACGGCGAGCACAATAAGCCAGCCCATCAAAAGATAGAGAATAGTCGAAAATATCTTCATACGTCCCGTGAAGAAAATCTTGAGCGTTATTCCAAGCGCGGCGATTCCCCAGACGACTCCAAAAAGTGCCCAGCTCCAACCGGGATGACTTTCGCGAAAAGTTGTCAGCACAAACGGCGTGTAAGTTCCGGCAATCAAGAGATATATCGCCCCATGATCTATCACATGGAAGACGTGCTTGACGTGCGGATTTTTAAAGCCGTGATATAGGGTTGATGCCAGAAAGAGAATCACCATTGTCGCGCCATAGACGCTGAAACTCACAACGTGCCACGCCGAACCCCTCAAGCTGGCGAAAACAACCAGCAATGCAAGACAGCCCAAGCTCAAAGCGGTCGCGATTGCGTGGGTAACGCAGTTCGCAAGTTCATTTGCGCGTGATTGTTCAGTCATCCTCTCTTCTCAGCCCGCAGGTTTTATGTCATCATAAAAACGCGACATACTGGTCATCATATACGGATAGAGCCACAGAAATCCGAGACCGCAAGTAAACATGCACAAAAGCGACCACCAGAAAAACCGCCACTGGAGACAGAAAAACTTCCACTTGTTACCGCGCATCAGCTCTTTGCTTTTGGTGATCGCCTCCAGCGGCCCAATCGCCGGATCATCTGCCAGCACATAGAACGTCATTGAGTATGCAAATGACGCAATTATGCCGGGAATAAACAGAAGCAATGACCACAAAAAAACGAATATAGACATCAACAGATAAGCAGCAATAGCAGTTCCAAACTGATTGAAGCCATCAAAGAGCTGAGATATCATAACCTCACGTTTACGAGCCATATTCAGAAACGCCATGGCAAGCCCCAGCATCAATGGACCGCCAATAATTACAATAACAGGACCAAAGGAACTGGCGATGCTGACAATCAGCATGTAAATTATAAAAAGTGCTATCCCAAGTCCCCAGTGTCCGGTGAGTGCCTCGCGGGCCTGCGCCATCAAATCGCGATTATGTGTCATACCCCCTGTGCCACCCCCACCCACAGTCTCGATACTTGATATCCCGCCTTGCAGAGAGGATATCTCTGAAACCGCCTTCCACTCTTCACCCATATTCTCGTTCCAGACAAAATCGCTCTGTTCAACTTCACCGCTTGCGACCATCCGCCGCAAAAGCTCCGTTGTCACCGGACCTTTCTGCTCTCCACCAATCGAATAATACCATTGCATAATCCACGCTCCTGTTTAACAACAGTGGGTAAGAGTGCTAACTTTGATGATTAATGTCAACATTTTTGACAGGACAAAATCACTCACACTCTGGATAGGTACTTCTTTTCGCGGGTATCCACCTTGATTATGTCGCCGGGAGCGATATATTCAGGCACCTGCACCGTCAATCCTGTTACGAGTTCAGCCGGTTTGGTGCGGGAGGTGGCGGAAGCCCCTTTGATAGAGGGGTCACACGTTATGATTTCAAGATCAACCGTATCTGGCATACGCAGGGTCAACACCCGTCCATCGGAAATCAGCGCGACAATCCCTTCCATATCCTCAATGAGAAAGGGTAGACAATCCTCAATATCATCATATGTCAGTTCAAACTGCTCATAAGTCTCCAGATCCATAAAGGTGTATCGGTCGGAGTTCTTGTAGAGATACTGCACCTCTTTTGTATCGTAACTGGTCTCCCGCATGGTGTCGTCGCCACGGAAAGCCTTGTCGAGCTTTTGCTTGGTGGAGACATTGCGAAAGCGAACCTTGTAAAGCGTTGATCCCCCTCTGGCCGACGGGGTCTGCTGAGAGATATTCTCCACGCAATACGGCGATCCGTCGATATCGATAATGGAATTTTTTGTTAAATCACATGCTTTGATCACGAAACACCTCCCGTTTAGCTACCCGTTCCGCCGCTTGCGCCAGGGATCGCGCAACGGAACGGTGAGATTGAATACCAGACGATCCCCGGACGAGTCGGGATCAACACAAAAATAGCCAATGCGTTCAAACTGAACTCTAGAGCCAGGCTCAAGACCAATGACAGATGGCTCCAGTAAACCCGTCACCGTTTTGAGAGAGTCAGGATTGAGATAATCTTTGAAATCAGATCCGTCTTTGGCAGCAACTGGATTTTCGACACTGAAAAGTCTGTCGTACTGACGTATCTCGACCTCAACCGCATGTTTTGCGGAGACCCAGTGAATCGTTCCCTGAACCTTGCGCCCATCGGGCGCAGAGCCGCCGCGTGAATCCATATCCATTGTACAGTGTACTTCGGAGACATTCCCGTTCGCGTCTTTCACAAAGTCCGTACAAGTTACCAGACACGCATAGCGCAAACGCACTTCACGCCCGGGTCCAAGACGCCGGAATTTTTTAACCGGCTCCTCCATAAAGTCTCCGCGCTCAATATAGAGTTCCCGTGAAAACGGCACATGACGCATTCCGGCTGATTCATCCTCCGGATTATTTACCGCGTTGAAGCTCTCTTCCTCTTCTTCCGGGTAGTTGTCGATAATCAGCTTGAGCGGATCCAGCACACCCATAACTCGCGCAGATGTTTTATTGAGATCTTCACGTAGACAATGTTCGAGCAAGGCGACATCTGTTAGACTCTCATATTTGGTTATGCCGATACGTTCGCAAAAGTTGCGAATCGCCGTCGGCGTGTACCCGCGCCGACGCAATCCCGCGATTGTCGGCATACGCGGATCGTCCCACCCTGAAACAGCTTCGGTTTCGACCAACTCCTGCAGTTTGCGTTTGCTCATCACGGTGTATGAAAGATTCAATCGCGCAAACTCAATTTGTTGAGGACGACACTCCTCACCAAGAGCCTCCAGAATCCAATCGTAGATCGGACGGTGCACCTCGAATTCAAGTGTGCAAAAAGAGTGGGTGATCCCCTCAAAAGAATCTTCAAGACAATGTGCAAAATCATAAATCGGATATATACACCACTTATCGCCATGCCTGTGGTGGTGCGCAAACTTAATGCGGAACAGTGCTGGATCACGCATATGCAAATTGGGAGAAGACATATCAACCCTGGCACGCAATACATATTCGCCCTCACCAAACTCACCGGCACGCATACGTTCAAACAAGCCCAGACTCTCTTCAGCAGGTCTGTTCCGATGCGGACTCTCCACGCCCGGGCGCGTGGGAACGCCACGGCACTCCTTGAACTCCTCCGGCGAAAGGGTGCAGATGTAAGCCTTACCATTCTTGATTAGACGTACCGCACAATCATACATGCGCTCGAAATAGTCACTCGCGTAATAAAGGTGCTCCCCCCAGTCAAAACCCAGCCAGCGTACATCATCCTGAATCGCATTCACAAACTCCTCATCCTCTTTGGCGGGGTCGGTGTCGTCAAAACGTAAATGACACACACCGTTGTACTTCAGAGCAGTTCCGAAATCCATGCAAATCGCCTTGGCGTGACCGATGTGCAAATATCCGTTCGGTTCGGGCGGAAATCGCGTAATCACGTTTGTGTGCCTGCCGGATTCTATATCCGCATCAATGATATCGTGAATAAAATTCTTTGACACTGTCTCTTCTTTATCCATAGAGAAATCTCTCTTTTGTTAAATAAATTCGCAAGCGTGTACTTGTAGCGGTTATGCGCGAAGAAAACAATCATTATTCGCGCTCTCATCTCTTTTGAGTATTACTTCGTGCCCAATCATCTTTTTCAAAGATGAGTGTATTCAAGGTTAATTCGGAGATTGAAAATCAATTACGGACACCTGAAAAACATCAGTATTTGTGACGTCCACCAGAGCGATCTTTGCGTTTATTCCCGCCTCCTTTTCTCCGCGAAGCGGAAGAACTCCCCTCTCGCCGGCTTTCGCCCCGCTTCCCCTGCGGAGCGGCGGCGCGATATTGACGTTTCCCATTCGGTCTCACGCCCTGCCGCTTCGGAGTAACTGCTCGAATAATAACTCTCCCTCCGGCATAACGAACGCCCTGCATCCCGTTGCGAACAGCCGCAACAGACTCCTTTTTAACACCAAAGAAAGACTGATCGCGACCTAGAGAGACCTCGCCAATCTGATTTGACGGAATGCCACAGTTTTTGCAAATCAAACGGACAATCGCCCCCGCACCCACATTGTTCGCACGCCCGAGATTAACGGAAAACGGCTTGAACCCGGTGAATATCGGACGAATGGTCGTATCTTTCGCCGCCGCGCGACTACCCTTCTCCCTCCGCGATGAATTTTTGTTTTTCGGCTCCACATTAATATCACCAGAATGACGGTAATATTCAATAAAATGATTAAATTCAACCGAGATAAACCGCTTGATAATCTCTTTCTTGTCGAGATGGCAAAGTGCTTCGTAAGCCGTTGCGAAGTAGTCTTTTATATCCGAATCATTGATCGGCGAATCAATAACTTTGTTCAACAGCGCAATCAGCTGATTTTCACAGATAGCCCGCCCATCCGGAATTTTTTCGAGACTTATCTCGATATTGTTAAGCCTCGCAATTTCGTTGATGCGTCCCTGCTCACGCATATTGATCAGTGCAATGGAGATCCCGGATTTCCCCGCACGTGCGGTGCGCCCGCTACGATGCGTGTAAGCCTGAATCTCGCGGGAAAGCTTGTAGTGAATGACGTGTGTTATGTCATCAACATCCAGACCACGTGCAGCGACATCCGTAGCCACCAGAATGCTGATTGTTTTCTGACGGAATTTACGCATAACCGCGTCGCGCTGTGGTTGCGAAAGCTCCCCGTTCAGAAATTCAGCCTGATATCCATCCTGTATCAGCTTCTCTGCCACCTGCCGGGTTTCGGCGCGGGTTCGGCAAAAAACGAGTCCGTAAATTTCGGGAATAAAATCGAGAATTCGCTTGAGTGCCTGATAGCGATCCTTCTCATGTATCATAAAGCAGAGATGGCTGATATTCGCTGCCGATTCATTCCTGCCACCAACGGAAACTTCAAGCGGATCGTTCTGATAATTTTTTGCAATGAGCGCAACGCCCTTGGCCATGGTGGCAGAGAAAAGCCAGGTTAAACGCTCATTCGGCATGCCCGCAAGAATTTTATCAATCTCCTCTTTGAATCCCATGTTCAGCATCTCGTCGGCCTCGTCAAGAACAACCATGGAGATTTGATCAAGCTTGGCGGCACGCCTCTTCATAAGGTCAAGCAGGCGACCCGGCGTGGCAACGATAATCTGCGCCCCTCGTTTCAATGCGCTGATCTGATTCATAATCGGCGCGCCACCGTAAACCGCGACCACCTTTAGACCCTCCCGATGCCGGGAAAAATTCTTCAGATCATCGGCAATCTGTAGACAAAGCTCACGGGTCGGGCAAAGAATAACCCCCTGAGGAACGCTCAGGTCGGGTTTAATCCGCTCCAGTAGCGGCAGTCCGAACGCAGCCGTTTTGCCAGTCCCCGTTGAGGCCAGCCCGATAAAATCGCGTACGCCCTCCAATAAAACTGGAATTGCCTTCTCCTGAATCGGTGTCGCGGTTTCAAACCCCAGGGCCTGAATAGATTTCAGTGTATCAGGGCTGAACCCCATCTCTTCAAATTTCATATTTGTCATCTTTATATTAAATTAAGATCCAAGCGTCTTTATATCTGAATCTCTATTCCCCTCACTCGTAAACGCTCACATCGGATTGTACAACCAGTCCGCCTGTTTTTCCAGCTAAAAGGCGATAATACTTTCGCCAGTTAAATACCGCGACAGTTTGCTTTGCAATCCATTCTTGCGAAATTACTGTTAATTCACTACATTCCCACCTGTTCGTTTTATCTGTTTTCTGTTTCAGTTTGATCGAAAGGATAAATCTTATGGGAAAAATCAATGTTGTTGAACATCCATTGCTTAAGAACTCACTGACAATAATCCGCTCGAAAGAGACCGCCATCAACGAGTTCCGGCGACACACCGCCATAGTCTCGCAAATCATAATCACAGAGGCCACCAAACAGATACCTCTGCGGGAAAAAGAGATCGAAACTCCGCTGAATCAAATGCTCGGACATGAGCTCAAGACCCCCATCGTGTTTGTCCCCGTTCTGCGTGCGGGAATATCCATGCTCTTCCCTGCCATAAACTTTATCTCCCCGTCAGCAGTCGGCTTCATTGGACTCGAAAGGGACGAACAGACCGCAATCGCCCACGAATACTATCAGAAATTCCCAAAAAACCTCGATGCCGGCATCGTCATAGTCCTTGATCCCATGCTGGCCACCGGGGGATCAATATCGGATACGATCTCCGCACTCAAACGCAAAGGCGCAAACACCATCGTTGTCGCCTGCATAGTATCTGCGCCAGAGGGGCTGGAGGTTCTACAAAAAAGACATCCCGATGTTAATATCTTCACCGCCGCAATCGACTCACACCTGAATGAATCAAAATACATCGTCCCCGGTCTCGGCGATTACGGCGACAGATACTTTGGCACGCAGTGAAAATATCTCGCCAATAGAGAATATACTTTGAAATCTACGAGGAGACCGGTTCCGACCCAAAACCATCTTTTTTGATCTCCATAAAACGCATCAACGAATCATTCGAATTATGGATAAGTCTTTCGGCATAACACGCCCGTATTCTGGAGCTTGTCCAAAGCTTGGACAATTATTCCCGTTAATTGTCCAAATGTTGGAGCTTTTTGTGTCTAATAGTCATCGCCGCGCACGAAAAATGTTTTGGATATAATCTTGAAGTCCAGAGCGAGAGACCAGTTTTCGAGGTAGTAGAGATCGTGCGAGATGCGGTCGGGAATACTGGTGTCACCGCGCAATCCGTTCACCTGTGCCCAGCCGGTGAGTCCGGGCTTGGAGACGTGCCGCCACATGTAGCGGCTGATATCCTCTTTAAATTTTTCCACAAAATGTGGTCGCTCCGGTCTGGGTCCGACAATACTCATCTCACCTTTGAGAACATTCCAGAACTGCGGCAACTCATCAATGTTCCAACGTCGCAACAGCGCACCCGTCCGGGTTCGACGGGGATCATCCTCGGTAGTCCATCCCGGTGTTCCATCTGTCTCGGCATCCGTACGCATAGTCCGCAACTTGTAGAGTGTGAAGTGATTTCCATGTTGCCCACAGCGCACCTGCTTAAAAAAGACAGGACCCGGCGATGAACGCTTGATGAAAATTGCGGCAATCGCCAGAACTGGCAGGGAGAGAAACAGACCGATCAACGCGCCGCTGATATCCTCTATTCGCTTGGTGGCGCGATTCCAGAAACAGTCCAGCGGCCATTTCCCTGTTCCCAGCAGAGGGATGCCATTAATGGTCTGTATATCCACTTTTGTCGTAAGCAGACGCAACATATCCGGGACCATCCGGAACTGCACAACGGTGCGTTCACAGAGCAGAATAATCTCAACCATGCGCGAGCGTTCAAGTTCCGACGCGGTTAGTATGACCTGATCAACATTGTTCTCATCCAACAGTCTGGAAAGTTCCTCTACTTCACCCATAATCATATCTTCCGCAATGTCCTTATGAGAAGGGTCTTTATTAACCCGCAAAAACCCAAGCACCCGCGAACGTAGCCGTGGTTCTCTCTCAATCGCCGCTTTCAGATTGGCAGCGGTGATGTTGACACCCAAAATGATAATGTTGTTTTTATGGGTCTGATACTTGGCGTAATGTCGCTCAATACGCGATAAGGCAAACCGCACTATCAGCACAATTGAGCTTATTGTGAAAAACGATAAACCGGCAACCACGCGGGAGAACGGCGGCTCAGTCCTTATTGCCGAGGCGAGGACGAACGCAAGCAGAACCCCAAGACCGCACGCCCGGATTATGCGCGGTATCTTTTCGCTGAAAGCACCCGTCTGCGGTCGCTTATACAGGTCGAGCATCTGAAATATGAGGACAAAAAGCAGAGCGGCAAACCCGGCACCAATATAGTAAATGTAGCGCGACGCGGGCAGATCATAGCGCATCGAAATCCATCCGCTGTCGAAACGCACCCACACCGCCAGCATAACCCCGGCATATACAGAAACCACATCCGCCAGCAGAGCCGATATACTGCACATCACATCAAATGTGTCACCTTTCCGCACCAAATCCCTCTTTTCTTATCGGCAATACCCTGCCGTTTGCGAACTTCTCTCAGACGGGAGAAACCCCTGCCGCAAACCCCGCCTCGCGCCGAAGCGTATCCACAAAAATAGCCATTCGCGACATAGCCTCACGCAAATCCTCAATAGAAGCGGCATACGAACAGCGCAAAAAGCCCTTTCCGGCCTCACCAAACGCAGTGCCGGGCACAACCGCGACAGCATGCTCTTCAATGAATCGCATCGCAAAATCATAGGCGGAAATATTCAACCCGGCTATACAGGGAAATGCGTAAAATGCACCGGCCGGGGTCGAACACGGCAACCCCATCTCCATAAAGGCATTTGTCAACACATCACGCCGTCGCCGATATTCATTGCGCATAACGGCGATATCTTCCTCTGGATTCCGTAACGCCTCAATGGCCGCCTCCTGTCCAAGAACCGGAGAACAGAGCATCGTGTATTGATGAATCTTCATCATCGCGTCTATCAACGGTGCCGGGGCGCAGGCATACCCCATCCGAAACCCCGTCATCGCCCAGGCCTTGGACATACCGTGAAGAAAGATAGTGCGTTCCATCATCCCCGGCAGGGACGCAATACTGACATGCTCCCCATCATAGGTCAGCTCCGCATAGATCTCGTCACTAATGACAATCAGGTCGTGCTCACAGGCAAACGCCGCAATATCCTCCAAATCCTTCCGCAACAGAATAGCACCAGTCGGGTTGTTAGGGAAATTGAGAAGCAATGCCTTGGTGCGCTCGCTCACTTTCGCCTCCAGATGCTCACGAGTCAACCGGAAATCGTCTTCGGGGAAGGTTGTCACCGCCACCGGCACTCCGTGTGCCATAGAGATCAGCGGCTGATACGAGACATAGCATGGTTCGTGGTAGAGAACCTCATCGCCGGGATTTATCAGCGCCCGAATAGCGAGATCTACCGCCTCGCTCACGCCAACAGTGAGCAACATTTCCGTTTCCGGATCACACTCAAAACCGAATGTCTTTTTCACATACCCGACCAGTGCCTCACGAGTTTTGGTAAGACCCAGATTGGACGTGTAGTGTGTTGCGCCGTTTCTCAGCCTGGAAACAGCCGCATCCAGAATATGCTTCGGTGTGTCGAAATCTGGTTCGCCAATACCCAGGCTGATAATGTCCGGCATTTCGCTGACAATATCAAAAAAGTCGCGAATTCCAGAGCGCGGGACATCCTTCACATGCCCGGCTATACGCCCGGATAAAGATTCTAAAAGGGTTGTGTTCATTGTCATATTTCACTCATATTATTTTAGAGACGGACTTTAGCCGTTCTGCGTGCTTCATGCAAATATATTCGTCCCGGAACCTTTTGTCACATTTAACATTGCAATCTGGCGGTGATTATCCATTAATGCCGACTGACTTTGGTTTACAAACTGGATGGATGAGGACATGATCACATTTCTCGAAGGGAAACTGGTGGAAAAACAGCCCACACGCGCAGTGCTGAATGTTGGCGGTGTGGGATATGAAGTTTTTATACCACTCAGCAGTTATGATCGGCTTCCCGAACAAAATGTCAACTGTCGACTGCTTATATATGACCATATTCGCGAAGACACACATCTTCTTTTCGGATTCTACAGGGAAGATGAACGCGCAATGTTCGAAAAACTGATAAGCATCAGCGGCATCGGCCCCAAACTTGCATTAAGCGCACTGAGTACGCTCTCGACGCGCGAATTGACCCTCGCCATCACCGATGGCGACACAAAACGCTTGGCCTCTGTTTCGGGAATAGGAAAAAAAACGGCGGCGCGGGTCGTTATTGAGTTGCGCGATAAAATCAGCGCGGGAGATGCCCTCGAAGCGGCAACCGGAGGCGATAATATAGACGATATCCGTCTGCGCGATGCCATGCTCGCCCTCGTCTCGCTCGGTCAAAACCAGATGACCTCCCGTAAAATGCTCACCAAAATACTGGACGATATAACCCCGGAGATGAGCGTAGAGGAGATTGTGCGACGAAGCCTCTCACACTAACCTCAACTATTTCTATCATAGCTCTGAACTTTCCTGTATATTCCGCATCCAAAACCCGAAACTGGATAGACAAAAATGACCATTGAGAATTTCCCCGCCAGGGAAAATATTGAAAAGAAAGACTGCGAATTAGATCTTAAGTTGCGCCCATCGCGATTTCAGGACTTTGTAGGACAGCTCAAAATACGCGAACGCCTGGAGCTGTTTATCGAAGCCGCACGCGGACGCGGAGATGTTCTCGATCACGTCCTGCTGTCCGGTCCGCCGGGTCTCGGCAAGACAACCCTCGCATACATACTCGCCAACGCTATGGAGGTGAACATCAAGGTCACCTCCGGACCAATCATAGACAAACCTGCCGATCTCGCCGGACTCCTCACCAATCTGGAACGCGGTGATATTCTCTTCATAGATGAGATTCACCGTATTCAGCGTACCGTGGAGGAGTATCTCTATTCCGCCATGGAGGATTTTGTGATTGACATTGTGATCGATCAGGGTCCCAGCGCACGCTCAGTGCGCCTGAATGTGGAACCGTTCACACTCATCGGTGCCACCACACGTAGCGGACTGCTCACCGCCCCGCTTCGATCACGCTTCGGACTGACCAACCGTCTCGACTATTATCCAGCCGCTGATCTTAAACAGATAATTCTACGCTCTGCACTCATTTTAAATGTCAGTATAGAAGATGACGGTGCCATGGAGATAGCGCAACGCTCCAGAGGGACGGCACGTATTGCCAACAACCTTCTGAGACGCGTTCGCGACTACGCCCAGGTTAAGGCCGATAACAACATCACCCGCCAAGTGGCAGATGCCGCGCTAGCCATGCTCGAAATCGACTCAGACGGTCTCGACGAAATGGATAAACGTATCCTTAAAACCCTTCTTCTCAAATTCTCCGGCGGGCCGGTTGGTATAAAGACCCTCGCCGTCTCCATCGGCGAAGAGAGCGAAACCATCGAGGAGGTCTACGAACCTTACCTGATTCAGGAAGGCTACATCCAACGCACCCCGCAAGGTCGCATCGCCACAGACCGCGCATACGAAAAACTCAACCTCAAATCCGGCGGCTCCCAACAAACACTCCTTTAACCACCACGCAAATATTCATATTAGTAAACTTCGGGGGTTTTGTGTGCGACGAAACCCTCTACGTCAAAGATTACGAGACGCTGATGAAAGTAGTGTCTCCACAGCCCGAACTATTCGTCACTCCACCCATTCTATCGGATCCACCTTATAATAGTACTGCAACTCTTCGTAGAGTTCAGGATGCTTCTTCTTCAACTGGCGCGGTTTTTCAAAGAAGGTCTCTGTGGCAACGGCAAAGAATTCGGCAGCGTTGGTGGCTCCATAACGATCTATTGTGCTTTTTCGACCACGCCGGGCTTTATTGACCAACTCCTTGTACTCAGCAGTAAAGACCCGCGCCCATGTTGAATAAGCCGCCCGTTCCGGCAACACAGGTGCCCCGTTCGCAGAGCCAGACGCTTGATCGAGTTGATGCGCGAATTCGTGAAATGTGACATTGTGACCATCCTCAAAATTACGTGCGCCACCCTTGACGCTGTTCCATGAAAGCACCACTACCCCACAGTTCCACGACTCACCAAGACGTGCGCTCGCGCCGTTGTCACCGCCCAAAACCCCTTTACGTCCACCTTGATAGGTGTGCGGATAAACAAGAACTGTTTTGAGTCGGGGATACACTCTGGTTTCGCGCCCCAGCAACAGCATGCATGCCTGAGCGGCAATGGTCACCTCAATCTCTTCGGTCAACTCCAAACCGCCACAACCCTCAAAATTAGTCTCCCCGATGAAAACCTGCATATAACTGAAGAGCTGCTTTTTGTGCTCATCCGACATACGCGCAATCATCGGCAGAGTCTTTTCCAGAATCGGCAACCAGGTCAGCGGAGCCGGAGTGGCACGAAGCCGTCTACGCCGCCGTTGAACGCGAACCTTCATCACAATCGCAACGCCCGTCCCAATCAGCAACACTAAAATTATAACTAATATTTCCATAATTTTTATCAACTCTCATAACAAGAGATTTACTGAATTGCAAACCTGGATTCAGAAAATGCACGCATGCGATCCTGGCGGTCTTTTAGAATCTGGCCGTTACTCCAGATATGAGAGGGATCACGATAATGAACCCCTCTGGCGGTCTCATGTATGAGGTGTAGCTCTCCCGTCGTCAGCGGCTGAAGTTCTGTCAACACGCTTTTCGTCGCCACTGTTCCTTCAGGACAATTCGCGGAGTGAGAGTTTTTCCCAACATGAAATCCTGCCCGTATGAGTCCGGCACGCACAGGAATTGAAGATGAATAAGTCAGCAAAATTCCGTCATCAGAGAGGCAGTCAAAAAGTTTTCTGAAAAAATCTACGGTCCAGAGTTCACTATTGCGCTGAGATGAAAAGGGGTCCAGAAAAGTCAGATCGAAATCGCCTTCACACAACTCTCCTGCGCACCGACGTGCATCACCCCAGATCACGCGAATATCAAAATAATCCGCCTGAAACCGACCCGTCGCATAGAGTTGCTCAAGGCAATCCCTCCACGAAAACGAATCGCCGGGTTCCTCCAACACTTCACGTGCCGCCGCACCAACCACACGGCGGTCCATCTCCAATGCCGTAACACATAACCGTCCCGCCTGAAGACGTTCCGCAACGGAACAGGCGGTCAGAGTGTTGTATCCCAGCCCGAAACACACATCGAGGAGATTAAGATTCCGCTCACCGAGATGCCGGGTGAAACCGCAGGCGTTCACGTACTGCGTCAGTGCCTCATGGCGTGCACCGGCCTTCATGTGATAGTGCTGGCGGTATGTCTGACTCCAGAACGACACACTGCCGTCATCGGTGAGAAGCGGTTTTTCCCGGTGGCGCGAAACGGCGGGTGGCTGGGCGGAAGGATGCATATCCCCCTGTCGGCACTCACGTAGCGTCATTTGCCTCGCAATCCATTCACTGAACGCCGTTTTTGAGAGCGTCCAGCGTGGCGCGACCAGGTCTTCCTTCGGCGTGTCGGTTGAGAAGCGAATAATCGGAAGACCAGCGGGCAAGCGACGCAGAAAATCGATCAAAATTTCACCATACTCGTGTTCATCATAAACAGGGAACGGATTTTCGGCAAACTCACGTGCGAGCTGTGTGCCGTGAATTACATGCAGGTTGTGAATTTTTACCGCCTGAACCGGCAGAGATCCAATCTGATCCGCCATCTGGCTTATTTGCGCTTCGGTCTCACCCGGTAAACCAATTATGACGTGCGGGGCTATCTTAATCCGACGTTCAGAGAGTTTGCGAATTGCCTCCAGACTACACGCCGCCGTATGACCGCGGTTGATTCGCCGCAGGGTCTCATCTCGCAAAGTTTGAACACCAAGCTCAATCCAGAGATCAACGCGGGCATTGAGTGCTTCCAGAACACGAAGTGTGCCGGAATCCAAACAGTCGGGACGTGTGGCGATTGTGACAGCGTCGAAAGGAAAAAGTTTCAGCACCTCATCATAAAACCTCCTCTGTTCGGCGGGTGTGGCATGTGTAGTCGTGAATGCCTGAAAATATGCCATGAATTTTTCAGCACCGTAACGGAGTTTAGCGAATTTCACCGCCTCCGATATCTGTTCCGCGACAGTCGCCACATTCCGCGTCTGCACGGCTCTCGCCCCGTCAGCGGGACAAAACGCACAACCGCCGGAACCGTCGATTTCACGGTTGGGACATCCCAACTGTAGATCAATCGGTATCCGATAGAGTGCCACACCGCAAGTGTCGAGCATGAACTGTCTGTAACTTTGGAACGGAGGTGTCATTTCATAATATGAACAGCGTTACAGATCGAACCAGTTAAGTTTGTGCTCATGACATCGAAACAGAACACCAAGCATCCGCATCTCGACAACCGAAAAATAGAACGCTATTAAATAACAAATCAATGAGGCGACAATGGGAGAGGTTAACTCTGTGAGCAATGCCACCCCGACAGTGCGAACAGCCAGTATGAAAATCAGAACAACGATCACAAATAGATAGGCGAAGAACGTTTTCACTATAGCGATGAAAATAATTCCCGGATTCAAGCCCATAAACGACTCGTGCATTGCCAGCGACAAAAACACCATTGGCTGAACAAAAAACCCCAGTGCTATTAACCCGCCAAAAACATAAATATTGAAGAAGCCCGTCTTCCACCAGAGTATGCTAAAAACAGCCAGCGGCGCAAAACAGGCAAATAAGCCGATTAAAACCATAAAGTACGGATACATTATCTCCTCCCACCCATGCCCGATACTTGGCCAGTCCGGCATCTCATCCTCGCCCGCCGCCGTATGCGCTATTATCTTCAGCATATAAGCGCAGAGGTAACCGGCAAACAGAAAAAACGCGATTATACCAAAGATCCCACCCATTCCAACCGCGAACCGCGCAGACCAGAAAAAGAGCCAGCCAATCACGATAAATATCGGACCTGAACCTTTAAACGGAAAGATGAACGCCCCCGCAATCTCCAGGAAAAAGACCCGCCGCTTCGGCTCATCAACCGCCATGGGATGCTGAATCGGCTCCACAATCCCCCGGGGAGTGGGTCGATTCCTCAACGAGGTCTCTCCAACACAAGCCCAGTCTTTCATACTCTCATTCCAGACCAGCGTCTTCTTGTTAACCACGCCAGTATCTATAAGACGGAACATCTCCGCTTCCGATATCGGACCAATCGTCTTGCGTCCGTCTAAATAGTGCCACTGCATCCACATCCCCGTTTCTGTTACGCATATCCAAACTCTGGAGCTTTTCTACCATAAAATTTCAAGGCTTGGACAGTCTTTTTTTACTGTTTTTTCTTCCTTAAAAGATACAACGCCGCGCCGCCAAAACCAACCGCTATCGCCAAAACTGCCAGTAGCGCATGAGGAGAAAACGCCACACCGGGATTCTTCACACCCGGTCCCTCGGCATCGGAAAGTTCTATAACCCGTCTCCGCGAAACCGAAACAGGAACTGACGCAGAATTGATCTCAACAAGAGCGGCGGAGTTGCTGTCAATGTACCGCAAGACAATGGGCGGAATCCGCGTAATATCCGCATTTTCCGGTCTGATAATGTATTTAAAAACTACCGCGCCACCCTCATACTGCGGTGTCATGACAGTCTCATCGCAACTGAATCCGCCCGACCGCAACTGCTCCGCAATATCGGGACGGGAAACGCCTTCGGGATATTCATCGCTCTTCAGCCGCACACACAGTTCAATCGGTTCTCCAATTCTCACAGAGCGCGGCGTGGCTGTCACAGAAACCTCCAGATTGCCGCAGACTGCCACAATCTCCGTCAACGAAACCCCGGATGGAAGGGGTTGCACCGCAATCTTTCGCCCGGAGCAAGCTGTCTCAAATTCACAAAAACCATCAGGCACATCTCTTCGAAAGAAATTGTTGTCGAAGTAGCTTGGATACCTGCTCGTATAGCTGTTTCTACGCGCTATGTCTTCCAGGATTGAACAGCGCAAAACGGCCTTGGGAATTTTGAGTTCACCATCCCTCAGCGGAATCAACACCTTACTGAACGTTAATGTGTTCAACTTTGTTTCACCCGCACCCGATACGCCGGGGATGGCGAGAACACGGGTGTCGTACACCGGCAACCCCATCGCCTTCTCAATGTCAACAGGTTGGGATGCGTCAGCATCGAGCACTCTGAACTCCCCGGAGCGCAGAACCGGCAGCCCCAGATCGACATCCATAAAAGCACTCCACGGGATTTCACTGCACCATGTGACGGTCAGCAACAACGGCTCTCCAACCAGACACTCACTCTTCGACAAGGTCATCTCCAGTCTTATTCCGTCCGGGGGTGTCATCGGCGCGGCGATGGCAATCCGCACAGAAACTGCACACAACAATCCCGCTCCAACCGTTTTCAGTATGCTCAATCTCATTATAAACCTCTTCACCAATCCTTCTCCACATCAACCTCTTCCTGTTCAATTCTCTTCAGTCTCTTCTCATTATTTCGCCGCTCCTCTTCAAGAATATCCTCAGGGTTTTCCGTCGGCATGAGGAATCGCTCTCCCTCCCTCGAATCCGGCGGTGCGTCCTTGAATTGGTCATTCAACTCTACGTCGCTCTCCTCCCCCTCTTTCTCGTCTGCGGACTCATGCTTTTTGTTATTGCTGTTTTTCCTCAATGACTCCATCTCCCTGACCGCCTTCTCCATGGCGAGCGCAATCTCCATGTTAAACGCGGCATCCGCATTGTCGGCATCAATCTCAAGAACCTGACGGTAGCGTACGGCACTTTCACTAAACATTTTCGCGGCAGTAGCGAGATTGGAGCCTATTTTCGCGTACGCCATGTGAAAAGTGGCATTTCCAAGGTTGTAGAGCGTCCTGGTCGCCAACTGTTCATTTGGATTGTCGTGCAACACGCTCTCAAATGCTTTGCTGGCGACATCGTGTTTGCCGGAGGCACAATATGCCGTACCGAGATTGTAACGCATCTCCCGTGATTCTGGATATACCTCAACACCGTGCGCGAATATTTTGACGGCGGAACTGAAATCCCCGGCGGCGTACGACTTCGCGCCTGCATCAAGCTCACTGCGCATCCCCGCGAAACACCCGCCTGGAGCGAACACGCCAATGCCGTAGAGTGCCGCGAAAACCAGCAACACTCGCCCACGCCCCAACCTGAAAGTGGCAACGGGGACAATGCCCGCAAAGATGAGCAAAACAGCGACAATGAGAAAACCCTGAAAGCCCTCCGTATAGACCAGTACCTCACCCGCACTCACCTCCTCACCCTCCGCCCGCTCTATCAGTTGACGATAAATTCGACCCAAGTCTATATTCCCTGTCCCTACATCAAAATATATCCCCGCTACGGTCGCCTCCGTCAGCGTACGCAATCTGTCGGAACACAGCCTTGTCCGCACCTCGCGCCCCTCATACATTAAAAATTTATCCGGGTCGCTGTCGGATTTCTGCAAAGGGATGCGGGCACCTTTGCCGGGATCGCCAACCCCTACCGCAATCAAACGTGCGCCGGCATCATTCAGCGTACGCGCCAGCGTGGCGGAACCGCCGCTGTGATACTCTCCATCACTGATGAGTATAACATCCTGATATCCCGGTTTGCCACCACTGAGTACCTTTTTGACAAGAATGCTTACATCCTCGCCAAGCACACTGCCACCACGCACCGCCGAATGCTGACCGCAGTCCATAAGTATTTTTCTGAAGCAGTCATAATCCAGTGTTAGCGGACACTTCACACGTGCCTCACCCGCGAAAACGATAAGCCCGACGCGATCGCCTTCTAGCCTGTTCAGACATCCTGCCACCGCGAACTTGGCGCTCTCCAAACGGCTCGGAACCACATCCTTCGCCAGCATACTGCGGGAGACATCCAGCACGAAAACTACGTCGCGTCCCCGGCGAAAAACATCTTTCCTCTGTGGATTCCACGCCGGACGGGCGAGTGCCAATACAGCGAAAAAAACCGACAGCAACAATGCGAGTCCACGCAAACGCAAACCTTTTTCAACATAACTACCACGCAAACGCCCTGAACCCAATTCCCCGGCAAACAACCGCCGTGCTACAGCACTTTTGAGCGTCGCACGCCTCAACAGCAATGCCGCCATCAAAATTCCCGGCAAAAGCGTGAGTGCCACCGGATTAAGAAAAACAAACTGTGCCAAACCAACATTCATCAGGTCTTCCTCAACCACGTTGTTTTCAAAACCACCGACAGAAAAAGGAGCAGAACTCCCACTGCGGCGAACGGCATGAATCGTTCCTGATAATCTATATGCCCCAGCTCCGCGAACTGGAGCTTTTCCAATTTGTCGATCTCTTTGTAAACCGCACGCAACGACTCCTCGTCATGCGCACGCCTGAAAACACCACCAGTCATATCCGCTATCCGCCACAGATTCTCATCAACCGCGTCGAGAGGTCGGGTGGTTCGCGGCGCACCGGGTCTTAATCGGACACGCGCCTTTTGCTCCCCAAACCCGATAGTGTAAACCCGTACACCCCACTTGCGTGCCAACGCCGCCGCCTCCAGCGGTAGATGCCGACCGCAGTTATTCTCCCCATCTGTCAGCAGAATTATCACCTTGCCACAGATGCGGTAGCTACCGGAAACCTTTGCTGTTTGTGCCCATGTTGCGGCCTCCACACTCTGCAGGCGTGCGGCTCCAATCGCGACAGCGTCTCCAAACGCAGTTCCATCCTCATTGGGTCGTTCCTCAATCTGAAGCTCACGGGCAAAGTATACAAGCATGTCGTGACTCAAAGTCAGCGGACAAACCGTGTTCGGATAACGCGCAAAAGTGATCAATCCAATCATATCCGTTGAACGTCCGTCAAGCTCGTTGCCATCACCTGTGATAAAATCTTCAAACACTCGTTTGGCAACGCTGAGGCGCGAATCTCTGTTCGCGGTGTTGCGCATCGAGATGCTCATACTGCTCGAAATGTCCATAAGCATCTCAATCGCAATCCCCTCGGTGGTGTCTTTGATCTGGCGTACCCCTTCCTGCGGGCGGGCCAGGGCGAAAATAAAGAGAGTGGCGGCGAGCATCTCCGCTACTGGAACAATCCACAGTAGACGCTGACGCAGTGACTTGCCTGCCGCGCCAACGGCGCGGAGCGATGAGAATGAAAACGCCTCACCGCCACGGGCGACAAACCGCGTCGCCAATATCAGTGCAAGCGGTGCAAAAAGCGCGAACGCCCATGGTGTCGTGAATATCATTCTTCGCCGACTCCTTCCCGCAACGCCGCCGTCTCTTTCACAAACCTGATACCCGCAGCCAGTGCTGCCAGTGCCTTGGCGGGCGTGGGGCGGTATTCCGCAAATTTCACCAAATCGCAAGTCCGCAACAGGTTCTGAATCATCTGCCGCGCCTCATCACCGTTCGGGCGAACATCCAGATCAGCAAGCAACTCCATATTTGTGCGCGACAACCGGCAGACACCGCGAACCGTACTCACCCGAAACCAGCAGTGACTACGCGGAACAATATTAATCCCATAGCACCGCTGAATATATTTGCGCAACACCTGGTTGAGACGCAGATAGAAGCGTTTTATATCCTCGTCATCTGTCAAATCGTCATGTCTCAGTCCCCGCAGTGCCCGCAAGGCACATATATACGCAAAACGTGCGATGTAACGACGACGCTGGAGGAGAATCAGCACGGCAACGACCGCAATAACCGCCATCCAGCCCGCCACGCACAACCATCGATTTGGCGGCAACTCCTCGATTGGCGGCATTATGCCTCTTATTTCAGGGAGTGATCCGATAACCGACAGCGGGTCATCGTCAAGCGGCAAATCGACGCGCTCCGAAAGCGCAGTGCGCGTTTCAACCGCCAGCGGCTCCGAACCAGTGGTCGCTCCACAGACCATTTGCAACAGAACAAACATGGGCAGAATCCGCCAAGACAGGCATCGTGCGATATCAGCGCATAACCTCACCTGTCAACCTCCTTTCGCGCGCCCGGAAAAAAAGTGCCACTTTATTCACAATATCCTCATCCGTGAATATTTTTATCTGGTCTACCCCCATCTCCGTTAAACTCACATTCAACTCCTCCAGCCGCCGCCTGGAGAACCCCTCGAAACGCTCTCGCACACGGGCACTGCCAGTGTCGCACACCATCAGATCGCCAGTCTCCAAATCCCGCAGCTCCAGTAGTCCGACGGACGGCATGGATATTTCACGGCGGTCGATAATGGGGACGGCGATAAGATCGTGACGGTGCTTCAAGACCCGCATCGTATCCTCAAATCCGCTGTCCTGAAAATCCGACACCAAAAAAACGACACTCGCCTTTCGTGCAACATGCCCGAAATAATCCAGTGCCAGCGTTATATCGGTTCCCCTTCCGCACGGCTCAAATTCGAGAAGTTTCCGAATCATCATCAAAACGTGCCGGCTTCCTTTCGCCGGAGGGATAAACAATTCGACGCGATCCGTGAATATAATCAACCCCGCTTTGTCATTGTTTTTGATAGCAGAGAACGCCAGCAGCGCACACAGCTCCGCCGCTGTCTCATTTTTCGTCTTTTCGCCACCACCAAACAGTCCTGATGCCGAAAGGTCCACCAGAAAAAAAAGGTTCAGCTCGCGCTCCTCGATGTAGCGTTTCACATGAGTCTCACCCGTGCGTGCGGTCACATTCCAATCGATTGAGCGTACCTCATCACCTGCCTGATACATCCGCACTTCATCGAACTCTATTCCCTCCCCCTTAAAGACGCTTTTATACTCCCCCGCCAGGAGTTCTCTTACGATCTTATCGCTGTATATCTGTATCAGCCGGACTTTGGCCTCAAGCTCTTTCGAGATCATAACATCCTCGCCATCTCTCTCACGGAACCTCCACAGCATCGAATATTTTCGCGAGAATATCTTCCGGCGAGATTTCGCGTGCCTCGGCCTGATAGGTAATAATGATGCGATGCCGAAGCACATCCATGCCCACCGCTTTCACGTCATCCGTCGTAGCATATCCCCTGCCGTTCATCAATGCGTGCGCACGTGCAGCCATTGTCAGAAAAATTGTCGCTCTCGGCGAGGCTCCGTAGCGGATATATTCTCCAACATTCAGCCCAAACTGTTTCGGGTCGCGGGTTGCTATCACAATATCGAGGATATACTCCTCAATCTCCGTCGCCATGTGCACCTCATCCACCAGCTTCCGCATTCGCATTATCTCTTTCGGACCAATAACCGCACGTGCGGCGAGTGCGGGATTTGAGTTCGCCATTCGCCGCTGAATTTCCAGCTCCTCGCTACGGCTGGGGTAACCAACTATGACCTTGAACATAAAACGATCCACCTGCGCCTCCGGCAGAGGGTAAGTTCCATCCTGCTCGACAGGGTTTTGAGTGGCCATAACCAGAAACGGACAATCAAGTTGAAAGCACTCCTTGCCTATTGTCACATGTCGCTCCTGCATCGCCTCAAGCAACGCACTTTGAACCTTCGCCGGCGAGCGGTTTATCTCATCCGCCAGAATGATGTTCGCGAATATCGGTCCCTTGTGTGCCCTGAACTCACCGGTGGTCTGACTGTATATCTGTGTTCCTATCAAATCCCCCGGCAACAAGTCCGGCGTAAACTGAATACGGCTGAAAGAGACATCCAGGATCTGAGCCAGCGTGGTAACGGTCAATGTTTTTGCCAACCCCGGAATACCCTCAATCAGCACGTGTTTATCACACAGCAGTGCCAGCAACAGCCGCTCAATTAACGTCCCCTGCCCTACAATCACCCGCGCCATCTCTTTACGCACTGCTTCCAGCACAGCACTCTCTTTTTCACATTTCCCGTTAATCTCGCCCAAAGTACTCATCTTCTCAATCTCCAATCTGTTTCAATGCCGTCATAGTAATGCAAAAGCCCCTGAAATCAAAATATAAATTGGGGCACATAAATGTTGTTTCTACGCGAAACGGTTAACAATCATCGTCATCGAACACAACATGGATCACTCAACAGCGGGATTATGCACACACCAACAGCCAAGATTTGCAATGAAATTCAGTTCACTCGAAAACGAACATCAATCTGTCACTAAAACAGCTTTTTCCCGTCAGCTTACAAGCTGCAAAAAAACGGGAGTAAAACCCTGTTATATCAACGTTTTCCAGTAATTTCCCTCTTCAGTTTGCAAACTGCGATTTATTCCAACAGTAAAAAGGGTTTCCAGATGCAATGGTTTCCAAAGAAAGATATGGCGTTTAACGCGGATATCCACTAAACTGCCTGTCTTTTAAAACGAACTTGAAAGAAATAATAATGATTGCTGATATTGCAAATCGACTACTGTTTGCCGGATGCATTCTGGCTCTCCTCATGAACACTACGGGTGCGGACGCTGATATGGCGACTGAAAAATTTCAACCACCAAACGTCAACGCTCCGGTCGCACCACACTCGGAGTTTATTACAAATTTAATCGCAATAACACATGCGGACACGCCGGAGAGCATTATTGAGAAGGCGGCGCACATCGGTCCGACAAAACGTCAGATGGACTATCTCCGCACCGAATATATCTGCTTTGTCCACTGGGGACCCAATGCTTTCAGCCGCCGTGAGTGGGGAACAGGCATGGAGGACAATGCCCTCTTCAATCCACCCGAAGCGGACACGGATCAATGGTGTCGCACAGTGCGAGCCGCCGGCATGCGCATGGTTGTCATCACTGCCAAACATCACGATGGCTACTGCCTGTGGCAAACCCGCTACACGGATCACAGCATCGCCGGCTCACCATGGCAGAACGGGAAAGGGGATGTACTGCGTAACCTTGCGAAATCCTGCAAAAAATACGGACTCAAGATGGGGGTCTACCTCTCCCCCGCCGATCTCCACCAGATCGAGGCAGCAGATGGACTCTACGGGAACGGCAGCAAATATTCGATGCGCACAATACCACGTCCAATCGCAGGTCGTCCGTTCAATGACATGCGCACATTCCGTTTTAAGGTGGATGACTACAACGAATATTTCCTCAATCAGCTTTTTGAACTACTGACCGAGTACGGTCCGATCCATGAAGTCTGGTTTGACGGTGCACATCCAAAGCGGAAGGGCGGACAGGTGTACACATACTCTTATTGGTATGAACTCATCCGCGAACTGGCACCGGAGGCGGTGATTTTCGGGAAAGGCCCGGATGTCCGCTGGTGCGGGAACGAGGCGGGACGGACACGTAAAAGCGAATGGAATGTAATTCCCCTGCCAACACACCCTGGCGAATGCAAGTGGCCGGATCTGCGTGGCGAGGATCTGGGTGGCGACAAAAAACTGCTGAACGCGAAATATCTCTACTACCTGCCAGCGGAGGTCGATACGTCGATCAGACGGGGCTGGTTCTATCGCGACGACACAAAACAGAGAGTCCGCCCCGAAGCAGAGGTCTTCGACATCTATGAGCGTTCTATCGGCGGCAACACGACGCTCATCCTGAATGTTCCGCCCAACCGTGAAGGTCGCTTTTCCAACAGAGACGTTGCATCCCTGACAACATCCGGCAAGAGGATACGAGACACCTACGGGAATGATCTGGCGGAGAATGCCAAATGCGAAACACCGGGAGTTCTGGATGAAAATCCGGCAACCGGCTGGCATCCATCGGAAAAATCCGGAAGCCTGATTATCACCCTGCCCGGACTCAGTAAGATTAACCGATTTTTGCTACAGGAGGATATTGAACGGCACGGGCAACGCGTGAAAAAGCATGCACTGGATGCATGGATTGACGATTCATGGCTTGAAGTCGCCTCGGGATCAACTGTCGGCTACAAAAAAATCATGCGCTTCAACACGGTTGAAACACAAAAATTGAGACTCCGCATAATCGACTCTCGACTACCGCCCGTGATTAATAAAGTGTCTGTTCATTACTCAAAACCCGTCACCATCACCCAAAAGAAACTGCCCACTGTGCCGGTCAAAAACTGGCGCGTACTGTCGGTGTCCAGCGTTCAATCGGATAAGTGGGCGGCGGAGAAGGCTTTTGACGGCAACTCGCACACATTCTGGCACACCTCGTGGGAGAACCCCATCCCAAAACATCCCCATCATTTGGCAATTGACATGGGGAAAACACGTACCATCACCGGATTCACATACCTGCCAAGACAAGATAGGAGAGTACCTGACTCCATGATTGAAGACTGGCGCTTCGAGGTCAGTAACGACGGTAAAATCTGGAAACCCGCCGCCAGTGGCTCTTTTGGGAATATTGTCAATGACCCCTCACTCCGTATCGAACACCTGAAAAATCCGTTGACCTGCCGCTATTTTAAACTGATCTCACTCTCAGGAGCGCAGGGTAAACCATATGCGGGCGCGGCGGAGATACAGATATTGAAACCCGTCACTAAATGAATTTTACAGCCATAGGTTTTGAGACCGCAACCGGATACCGCAACAGTGCTTGCGTGATCGGTGTTGTAACCGTTGAAAACAGCGAGATTATTGATGAGTATTACACGCTCATACGTCCACCCTCAAACGATTATTGGCATAGAAATATTAGAGTCCACGGTATTCATCCCGAAGACACCGAGAATGTCCCGACATTTGCCGGGCTGTATTCCGAAATCAAATCCCGCCTTCAGGGACAAACGATTGTTGCTCACAATGAGGTGTTCGACCGCGGAGTGCTGAAAAACACAATGGAACACTACGGGCTGAACTATCACGAGCTGAATCTGCCCGCCCGCTGGGAATGTACACTGCAAATCTACCGCGCCAGAGGATTCAAACCATGTAAACTGAGCGACTGCTGCCAGCACATGAATATCCCGCTGAATCACCACGAAGCCCTGTCCGATGCCATTGCCTGCGCCAAACTCTATCTGCGAAGATAGCCCCGATCCGAACACACCAAAACGGCGCACCTTTATTCCACATCCGGCAAGCCGCCCTCTCCATTATTCTCCGCAATGTTCACAAATTTTATATGCACATGGGTCTCATCAAAATCAAATGCGTCATCAATACAGTTACCAAGCATGTCGACAAGCCCACCAATCATAAGACTCCCACCCGAAAAGATAAACCAAACTATCTCCTCCTCAAAATCGTCCGATGAAAAATCACATAATTCAAGCCCAAAACTACCAAAGATGATAAACGGATACGAAACCCCGTGACACAGGTTCGCAGCACCATGCCCGGTGCTAGCCAAAGCAATCATAAATGATGGTGGCGAATCGGGCAGATGAATCTCGTTGCGCCGATCCCCGTAAAAGACCACCGCCACATTGCAGCGGCGCGAACCTTTCAATTTACAGGGAGTTTTGCCTGTGTGCCCGTCGAACTCGACCCGCGCTCCGCTCGGAGAGGAGGTAAAATTCACCGTCTGTGTCGCGCAACCCGTACAGACAACCGCCAGAAGAGACAGAATAGGAATTCGTATTTCATGGAAGATCGCCGCCATTTTACTCCTTTCACTATCGCAGAGAGTGCAACGCTATCGCCGCCGACACGGAGGCGTTGAGCGAATCTATCCTGCCGGACTGCTCTATCCTGACAACATAATCTGCCATATTCAGGATGAACTGCCCCACCGCCTTGTCCTCACCTCCGACCACCAGCATAAATTTTTCGAGCTTCATCTCCACCGCCACGCTCAAGGCGGTGTCCCCCTTGCCGTCCAGAGCCAGTATGACATATCCCGCCTCAACGGCCTGCCGCGCAAACTGATTCGCACTGCGGTGATGCGCAATCGCGAGATGCTCCGACGCGCCGGCAGAAACTTTAACCACCGACGGGTAAACACCCGGCACCCCACGGGCGGGCAAACAAACCGCACCATATCCGAACACCTCAGCAGTGCGTAACACCGCGCCGACGTTGTGGGGATCTTCAATGTTGTCCAGCAAAAGCAAACGCTTGTGTCCGAGAATCTCATCCATATCCGCATACGGATAACCGTCGGTGGCAACCACCACTCCCTGATGATCATGACTTCGGCACATATCGAACAAGCGCCCTTTCTCAACCATCTCGACAGAAACACCGTTTTTCTCTAAAAATGCCGTGAGTTTTTTCAAACGCGGGGAAGCTGCCGCCGATTTGTTTATCCATGCGCCATAGGCATGTCGCTTTGCGCCGCGCACCAACTCGAACGCCGGATTCACTCCGTAAATATATTCAGTCTTTCCCATCAGTTCATTCACTCCGCTCTCCACCTTTATTACACTGGCGGATGCATATACAACGGTCGAAGCGGCTCCATCGCTTCTCCTCCTGCAATCCGAATACTGGCAAGCTCCGCAAGCACACACGCCGACGGGTAACGATTCTCGTCAATCCGGCAAACCCCGCTCCAGTCATCAGTCGGCAACCGATCCATTTCGGAACTCACCACCACCCCACCCGGTGGCAAGGCCTCACGCAATTCGTCCGCGCTGTAAAGCCGCCAATCGCAATCCATCACCAACGCTTCGTCCCGCCTTTCAAACACCCCCATCCAAAACCGTTGCCGGCGTGCATCACCAACAACCGCCACCACATCTCTCCGCTCCCGCTCCATCGTCTCTTTCGCCAGTGCCGCGCCACTGCTCACCGCCAGAACCTCACGTTTTCCGGGCAACGCCAAAGCTTGAGCCATTGTCAACACAACACGCATACCGGAATAGTTGCCGGGTCCGCGCCCCGTCACATAACACTCAATATCCGCACAGACTGTATTCGTCTCGCTCAATAGTTGCTCAAAAAGCTCGAAAATTCGCCCGCTTTCGCGCGACGACGGACGGTAGACGCGCTCCGCCAACAAAACGTCACCTCTCAGCAAAGCCAGACTAGCCTGCGGTGACGAATTTTCCAGTGCAAGAGTCAACATCCTAACATCCCAAACCGTCTATCCTGATAATCCGCTTATTCTCATCCGCTCCACACTCAAAAGAGATACGGCAGGTGCTCTCCGGTAAAAACGAAAACGCGGTGTCCGGCCATTCAATCGCCAGCACACCATCTCCGCTCAGATACTCCTCAAAACCAAACGCCAACACCTCAGCCGGGCTTTTCAAACGGTAAAGATCCATGTGATACAGTGGCAACTCTCCGTCATACTCATGCAAAATCAGGTATGTCGGACTGCTCACCAACTCGTTCACACCAAGCCCCTGCGCCAACCCCTGCACAAAACAAGTCTTGCCCGCACCCATCTCCCCGCACAACGCAAGCACATCACCCGCTTTCAAACCGTGCGCAAACTCACGACCGCACTCCCGCGTCTCAGCGGGTGATTCCGTAAGATAACTTTTCATGCAACCAGTTTTTTCAGATACTCAATCCATGCGTCCATCCCGTCCCCGGTTCTGGCACTGAGTTCAAAGATGAACACTCCGGGACGCACCTGACGCAGACAATCACGGCATCTGGCAACATCCCATTCAAGATGTGGAACGAGATCCATCTTTGTCAAAACAGCCACCGGCACCCGCGAAAAAAGCGCGGGATATTTGACGGGCTTGTCTTCTCCCTCTGTTGAAGAGAGCAACGCCACCTTAAAGTTTTCGCCGAGATCAAAGGCTGAAGGACATATCAAATTGCCGACATTCTCAATGAACAGCAACTTCACGCCATCCCGCACCACCTCCGGCAACATATCACCAACCTGAACAGCGTCAAGATGGCAGGCATTGCCCGTCTCTATCTGGCAGACCGGTGCGCCTTTGTCCCGCAAACGTTTCGCATCGTTGTCACTGCGCTGATCGCCCGCTATCACCGCGCACTGTATCTCACCTTTGAGTATCTCCAGAGTCCTCTCCAAAAGCGTCGTCTTGCCCGTTCCGGGTGAAGAGATGATGTTGATGGCAACAACCCCACGCTTCGCCAGCCACGCCCTATTCTCGGCGGCGTGCTGATCATTGTGCTCCAGTATCTTTTTCCCCAGTGTGAGCGTACGCACTTCTCCATGGTCGTGTGCGTGATCATGCGCATGGCTATGCCCGGCATGGCTATGCCCGGTGTGACTATGCTCAATTTCGCCGCATCCGCATTCTAAACACATAATATCGTTCCTTAAGTTGTCGTTAAATTTACGGGCGCAAGATAACAGTAAAGCCACTGCGGCACAAACAAAATTTGCAGTTTGTCCAACACGAGGAAGATAAGCCGGGGCAAGTAGATGAATGTCATCCCGCACATCTACGGACACGCATACGCTCCATCTTGTCCAGAAGCGGCTCGAAAACGTAAGCCCGAATAAAGCCGATCAACACCGACGTGAGAACCTTGTGCAAAAGCCCCGCCAGAATCATAAAACAACGCTCATCACCAGCAGGAATATCACCCGAAAACGTTTATTTTTGATGAAAGATGCTGGTAATTCCGCAGTCATACAAATCTCGCTAAACTGTTTAAAATATTTGAGCGCAGTTTACTCATCCTGCAGACAAGATAGCATAGATTTTTGTTTAAAATGACCAGAGGTTCAGGGGTCATCGTTTGTCCCGGCGTTGGAACTTTTTTCAGGGCGGTTATCCGATGCTTGGACAACCGTCAAAACCCCGAATTTTATTCGCGATTCAACAAATGCTCCTCATCCCACCCGGCGCGTATTCTGTAAAATCGTACCTGTCCCGCACCTTCAGCTTTGCGTTCCACCGATTACACTCACGCATCAACAAATAGCAGAACGCAAAGCGAAAGTGAAGGAATAACAACAATGACCGAAAGAAATGACAAACCCTGAACTGCCCCCATCTATTATTGATCAAAACTTAAATAATGATTCAGGCAGGTTGAGCCTTTTTTCTTTTTCCGCTGATCATACCTCTCCACCAACACCTTTAAACTTTTCAACAAAATCAGCGATCTTCTGGAAGACACTACGTTTTTTTTGTAAGTATTCAAGATTTAAGGGGCTCATCTTTGGAAGAATAGCATTAAGCTCTGTACCGTTTTCACTGGCGTATTCTCGTTTGAGAGAAGCGATGATATACCTTTTGGCGGCTTCTTCATTAAGATTCTCTGAACTCACTAGTTCCTCCGCCTCTCGTTTTTGTTCTCTTTGAGCAAAGGAGAAGAACGCATCAATAATACCGGCTTTATCTTGAATAGTGTCGAGGTCTGTTTGGTTGATAAAATCCACGACTAAACTCTCTTTTGCGCGGTTACCAATACTTGCACGGATAAGACGACGAACCTCATCAACTAATGATGCTTTGTCCTTTGTTTTTTTGTTGTGTTCAAAGATAAGTTCTAAGATGTAATCAAGATTAATCTCTTGAGATTTGAGAAGATCCACCTCAAAAACAACATCATTCCAGTCGAGTGTAGAGGTCGCATCTTCTTCGCTTAATTTATCACGACGAAGCCAATCCCGAATATCGTTGTAGGTTGAGCGGTAGTCTTGAATTGTTCTTTCGGGTGGCATTTCAACCTCTTGAAGAGCCTTTAAATCTTCATCATCCACGTAGTAAAGCTCTTTAAATTCCGCAACGGCTTTGGGGTCGGCAGTATCAAGATCCTGAATAGCTTTGAGTGCCGTAAACTCATCATAGTTTTGCAGTATGTTTTCGACCTTTAGATATTCGCCAAAGAGCTTGACAAAATCCTTTTTATCCTTTTCGGTAATGATTTCATCGGGGGTCGGGAACCGTTCTTTCAACTCTTTTACGACGTCGACGTAACCGCGACGAGCCTCTCCGGTTGCAATATCGGTAAAACCTTCCATATACTCTTTGTAGCTTTTTTCGAGCACCACGTTTCTAGTGTTCTTGTCACCGAAGATCGTAATGGCGTCAATCGTCGCTTTTTCCAAATCGCGAAAGGTTACGATGTTTCCAAAGGTCTTGGTGGCATCGTAGATACGGTTGGTTCTTGAAAATGCTTGTATCAAGCCGTGATAGCGAAGATTTTTATC